>CAMCCH010000023.1 GCA_945873335.1 Bifidobacterium breve | reverse complement strand
CCGCCAAGAATTACTAGATCGAAAACCGACACATCAAACTCCCATCACCATCGAGTGGTACTTGCCTATCTTGCCAGCCTTGGCTCAAATTACCGAACTGAGGCTTGCTCAGCCAAGACAAGAAGTGAACGCATTGCCACTCCCGTGCCCCCTACTGGTGTGTAGCCATGTGCTTTTGCATCGTTGAATGCTGGCCCTGCGATATCTAAATGTAGCCATGGGAGTTTGGCATCGATGAATTCTTTGAGGAATAGACCTGCTACCAACATTCCACCCATTCGATCACCGATGTTTGCAATATCTGCAACAGGTGAATCAAGTGATGCACGTAACTCTTCAGGTAGAGGCATTGGCCAGAATGCTTCGCCACTAAGAGCACTGGCATCCAAAAATTCTTCTCTAAATGTTTCGTTATTTGTCATCGCGGCGCTAGTACGAGTTCCGAGTGCAACTACTTGCGCACCTGTCAGCGTTGCCACATCAATGATTCCATCAAGTTTTGGATTTACTTTCTGTGCCTTCATCAGCGCATCAGCTAGTACTAAGCGACCTTCTGCATCTGGGTTGAGAACTTCAACAGTTTTACCGCCAAATATTGTGATGATGTCACTTGGACGAGTTGCATTATCGCTAACCATATTTTCAGCAAGTGGCGCCCATGCATCAATTTCAATTGGAAGTTTCAATGTTGCGATTGCAAGTACTGCGGCGCATACAGCTGCCGCACCGCTCATATCTGATTTCATCGCTTCCATACCTTGTGCAGGTTTGAGTGCGAGGCCGCCAGTATCAAATGTGATTCCCTTACCAACGAATGCATAACTCTTCTTTGGCTTGAGCGGCGAATAAGAAATATGCATCAAACGTGGGGGATTAGCTGAACCTTGTCCAACTCCAATGATTCCACCGAAGCCTTGGGATTTGAGTTGCTTCTCATCCCAGATCGTTACTTTCAAACGAGCTTTCGCAGCACCTGCACTCTTCACAGCAGCGCTAATTTTTTTTGTAAATGAATCTGGAGTTAGGTGACTGGGTGGAGTATTGATGAGGTCTCGAACTAGGTGTGTGTACTGCGCAATTACTTCTGCGCGTTCGGCGACATCTTTTGAATCCTTCTTTGCCGCTAAAGCGCTGTGAATAGTTATATGTGAAAGAGGTGCTTTCTGCTCACTCTTTGAAGTACCGCGAAATTCGGTGAAGGCATATGCACCAAGTGCTGCGCCTTCGGCAACTGCCGCAAGTGATTCTTGATTGGGGGTTGGCAATGCAAAAGTTGCACTCTTCGTTCCATCCAATGCGCGCGATGCCGCTCCTGCAGCGCGACGAAGTGTTTCGTGGCTATATGCACTTGATTTAGTACCTAGCCCGGTAAAGACAAGAACTCGTACAAAGCTACTCGGAATCTTTACGACCTCATCGATTTTTCCTGTCGCACCCATATCGCTAAGGAGTGCGAGTAGCGATTTCGCATCTATAGATAAGTCTCCGGCTTCGATTGTAATTCCGCCCTTGAGATTACTTGCGAGACCGATTACTAAAACTTCATCTTTTACGATTCCATCAGAGAGGCGAATTTTAGACATGAGGAGAGCCTAATAGAGAGGCACGCAGAATTCATATTGCTAGATTGGTGCAATGAAGAATTCACCCCTCCACGATAAGCATCTGGCCCTCAGCGCCAAGATGGCTGACTTTGGAGGCTGGCTCATGCCTATTGAATATCCTGGAGCAGGCGTTCTTGCCGAACATAGCGCCGTTCGTGAATCAGTTGGAATATTTGATGTTTCTCATTTAGGTAAAGCATCGGTTCGCGGAGTCGGTGCACTCGAATTTCTCAATGCAACTTTTACAAATGATCTCGGTCGCATTACAGATGGCATGGCTCAATACACAATGTTGTGTACATCGCAGGGTGGAGTAGTTGATGACCTCATTGTTTATCGCAATAGTGCGCAAGACCTCTTCCTTGTTCCCAATGCATCCAATACTTCGGCAGTAGTAGATGTTTTGGTCAAGAGCGCACCAGCAGGAATCGTTGTTGAAAACCTTCATGAATCATTCGCCGTAATCGCGGTACAGGGTCCTAAATCAGCAGATGTACTCGCATCACTTGGAATCAAATCCGATATTGATTACATGAGTTTTTCACATGTAACTATTGGCAATAAAGATGTGATCTTGTGTCGCACTGGTTACACAGGTGAATTTGGATACGAATTACTTCCTGCATGGAGCGACGCATCCGATGTGTGGGATGCTCTCGTGGAAATCATTACTCCAATAGGTGGGCAAGTATGTGGTCTCGGAGCACGTGACACATTGCGCACAGAGATGGGCTACCCACTTCACGGCCACGAATTGAGTTTAGAAATTTCACCAGTTGAAGGTGGCGCACCATGGGCAGTTGGCTGGAAGAAGCCAAGCTTTATTGGAAGCGAGATTTTGCGTGGACAAAAAGATGAGGGCGCTCCTCGTGTGATGCATGCTCTCGTCTCTCTAGATCGTGGCATCCCACGCGCACATATGAGTGTCAAAAATCAGAGCGGTGAAGTACTCGGTGAAATCACAAGTGGAACATTTTCCCCAACGCTCAAAAAGGGAATCGCTCTCGCGCTTCTCTCGCCCTCTGTCTCAATTGGCGATCACGTGATCATCGATGTTCGAGGACGCGACTCAATTGCCGAAGTTACTAAAGCGCCTTTAGTTCCTTCGCACGTTCGATAGCGGCATTTTTACTATCGACGAATTCAATCGGTGTCACAAATGCTGCTCTAAATTTTGTTCTACGAAGTGCTCCAAGAATCGCGGGGGCACTAAGAATTATCAGAGTACTGGTCAGAATTGCACGAGGAATATCCCAGGCCATTGAAGTAGCAAAATGAAAAACAATAAATCGATTGAGATTAGTAGCGATATCACCATTGGGGATGTAGGAAAGTTGAGTCTCCAGACCCAGTGCCCACGGCCAAAATTGAAGATCCATCAAGAGTCCGAAAATCAATGATGCTGCTATCGCGTAAAGGACCAACATAAACATTTCAAGTTTCCCTCGAATCTTCTTTGGTAACCAACCTGCAAAGAGTCCAATCCAACCTGCTGCAAATAATTGATAACCAAGCCATGGGCCGATACCGCCAGTGAGCAGTGCAGATGTAAGAATCGAAGTGAGTCCCAAAATAAATCCAAAGGATGAACCAAATACACGTGCGCTCAAAATAAGAAGAAACCACATTGGCTCAATACCAACAGCGCCTGCACCGAGGGGACGCAGCGCGGCAACAGCTGCGGTGAGAACACCAAGGAGTGCAATAGATTTTGCATCCAAGGAGTCATTGCTTATTTCTATAACAATCAACACAATCGCAAATGCCGATGCAGCCCAAAAAAAGATTGATGCAACTGAAACTGACTGTGCATCGATTACAAAGGGCCAAATAAAGCCACATGCACTAATCGCAGAAGCGAGTGAGAGCACGAATAAAGTTCGGGGGCGAAAACGTACTATTGCAGAAGTTTTCATGGATTTACGTCCAAAGCGTTGATGACATCTTTTACTGTCAACCAAGGTTGTGGAGACATAACCTTTGCAACTTGTGGCGCAAATGCGGGGGATGAGAGAAGTACATCCAATGTTTTGCCATCAGCAACGCAGTCGCCATCGGCTAAAAATATGACTCGAGTTGCAAGCTCTGCAACGAGTTCAACATCGTGGGTTGCAAGAATTACAGTTCGGCCCAGAACTTTGGCATAGCGCAAGAGAGTGCTTACTAAGTGGCTCTTTGCTTGATAATCCAAACCTCTTGTTGGTTCATCCAAAATCAAAACTTTAGGCTTTGCAGAGAGCACAACGCTAAGAGCAAGTGCTAAGCGTTGACCCTCAGATAAATCCCGTGGATGCGAATGGGGTGAGATACCGGGAACGAGTTCGTTCAAAAGTTCAAAGGTCGTACCTTCTGCAATCTCATTATCAAGATCGGCTTGTTGGCACTCCATGATCACACTTTGTCCGTAGAGGAGATCACTTGGTTCTTGCGGGATAAAACCAATACTTTCGCGTCGCTTTGAACCCGAAATTGTGAGTGGGTTATTGCCTAAAACAGAGACCCTTCCAGAGGTGGCTTCATGGAGTCCAACAATGGTTTTGAGAAGCGAACTTTTTCCTGCGCCATTGCGACCCATCAGCGCTATAACTTCTCCTGCGCATATTTTGATATCAATATCTTTGAGAACGCTCTTGCTTGAAAAAGAGAGAGATAGATCGCAAAGTTCAATCACAGTTTCATTAGAGACTGAAAGTTCTTCAATTGTGTGGGAGTAACTTCCTCCACGAATCTGCTCACTCATTCGTCGCATATCGCGCACGGTAAGCCCAACTTCTTCTAAGCCAAGGGCTCGCGCTAAGTGAACGATCGGTGGCGCAATATCGGAATCACTCATTATTTGAGCAGGAGTTCCGACTCGAGTATTTCCTAAACCGTCGATATGGACGATGCGATCTGCAAATTGAATGACGCGCTCTAATCGATGTTCAGCGACAATAACGGTGAGACCAAGGTCGTGTACCAGTCGGTGCAAAATAGAGAGAACTTCTTCTGCTGCGATTGGGTCTAGCGCACTCGTTGGTTCATCTAGTACTAAAACTTTCGGATGCATGACTAATGCACTGCCAATTGCTACGCGTTGTTGCTCGCCACCGCTCAGTGTTGCAAGTGAGCGTTCTCGAAGTGGAGCCAAACTCATGAGATCTAGAATCTCTTCAACTCTTTTGCGCATTACATCAGGGGCGATATTGAGTGACTCCATTCCAAATGCAAGCTCTTCTTCAACGGTATCTGTTACAAAACCATTGACGGGATTTTGACCAACAATTCCGATCAGATGAGCTAAACCACCTGGCTTTACTGATTGGGTAGAGATGCCATCAACGCTGATATCACCAGCCAAAATTCCACCGGTGTGATGTGGAACTAAACCATTGATGAGTCGCAACAAGGAAGATTTTCCTGAACCCGTTGGACCAATGATTAGAACGAATTCTCCTTCATCAATTGTGAGTGAAAGGTTTTCCAAAACCGTCTTAGTTGAATTGGGATAAATGAGTGAGACCGCGGCAAAAGTAATCATGAGACGGGCACCGCAACTCTGCGCTTTATAAGAAGAAATGGTGTTGCGACACTGAGTAATGCAAGTGGGGGGGAGAGAAGCGAGAGTGCACTAGCCGCGATGATGAGTGAGTCACCTGGGTTCCATGAAATGGCACGGTATCGAGAGCGAACTCGAGAGGAGCCATAGCCGCGTGAATCCATCGCAGCAGCAAGATCTAATGAACGAGCAAGTGATTCTTCAAGAAGTGGAATCAATATTTTTTTGAAGGAAAGTTTTTGGCCACGAAGATACTGAGCATCTTTGAGTCTCGAAATACTTCTGACAAATTGTGGAACAAGTGAGGTCGCAATAACTAGCGCTAATCCAAATTGGTAAACGGCGAAAGGCAGAACACGCAGGAGGCGATGGGGGCTCGTGAGAGAAGAAGCTGCGGAGAAGAGGATGATTATCGCCGCAAGAATTACACCTTCACGAGCTGTTGAAAACAACCTTTCTTGAGTTACAGCGCCACCGATTCGAATTCCGGCCATCCACTCAGGAAGTGGAAGTATCGGTAGTCGAAAGATTGTTGTTCCTGGAATTGGAGTCCCAATGAGAATTCCAAAGGTCGTGCGAATAATGAGAATCCAAAGCCCAAGTTTTAGCCCTGATTCAAAACTTCGAGACCAGGGAGCATCGCTTCTAAATGTTCGAACAACTAAATACGCGCAACCCACCACGGCAATTGCTAGCCAAGGATTATTTCCTCGGGCAATTCCAATTGCCAGGGTGAGAGACCAGATCCACCAGGTGAGTGGGTGGCGCGCATCTTTCATCTAGTTATTGTTTTTTCTTTGGCAAAAGTGCTTTAGGAGTATCGACTTCAATTCCACACTCTTTTGCTGGATATCCATTGATTCCACAGATCATTCCTGAGGCTTCTGCTCTAATTTTTGCAGCGGCAGCTAAAACGTCTGCACCGATAGATTTTGTATCAGTGACGATACAGCTCTTGATTATTGATGGAGTTTTTTCATCTTTTGGTCGCAGAAAGGCAGAACCGAAATCAATGACTAATCCGATTCTCTTTTTACCCGCAACAGCCTTTGTTTTTCCACATAGATATTTGAATGATGGAACTACGCGTGGCTTAGCCGCATCAGGAACCGTATCTCCGGAAAAAGTAAATGCCCATCCTTCAACAGAGCCATCGGCGACAACTGTGGTCGGACCTGTTTGTGCGTATGACCATTCTGATTTTCCAGGGGCGCTCTGGTAGTAACCCCAATATCTATAGCCTTTATCGGCAGCACTACTTGCTGGAATTGTTATTACTGACGTTGCAAAGAATGCAGCAACTGTAAGTGTGTAAATGAATTTTTTCATTATTGTGGAGCCTCTCAATAAAGCGGGAGTCTCACAGGGGCAGAACCAAACGTGAGTGACGAATCGTCACTAGCGTAAGGACTACACCCCGCAAACCTCGGCGGGTGTCTGTCAAAAACAATCATCATCTTCAGGTAATCCGACTTAGCTATCTCGATTTCGAGAGGCCTTACGGTTGCGGGTCAGCCTCGGAATTACACCGAAATTCCCCTAAAGAGCGATCTATGAAGTTGTGGCGTAACCAAACCATAGTCAATGAGACTTGGCAACACGGCGCGCACGCTTTAGAGTCAGGGCGTCACATTGTTCACACACGAGGGAGTTAGTCATGGAATATCGTCGCCTTGGTAGTACTGGAATGTATGTCTCTGAAATTTCCTATGGCAACTGGATAACCCACGGTTCACAAGTTGAGTCCGATGCTGCAATCAAATGTGTGAAGACAGCCTACGAGTTGGGAATTACTACTTTTGATACTGCTGATGTTTATGCAGGAACAAAGGCCGAGACAGTACTTGGTAAGGCCCTCAAAGGTATGCGCCGTGAATCCTATGAATTGTTTACAAAGGTGTACTGGCCAACCGGCACAGGTAAGAACGATCGCGGTCTCTCACGCAAACATATTATTGAATCGTGTAATGCTTCCCTCAAGCGCTTACAAACTGATCACATTGACCTTTATCAAATGCACCGCTTCGATTATGAGACACCAGTAGAAGAGTCCCTCAGCGCTTTCGATGATCTTATTCGCGCTGGAAAAGTTCACTACATCGGTTTTTCAGAATGGAATGCAGCGCAAATTTCGAATGCACTCAAGATTCAAGATGAGCGCGGTTACAACCGCTTTGTTTCAAGCCAGCCACAATATTCAGCGCTATGGCGTGTTATTGAGACTGAGGTAGTCCCACTTTCTATTGCGGAAGGTATCGGCCAAATTGTTTGGTCACCAATGGCTCAAGGAATATTGAGCGGAAAGTATTTGCCAGGCAAGAAAGCACCAGCTGGATCACGTGCAACAGATAAGAAGAGCGGTAAGGGAATGATCTCTGGCTGGATGCGCGATGAAGTTCTCACCGCTGTTCAGAAGCTAAAGCCAATTGCTGAAGAGGCTGGACTTAGCATGTCTCAAATGGCAATCGCATGGGTCCTTCAAAATCCAAATGTTTCCAGTGCAATCATGGGAGCGACTACTCCAAAGCAAGTAAAAGAGAATGTAAAGGCTTCCGGAATCAAGCTTTCAGCAGACACAATGAAAGCAATTGATAAGGCACTTGGAAATCTTCCAGAGAAGGATCCAAAGAAGAACGAGAGTCCAAATCCTCGCGCTTAGTTAGAAGTTCGTATCTCCAACTTTGTGCATTGGCTTAGGTGCGCGTAAACGGCGCATCTGAGTCGATCGTAGCCATGCATACATTCCAAGTCCTTTTGAGTTTTCAGTTGGAAATTTTTCGGCTATCAGTTTCTTGATCTTGCGACCAAGAATGAAGCCATCAACTACAGCTACAAGAAGAACTGAATACATCAGTGCTACAGATCCAAGTTGGACTGCTGGAACTGGAATGAGCGTGAGTACAAGTACTACGAAAATGATGGGTAAGAAATATTCACCGATTGATCTGCGTGAGTCAACATAGTTGCGTACAAATCGACGAGCAGGTCCACGATCGCGAGCAGGAAGTGCGTTTTCATCTCCGCGCATATATGCAACGCGATTAGCCTGACGAGCAGCTAGCGCATTTGCTTTTGCTTTTTTCTTCTCTTCCTTGGTTTTCACTGGTGCAAGAGAGGAAACAATGCGCTTGGATTCGGCCTCTTTACGTTTTGGCGTAGGGCGACCTTTTTTTGCTGAACCGTTATCTGAACTTGTCATAGCGAGAACTATAGAGCCAGCATTGTTTCTAGCGCGAGTTTGGAGAAGCGCGCAACCTCATCGGATACCTGAATTTGGTTGACTACGTGGTTGGCTACGAGTGATTCCATAGCCCAGACCAAGTGCGGCAGGTCGATTCGATTCATTGTTGAGCAGTAGCAGACCGCTTTATCTAGAAAATAGATCTCTTTATCAGGATTCGTTTTTGCAAGACGTGAGACGAGATTGAGCTCTGTTCCTATCGCCCATTTGCTGCCAGTGGGGGAGTTACTCACTGTCTGAATGATTTTTTCCGTTGAGCCAACAACATCAGCTGCAGATACAACATCATGTTGGCATTCAGGATGCACCAAGACTTGAACTCCTTGCACACGCTCGCGAATCTCGTTCACTGATTGAAGAGTGAAGCGACCATGAACCGAACAATGGCCTCGCCACAAAATTAGTTTGGCTCCGTGAATTTCTTGTGGCGTGAGCCCACCCATTGGCTTCCATGGATTCCACAGAACGCAATCATCGAGCGTGAGGCCAAGAGATAAGACTGCAGTATTTCTACCTAGATGCTGATCTGGTAAAAAGAGAATTTTTTCTCCTTGTTGCAGCGCCCAGCGCATAGATTTTTCAGCATTTGATGATGTGCAAATTGTTCCACCATGTTCGCCTGTGAAACTTTTGATTGCAGCAGATGAATTCATATATGTCACTGGAATTGTCTTTGATGCAACGCCAACTTCTTCTAAGGATTTCCAACATTCATTGACTTGATTTGCCGTTGCCATATCTGCCATTGAGCAACCAGCAGCAAGGTCTGGAAGAATTACTTTCTGTTGCTTTGATGTGAGAATGTCTGCGCTTTCAGCCATGAAATGAACGCCGCAAAAAATCACATATTCAGCGCTACTTTGTGCAGCAGCGGCTTGCGCTAATTTGAAAGAGTCACCAGTGATATCTGCGAACTCGATAACCTCATCACGTTGGTAGTGATGACCAAGGACAATCGCACGATCTCCTAAAGCGGCACGGGCAATTTTTGCTCGCTCGACAAGGTCAGGGTCACTCGCTTCTGGCAGAGCCCCAGTACACGAGACCCCCCGTTGACTTGCAAGGTCGCTTCCTTGTCCAAGGAGAAGTAAGTCACTCAATGCCATATCGCTATTCTCTCTCAAATTTAGTGTTTGTGTCGCCTCGATAAGGGGATGGCGGTAGAGTTATGCCTTGAAACGGGGAGAAAAATGACAACAGAGACAACAAGCACCACAAGCACAACAACAGGAATTGCACTCACAGATGTAGCCGCTGCAAAGGTAGCCGCTCTTCTTGCTCAAGAGGGTCGTGATGATCTCAATCTTCGCGTTGCAGTTCAGCCTGGTGGTTGCTCTGGCCTTAGGTACCAACTCTATTTTGATGATCGCAATATGGATGGCGATGTAGTTCGCGAGTTTGGCGCAGTCAAAGTCATTACTGACAAGATGAGTGATCCATACCTATCTGGTGCAACTATTGATTTCGTTGACACAATTGAGAAGCAAGGTTTCACAATTGATAATCCCAATGCACAAGGTTCTTGTGCTTGCGGCGATTCATTCAACTAACTTTTACTTCGTTACACCCTAGTATCGCCTCATGAAAATAGGCGTTGCAGGTTCGGTCGGTATTGACCATCTCATGACTTTCTCGGGAAAATTTACTGATTCCCTAGTAGAAGGTTCCCTTGAGAAAGTTTCGCTCTCATTCCTTGTCGATAGTTTAGATATTCGCCGTGGTGGTTGCGCCGCAAATATTGTTTATGGAATGGGTGTACTTGGACTCAACCCTGTTCTGATCGCATCGGTTGGAGTTGACTGGGCAGATTACGACGCCTGGCTAGTTCGTCACGGTGTTGATACGGCGCATGTATGGAAATCTAAAGAGCTCTACACATCTCGCTTTATGGTAACGACAGATACTGAACTCAATCAGATCGCCTCTTTTTTTCCTGGGGCCATGAGTGAGGCTCGCAATATTGAATTAGCCCCGATTATGGAAAAAACTGGGCGATTCGACATGGTCGTTATTTCACCCGATGACCCAGAGGCGATGCTTCGCCACTCCGAAGTGTGTCGCAGTGAAGGAATTGCTTTTGCTGCCGATCCATCACAACAGATGGCGCGAATGAATGGTGATGAGATTAAGTTACTTATCGATGGCGCAACATATCTATTTCTCAATGAATACGAATTAGCACTTGCTATGCAAAAAACTGGCTGGAGTGATGCGCAGATTTTATCCTGTGTAAAATATCGCGTTGTCACTCATGGTTCCAAAGGTGCTGTGGTTGAAGGTTCTGGTATTTCTGCGATTGAAGTTGGCGTTCCACAAGAGAGAGCAAAAATCGATCCGACTGGAGTTGGTGATTCATTTAGATCAGGATTTATTGCAGGTCTTGCATGGGGCCTTAGCCATGAGAGATGTGCCCAGTTAGGTTCCATGATTGCGACCTATGTAATTGAGACTCTTGGAACACAGGAATATCGATTCACCAATGAAGAATTTGTTGCCCGATTCAAAGAGGCTTACGGAGAGATTGCCGCTGGCGAGATTGCAGCCCATATCGGCGGAGCAAAGTAATTACTTTTTAGTTACCTTGAATGCCTCTTCACTCACCTGTACTACTGAATTATTTGTCATACGCGCCCAGGCGAGCAGATCTGGAAGTGTTGCGGGGTCATCGCTAAGCAAGGTTATGGATTCCCCTGATGCAATCGCAGCGACTGCTGCCGCGCAATCAAGAATCGGTGTCGGGCATCGCTTTCCGCGACTATCTACTTCTCTCAATTTTTGGCTCTCATCTGCGCTACGGATTCGATAATGGCATTTGCAAGAGAATCAATTTCTTGTGCGGTAGTGCCCCGATGAATAGTGAGTCGAATATTTCCGTGGGTAAGTAGGCCCATTGCTGCCAATACATGGCTTGGGGCTAAATCATCTGAAGTACAAGCCGACCCAGAATCTAAATCAAAGCCTCTAATGGAGAGCTCGCGTAATAGCTCTTCTCCGTGGCAATAGAGAAATGAGAATGAAGAAATATGTGAAAGTGATGAATCTAGATCTCCAGCGATATCGCAGTCAGTAATCGAACTTTTGATACGCGTGCGCAATTGATTATTCAAATCACGTAGTCGAAGATCTTCGCTGCGATCAGATTTCCATGCTTCTAGAGCGACGACGGAGGATAGAAGCAGTGGTAGTGAATAGCTCTGCGGTACTCGCGAAATTCCAATATGTGGAAGAGGATTTTTCCATTCTTTTGAATTGCGAATAGCCAACACTGCAATACCGGCAGGGCCAGACCATGATGTGGAATCGAAGAGCGCGCTATCCCATCGCGCGGGCATTAGTGAAACATCTGGCGTTGTAGTTACATCACAGGCAATTCGCACCCTGGGAAAAAGTGTGGAGATCTTCTCAACCTGAGAAATTATTCCTGTCTCACCATTAGCAATTTGAAGAGATAAAACTCCGTCGCTCTCAGAGGGGGAGCACTCAATGTTTCCATGGATATCTACTGGCAGTTCTACTGGTTGAAAAGCACGAGCTGTTGCTATCACTTCACTTCTCGATGTTGCAGAGTAGAAAATCTTTGTCTCAGATGATGAAGCCAATCCAGCTATTGATAGGAAATGGCCCATAAGGGGTTCGCCCAGAATCTCTATCTCATCAGAGCGCAGGGAAAGTTGAAAAGCAATTGATTCAAGGGCCTCTTGGCGCATGTGTTGCGCTTTTGATGAGGAGGATGAAAGTTTGCGTGGATCTGCCCATCCGGCATCAAAGGCAGCCAGAAGAGCGCCCTGTGCTTTTGGATGCAAAGGGCTCTCTTTTTGGAAATTTCCTGTGACACGAACCACCTACGTGAGATTACTATCGATTAGGCGCTAAGCGTAAATACGCCACTATTCTTAGCCCTATGTCCAAAGAGCGCCCGAAGGTGATTTCCCGTATTTCTCGGGTTCTACTTCTATCGCCAGTACTTATCGCTCTGACAGGTTGTTCTAAAGTGTCAGGTCTTGGATTTGAAGAGAATCTATCTAGCGTCAATGACATCTCACTTTCTCTGTGGCAAGGCGCATGGATTGCAGCCGGTGTCGTAGGAATTATTACTTTGGTCTTAATCCTCTGGCCAGCTATTTTTCATCGCAAAAAAGTTGGCGCACCAGAGTTTCCGAAACAAACTCAGTACAACGTTCCAGTTGAAATTGCATACACAATTATTCCCTTCATTATTGTTGCGGTTCTCTTTTATTTCACCGCAGTGAAGCAGAACGAGATAACAGCGAAATCTCCATCAACTGTTGCTCACGAAATAGGTGTCGAAGGAATTCAATGGTCGTGGCAATTTTCATACCCTGAGGCTGGCCCTAAAGCGAAGGTAACTGGAACTCCTGCTCAGCCACCAACACTTGTGGTCCCTCTCGGAGAGCGCGTTCGTTACACAATTACTGCCAATGATGTTGTGCACGGATTTTGGATCCCTGCCTTCATGATCCAAATACAAAATCTTCCAGGGGTTACAAATTACATAGAATTCACTGCGAATAAACTTGGGAGCTTCCCTGGTCGATGCAACATTCTTTGCGGGAGAAACCACACACAGATGATTTTTACAATCAAAGTAGTAACCCCATCGGAGTATCAGAGTTATCTTGAAACATTGAAGGCGGCGACACTATGACAACGTATGCACAACGCCCAACAGTTGCCGCAGGTGGATTGGTCCCTACGCGAAAGGGAAGTAACTTTGTAAAGTTCGTCACCAGCACTGACCACAAAACAATTGGCTATCTGTATCTGATTACCTCATTTGCATGGTTCCTCATCGGTGGAATCCTTGCTTTGGTACTTCGCTCAGAATTAGCGCGCCCAGGTATGCAGTTCTTGAGTAACGAGCAGTACAACCAAATTTTCACAATGCACGGAACGATCATGCTTTTGATGTTTGCGACTCCACTCTTTGTTGGATTTGCCAATGTGATCATGCCATTGCAAATTGGCGCAGCAGATGTAGCTTTCCCTCGATTGAACATGCTTTCGTACTGGCTCTATCTCTTCGGTGGCCTTATGGCATTTGCTGGTTTCCTCAGCCCCGGGGGAGCGGCATCATTTGGCTGGACTGCTTATGCTCCACTGTCTAACTCAACATATTCACCAGGCATCGGTGGAGATCTTTGGGTTATGGGTCTAGCAATTGGTGGAATCGGAACAATCCTCGGTGGCGTAAATTTCATTACAACTATTTTCACAATGCGCGCACCAGGCATGACAATGTTTAGAATGTCGATTTTTTCTTGGAATGTTCTACTTACTTCAATCTTGGTTCTTCTTGCATTCCCACCACTAGCTGTTGCACTTCTCGGTTTGGAATCAGACAGACTCTTTGGTTCACATCTATTTGATCCAGCTAATGGTGGCGCGATGCTCTGGCAACACCTATTTTGGTTCTTTGGACACCCAGAAGTTTATATCTTGGCTCTGCCATTCTTTGGAATAGCCACAGAAATTCTTCCTGTCTTTAGTCGCAAACCAATCTTTGGATATAAAGGATTGATCGCTGCAACAATTGCGATTGCAGCACTTTCAGTCTCAGTCTGGGCCCACCATATGTTTGCAAGTGGACAGGTATTGCTGCCCTTCTTCTCCTTTATGACTTTCCTCATTGGTATTCCAACAGGTGTGAAATTCTTCAACTGGATCGGCACAATGTGGCGCGGTCATGTCTCCTTTGAAACACCTATGTTGTGGGTAATGGGTTTCTTAGTGACATTTCTATTCGGCGGTCTAACAGGAATCATTCTTGCTTCACCACCACTTGATTTTGCAGTCTCGGCTTCTTATTTCGTTGTCGCACACTTCCACTATGTGCTCTTTGGAACAGTCGTCTTTGCGATGTTTGCAGGTTTCTATTTCTGGTGGCCAAAGATGACAGGACGTATGCTCAACGAGCGTCTTGGAAAGATTCACTTCTGGACAACATTCTTTGGCTTCCACCTCACATTCCTTATCCAGCACTGGTTGGGTATCAAAGGGTTCCCACGTCGCTACGCTGACTATCTTCCAACTGATGGCTTTACATTTATGAATACTGTTTCAACGATCGGTGCATTCTTGTTGGCCTTCTCAATGATTCCATTTATGGTAAATATTTGGATCACACGTAATTCACCTCTTGTAGATTGCGATGACCCATGGGGATATGGTTCATCTTTGGAGTGGGCTACATCGTGTCCACCACCGCGACATAACTTCTTATCAATGCCACGCATCAGCAGCGAGCGTCCAGCATTTGATTTACACCACCCACATATAAAAACTGAGGGGCACTAACTCGTGGTTACTAACTGGCGTATGTTTGGTGGCTTATCGGTTTTCTACGTCATCATTACAATCATTTATTGGCAAGTTGATGGTGAGCCACTCGGTATTACAGCGATGCTTCTCTCTGCTTTTTTGGCGGGCATGGTTGGCTTTTATTTGTGGTTTACACAGCGTCGCATCGGCACAGTACTTCCAGAAGACAATGTAACTGCCGAAATTTCAGATGGTGCTGGCGAACTAGGTTTCTACAGTCCACATTCATGGTGGCCGCTCCCTGTTGCGCTAAGTATGTGTGTTGCTGGAATGGGTTTACTCATTGGATGGTGGCTCACTCTTATTGGTTTCTCAGTGCTAGTTATCAGCATTATCGGCATGGTTACGGAATACGAAAAGCCGCTTTCAACCTCTTCACATTAATCTCTAGGTGAGTAAGGTATTTGGGCGCATTGCGCCTTTTCTCTTTGTACTTCTCTGGAGCACCGGCTTTATAGGTGTGAAATACGGAATTCCATATGCACCACCTTTCACGTTCGTAGCGCTACGCATGCTTATTGCTGCGCCACTTCTCGCACTGATTGCGATCATGGTCAACAAGAGATTCGAAATCACTCGAGCAATATTTATTCAATCAAGTGCTATCGGGCTCACTCTCCATGCCGCATATCTTGGTGGCTGTTTCTATGCGGTAAGCAGGGGATTGCCGGCGGGAATCGTGGCTCTCATTGTCAGTGTCCAACCTGTCATGGTCTCTGTTTTTGCAGCCGTTTTCCTCAAGGAAGAACTTAGTTCGCGAAAAATAGCGGGACTTCTTTTAGGTCTACTTGGTTTAGTTATTGTTCTCGCACCGCGAATAACAACGAATTCTGATATTTCATGGATCGCTCTTACTGGTTGCGTAATAGCGCTCATTGGTGGAACAAGTGGAACGATCTTGCAGAAGCGATTCGGAAGCGCGCTTCCGGTTCTTTCTTCTACCTCAATTCAGTATGCAATGACAGCATTTTCTGTTGGAGCACTTGCGCTTGCTTCCGAGAATGTTTCTGTCACGTGGGATCCACGTTTTGTATTCTCACTCGTCTGGCTAATCGTCGTTCTTTCGGTCGGCGCAATATTGCTACTCTTTTATTTATTGCGTGATGGAAGCGCAGCCAGCGTCTCTTCTTATTACTATTTAGTTCCACCTGTAACAGCCATCGAGGCTTATTTCCTCTTCGGTGAGAAGGTAAGCATGTATGGCTTTATAGGGACTTTGATAACAGTTGTAGGCGTGTGGTTAGTCGTAGCGCAGCGATCTAGTGGTGCTCAATCTCTTTGAGATCTTGCGCGTTCACCTTAGGAACCGCCACTGCGTGTGCACGACTCATACGATTACGTAATTTATTCTTGATAGCACCTGGGCGCTTCACGCCACGTTCATCAGTCTCACTAAGTGCTAGCGGTACTGGCTGCTCGTGTTGTGTCAGTGTCCACGCCTTTTCGGCAGAAATAGGTTCGTGAATTTCAACAAATTCACCACTTGGCAAGCGCATCAAAGTTCCTGTTTCACGCCCATGTAGAACCAAATCACGGTCTGCGCGTTGCAACGATAGACAGAGTCGCTTGGTCACAACGAATGCGATTGGAGGCAGAACTAAAATTCCGATTCTGCTAAACCACATCATTTGATTGATAGTGAGATCGAATGTCGTTGCGATAATGTCGTTACCGCCATTGAGCAGAGCAACGATTGTAAATGTCAGAGCCATTGCACCTAATGCAGTACGGTTTGGAACGTTTCGAGGACGATCCAAAATGTGATGCTCGCGCTTATCTCCTGAAATCCAAGATTCGATAAATGGATAGAGAGCAAGACCTGTAAACATTATTCCTGGAATGATCAAACCGGGAATGAGAATATTCCAAGAAATAGTGTGGCCGAATGCATGCGTTTCTATCGGTGGAGCCATACGCACTAAACCATCAAGCCAACCCATGTACCAGTCCGGTTGGGAACCGGCAGAGACTTGTCCAGGCGTGTAAGGACCGTAGAGCCAAACTGGGTTGATAGATGCAACGGCGGATAAGAATGCTGTTACGCCAAATACGATGAAGAAGCATCCGCCAGCCTGTGCCATGTACACAGGAAAGATTGGGTAGCCAACAACATTTTTCTCTGGGCGACC
>CAMCCH010000022.1 GCA_945873335.1 Bifidobacterium breve | reverse complement strand
AGTGCAACGTCACCCTTTAGCTTGCCATCGCAAAATACAAACTTTGCGCCAGCTTTCTTTGCTTCACGTTCGATTGAATCGTGTACATCTTTTCCGAATCCGATTGAGTCATCAAGACCAATAAGACCGATTGTGATTCCTTTACCGCTTCCCTTTACTGCTTTGCGGAAATCAACGCCGCCTGCAGATGCTGGAACGATTTGAATTGTAATAAGTGCTGAGATCGCCAAAGCAGCAACAACGCCAAGGCGAGCTTTTGAACTAGAAACAACTTTCATAGTCGACCGATACCTTTCATGAACGAACTGTCGTGGCGTACGAAGAAGGGGGCTCCTTCGTAGGCCATTGGAGTAGGAATCGTTTCCAATTTCGGACTGTTAGTCAATAGAAGAAGGACTTTGTAACGAAAGTGTTATCGCTGAACACGTTCAAAAAACAGGCTTATTTGGCCTCTGTGAAACGCTCCGAGATTCGGTATTTATTAATGTAATCGCGATCGAGCTCCCAGCCAAGGCCAGGATTATCGTTGAGTTGAATATGGCCATCCTTGAGAGCGGGGCGGTTAGCTAACAAGTTGTGCCAGATTGGATCGCGATCTGGGTGGAAATACTCAACATAGGTTCCATGTGGAATTGAAGCGAGTAAGTGGGCAGAGACTTGAGCCTCTTCATGATGGGCCATCTTTACGTCATACACAGTTGCCATTGCCGCAACCTTGCGCCATTCCGTTGGACCACCAGACCATGATGAATCAAAGTTACAAAAATCGATTGAGCCAGCTTCCATAAGGTCGCGGCAACCTGCTGCAGAGAATTCACTTTGGCCAGCGCAAACTGCAACGCTTCCGCCATAGCGAACATCGCGCATTCCTTTTCTATCATTTTGCCAAATACATGGCTCTTCAAACCAGAGCAAATTATCATCTGCAACTAATTTCGAAAATTCGATTGCCTGAGCTGGTGTGTAGCCCTGGTTCGCATCTACTGCAATTCTAAAATTATCGCCGCCAACTTTGCGCGCTTCCTTGAATCGCTTTGCATCATCTTCTGGTGACATTCCACCAATTTTGAATTTCATTCCAGCGAATTCTTCTTTGAGCAAGTATTCAACTTCTTCTTTTATTGTGAGATTGCTTCCGTAATAACCACCAATTGTGATTACTGGAACGCGCGAGCGATAACCGCCCCATAGTTTCCATAGTGGAACACCAAGTGCCTTGCCCATGAGATCCCACAGAGTCACATCGATCGATGCGCAAGCAACAAGACCAAGGCGGCGATCACGCAGGATGTCCCATGTTGCAGGACGCGCAATCTCCCATAATCTTTCAATTGCAGAACCATCTTGGCCAATGAGCAGTGGTGCTAATTCTTCTTGAATAATGCTTTCAATCTCCAAGAGAGATGCATCCTCATCGCCTGCATATGCCTCGCCAACTAATCCGCTAGCTGTATGAATGCGAGTGATGATGGTTGAACGATGCGTCATCTTGTAGTGACTGCCTCGATATGTGCGAGCAAGGGGCACACGAATAGCTTCAGTTTCAATGCGTGTGATTGTTAGATCCTGCATGCTCAATATCCACCTATTCATCGTTTCTGGAAACGTTTCTATTTTATGCCCTCTATCGGGGGTGGTGTCAAGGGCGATATTGCACAATCATTAGCCATCGAATGAACAAGGAGAGAAAGTGCCACGCAGCAAAGGCAAAAAATCCAGCGCACCTGTAACGATTCATGATGTTGCAGAGCGCGCTGGCGTTGCAATCTCCAGTATTTCTCGAGTTCTCTCTGGCCATCCTGATGTGTCAGAGCGGATGCGGATCAAAGTTCAAAGAGCTGCAGATGAATTGGGATACGAACCAGATTTCTTTGCGCAATCACTTCGAAGCGGTGCGACTAAAACTATTGGTTTTATTATGCGCGATATATCCAATCCATTCTTTGGGGTAATTGCGCAGTGTTGTGAGCAAGAATTACGTAAAGCTGGTTACTCCATGCTTTTGATGAACTCTGATGGCGATGTTGCAACAGAGAGTACAAACATTGCGCAATTGCGTAGACGCAAAATTGATGGGCTTATTGCATCATTAGTTTCAGAAGATATTCCTGAACTCAATAGCACTCTAGAAAAACTCAACGCCCCGGTAGTTCTACTTGATCGCGAAGTTGTTGGTCTAAATTCAAGTGCCATTCTTGCCAACCATCACCAAGGTGTTGAAGATGCAACCTTGGATCTCATTTCTCGTGGGCATAAACGGATCGCATTTATTTCAGGTAGCACTCGTGTTTATACAACGCGCGACCGTCTCAAGGGTTACAAAAGCGCCTTCAAGAAAGCTGGAGTCACTTACCCAACTGAATTAGTTTCACTTGGAAAATTTGACGCTGAGTTTGGAGAATCTGAAACAAAGAGGTTATTTACACTCAAAGATCGCCCAACTGCTTTGCTCAGTGGAGGTATCGGAAGCACTGCTGGTGCAATGCGTGGCCTAAAGAAGCTTGGGTTAGTTCCTGGAAAAGATTTAGCATTCGTTGCAATTGATGAATGGCCGATGTTCGATGTTTATGGCCAACAATTTTCATCTGTTTATCGAGATGCAGCGATGATTGGACGCGAAGCTGCTGCTGCCCTTCTCGAAATGATCTCTGGTGGAAGTCCACGCACGATTATGGTTGAAACTCATTACATTGTGCGTGAAAGTAGTACTGGCGGGCTGAAAGCTAAGAAGAAGTAATGGAGCTCTTTGATCGCCTCTCTGATCTGCAGACTATTTCACAAAGTGAAGAATTGAATGCACGATTAGAAATATTGCTCACTGATTTTCTGGTCTGCGCAAGGGCAGGAAGTAGCTCTGCCGATATCGACAGCGTTGGTGCGCGCCTTGCAATCAATTCGAACTATCACGATGCAGACGATATTGATTGGTCCGTTATGACGCATCCTGGTTCAATAATCTGGGCCGCCCTCATTGATTCTCTAATACGCCTTCCAGAAAATAGCAAAAACTTCCGTGTATCTGCCTATGCCGGCTACCGAACAAGTGCAACCTCTGCGCATTTCTTTGGCACATCGCATAGAAAGAATTGGCATGTAACCACAACGGCTGGAACGTTAGCTGCAACATCTGCGGCATGTGCTTATCGAAATCTCTCAGCATCAATGCATATCGGCGCACTTGAAAATGCTGCTGCAAACATGGGTGGCATTGCAGTTGCTGACCGTCGAACTGGTGCAGCAGTATTTAATAGATCGGCGGCGACAACTTTAGGTTTACTGGCAGCAACAAGTGATCAACCGAGTGCGCAAAATATATGGGAGGGTGAGCGCGGGTTGAAGAATCTCTTTTCAATTGCTGGAGAAGACTCACAAACTTACGATGGAATAAGTACTGCAGGTTTGCGCTTATTCCCATATAGCGGATTTATTCAGAGTCAAAATCTTGCAATTACTCAATTGGCTAAAAAGCTTTCGGGCGATCTTGTGAGTATTGAACTTGGATTACATTCGGTCACAGTTGAATTACTCAATGGCTCTGTCGGGGGAAGTTATTGGGATTGTAAGCATGGAGCCGCTAGCGCTTGGCAAGCAAAGGATGTTACGAAATGTGTCGACGTATTACCCGATGTGCTCCAGAAGATTTCCGTTTTGCCAATCGAAATCCCAATTAGCGGTGCTGAAGTAACAATTACTACTTCACATGGAAGAGATTCGATGCGAATAGAAGAAGCACCGGGCAATGATTTTGACTCGGCTCAAGAAAAACACTGGCGCGAAGCTAAATGGCAACGTTTAGTCGGAAAAGATTACTTAGAGGCAGAAACTTTTGCGCGAGTACTAATCAATAGCCAGGCAGATAAGAGGGAAATCAAATCTTTGCAAGAATTCTTATTAGCTTAGCGAGATTCGAGTTTTCCACTATCTGCGCTTTTGTATGCAACTTCGAGCGCTTCAACCGTTCTAGCACCTAATTCACCAGGTGACTGGTTAATAAATTCTTCTCCTCGAGCCGCACGTATTACTGCTTCGATTGGACCTTCACAATCGTAATAACCAGCATCTTCTTCAAGTGGGAGAAACTCATTTTTACCATTGCTATAAAGCCATACAGCTGCTCTTTCTAAATCCACGAGTATCTGACCTTTATCGCCAATTGCTCGAACCTCAACCGCATGTGTTTTTCGATGCGCTTCGACGTGTGCTGATCCTCCAGAAACAACACCTATTGCGCCATTATCAAATTTGTATGTAATTGCATCGTGTAGTTCAACTGGTGCATTCATAGGTGAAGTCATCAATGCAAATCCTGATTGAACGCGTGCACCTGTCAACCACAAAGCTAAACCGAGCGCATGTGTTAGTTGTGCTTGAGCATATCCACCGCCAGAAAGATTTTTATCAGTCCATGTTCTTTGCTCTGGAAGTGAATCTTTTGAGGCAGCAGGGTAGGCACCTGTATTAGATAAAAGTTCGCGAGTTTGAGAAGACATATGCACGGTCATATGTTCAAGATTTCCAATTCCACGTTCATCCATGAGTGCTTTGGCTTTTGTAAGCATCGGCAAATAATTCCAACCAAAGGCGACAACAAGACTTTTATTCATTCTTTCTGCTGTCGAAACTAAATCCCACGCATCTCTGGCGTGAATTGTTACTGGTTTCTCACACATCACGTGTGCTCCAGCCTCTAACGCAGCCTTAGAGTGCTCATGATGAAATGCAGTTGGGCTACCGACAATACATACATCTACGCCAGCATTTAGAACATCTCGATAATCCTCAGAGGCAACCTGAAAGCCATACTGATCTTTGATTTTTTGAAGAAGTGCAGGACCCTTGCGCGAAACACCAACGAATTCAACATCATTATATTTAGTCAAGTTCGGCAAATGAGATGCAACAGCCCAGCTACCTGCACCGATGACGCCGACTCTAATTTTTCCCACGGCTCTACCCCTATCGCAATTATGGCTCTACTCTTCACACCGTAAAGAAAAGAGTTGCCTGTGTCAAGGCTTCTGGATCTGAAGGGAAATAAACAATGGAGCGTATGTGCTTTACATTCGATATATATGAAGGCAAAGAGGCTGAATACAAGAAGCGTCATGATGAAATTTGGCCAGATTTAGTGGCCGACATCAAAGCTGCTGGCTTTAAGAACTACACGCTCTTTCGCCGTGGTCTAACCGTCGTGGGTTATTTTGAAGTTGATGGAAAAGTAGAAGATGTGTTTGCAAAAATGGCTAACTCCGAAGCCAACGCAAAGTGGGCAAAGTGGTTTGAAGATGTCATTGTAAATCTTGCAGATGGCACTGGAAACCTTATGTCAATGAAAGAAGTTTGGCACTTAGACTAAATAAAAATATCTGTGCCAGTTTTTCGATGCAGTGAGAAGTGATGTTCGCCTGGTGCGAGCATCACTTTTTCATTCTTCACGTAAAGAGCAAATTCTTTGGTGTTCGTAATTGAATAAGAAATTTCTTCATCGCTAACATATTTCCAGTCAACATCCACCCATTTCGCAATAGGAATATGGATCCGTCCATTCATCGAAGCAAGCCCAAAACTATTTACTCGAAGTACAACACTTGAGCCATCAGAATCTAAGCGAGGGTGCAACCCAAGACCGTAGCGAGAAAGTTGCCATGTTGGTGCACCGCTCCAATAATGACAATGACTCCAACGATCATCAAAGACTTCCCACCACGTTGTTGCACCCTTTCCTAGCATCCAACCCCAATTTATTCGCCAAATATCGGCAGCGGAGTCGCCATTACCTGAATCAATGAGTACTGGCATCGAATAGTTAGTGAAGTAAGGCGTAATTGCGCCCTCAACTACATTAAGTGGATCACGCAAGCGCTTTGCACTTTGGTTATATGGAAACCCTGCACTAATAAAATCTCTAATTATTGGTGCTGCTATTTCGTTGCTAATAATTGCATTACGAGCAGCGAGTGTGTACGCATGATATTTAGCAGGAAATGATTGAAGATTCTCGCTGACGAGTGCGCACATATCATCATATTTTGCTTGCCACATTTTTCTTTCATCAGATTTTCCGATGAGTTCTAGCCACTGCATCCACGAAGAAAGAGCTTTGATAAAGTGAGAAAGTACGGCTAAATCCGCGTGATTCTCTGGTGGCCTGTAACCCCAATCAACAAATGACCATGGCAAATCGTGTGACCCATCATCTCTAATGAGCCTTGAAAGTCCTTCAATATTTGCACGGGCAGATTCTTCAAACTCAAAAAGAATTGCTGTATCACCTTCTTCAACAGCAATCTGCAAACATGCGGTAGTCCACATCGCAGCATATGTACCTAAATAGATAAGTTCTCCCGGACCTGAGCCCGCAACAATTCCATCTTCACGCGCGGATGCAGCAGCATGCAATATGGCACGCTTTACTAATGTGTAATCACCCCAACCTGCGGTCAAAATATTGAGTGCAGAAGTTACGACATCACCTACCCACTCAGCGCGTTCACGAATTGAGTCAACAAGTGCATCTTCTGCCGATGAGCGCAGGGTTTCGATTCCAACTTGCCAAATTTTATTGAGTATCGGATCAGAAGTTGTAAGGAATCCATTTGGTTCCCCGAGAAAATCTCTCTCGAGAAATTCTTCTTCATTTACTTTTATTTTTCCAGCTGAGGAAACTCTTACTTCAATAAATTTTGCTCCCATTGATTGAAAGGGCTCAATTTTTGTTACACCTGGGGCAATTGTGAAATGTTGAATCATTCGTGTTGCACCAGCAGATAATGGAACAACCGGTGAGACTTCTCCGTGTGGAGTCATTCGTTCTGCGTATGCAATCTTTACTTCACCACCAAGCTCACTCTCAATCACAATACTCAAATAGCCAATTCGGATTTTGCCTAAGTCATAGCGCACCCATATGCCATCGGCATCATCGCGTGGATCTGGGTTTAGGTCAGCTAATAAGTATTGAGAAGCAAGATCATCATATTTATAGCCTGTAAATGTCTCTCTAAAAGTTCCACGTGCCATCTCATTTGGAATAGTTATTGGTAGTTGCGGAATCCGTAATTCAGATTTTGTTAGGGGCCCCGTTAGTTCTAATAGGCCATCTACTGATCCAACTTCTTTCCAGATTCCTTTATCCGATCTGGGTTTTTCTAACCATTCAACCCACCCTAAAAGCGCACTGATTCGAAGCCCCGTTGCGGCATATTCAAGAATCTCTTGTGCTCTCCAAGTGAGAGAGATTGGGGTGTTATTTTTAGAGAGACGCATCCACACAAAATTTGGAAGTGGTGCCATGGTGCGAGTTTTGAGGAATTCGCCATGAGCAAAAATCGCGATTGTATGGACACCTTTTGTGAGTGCAAAGTTTTCAGAGTAAAACTCAGGAAAATGTGAAGAGAAGCGAACAGGACCTCGAACTTTTACTTCACCGTCAATGAGTAACTGAAAATTTCCACTGGATGCAATATCAAATGCATACATTCCTTCTTCAATATCTACTGTTGACGCAAATAGAACATGTAGATCAGATTGACGACTCGGGTTTGATACCCAAAACGCATCTCTGAAGCCTTCAGATTCACTCTTTCGTCTTATCTCACCTGCTGGTTTCCCGAGATATCCAGGGATACCAAATGCATCGATATCGGCGCCATCTAAAGAACTATTTTCGCTCACGCTAGCAACTTTAGGCTAACAATCCAATCCTCCATTGTTGGAAGTGGGCTTGCGATATTTTTACTCTTGAAATTCCATTCCCCACCAGAATCGCTATCTATTCTCTCTTCTCTCACAATTTTTCCATTTCGGGGATTCATAATTTGCATTGAATAGGTAGAACTCTTTTTCAACTTTTGAAAGACAATCGTTGCAAGTTCGATAGAAATTCCTATCTCAGCTGGTGCCATGCTCACCGCTGGAAAATATGCAATGAGGTTGTCACCAGTTGTGCCTGCCCAAGGGCGGTGTGGGTGATCTAGATCTGCATTTATTTTCATAGAATCATTAGCTGGTGTAAAACCATCCCAATGTATCGATCGTAAATATTGCGCAGCTAAACCTAATTGATGAGCACCAGGTAGTTGAGATGCTTCTTGCCAGGGAATCCAACCCCACATTGCACCCGGGCTTGTCTCGTCATCATGGAAAGCCCAAATTCCTTGGGCCCCATATGTATGTCCTGCGGCACCTTGAAGTAAGTGTGTCCAGAATAGATAGCGCTGCAACATCGCGGGTGAACCACCTGCAATTCCTTCGTAACACACTTCGCTATTTATGACAGGAAGTTTTGAATCACGTTGCGCTTTATTGAGAGCACCTAGCGTTGCTTTTACAACATTGACATCAGCATGTCCTGTCTGAAGCCAAATGAAATCAAGGCTTTCATCGCCTTGCAGCGCTTCAGTAGATGAGTAATTAAATGCTGGACATGGGTGCACCGTAATTGGTCGCTTCCACGGATCAGAATTTCGTACATGTGAAATTACAGGTTTCCACATTTGTTGAATTGAAAGAGCCTTCTCCTGCATATCATCGGCAAAAAGATCTTTATATTCCATCAATCCAACTTCTCCTGCAACACACCAAAAGACTGGAAAGGCAGACCAACGTGCAATCATCTCTGACCAATGTTTCTTTAGGCGTTCTTCGCCAAATTCCAAAATGTAGTAACTCCATGCACCAACGAGTGCTGGCATTTGTCCTGCTTGAACTGCATCAATAATTCTAAGGTCTGCTGCATCCCACCAACGTTTTTCTAATTCTTTTTTATCTAAGGTCCATGATGTAACGCCATCGAGCAAAGTTGCTGGCTCTCCAAATGCTGCTTCAGGCAATAGCCCCGAGACCACCTGCATTACATTAAATCCTTGCTCTGTTCTCTTGTGCATAAGCGCTTTCCAGTCTGCGTTGGAAATACGATCTGTCAGTCCAAACCAAACAGTGTCTGCAAGCCACAGAAACGCATTGTTATTATCATCATGCAAGATTGAAGAGTTAGATTTTCCTGTTATCCCAATTGGAGAAAATTTCCAAGATTTTTCGAAAACTAAATCTTCTCCCTTGTGATTTTTAATGCTTGACCATTCACTCTTGTTACCGGTAACACGGCAGTGCAAAGTGCCATCTTTGGAGAGAAAGGATGGGACTTGAATAGCGTCCCCATTGCCCTTTCGTACACAGGTGATGAGGCCATGGTCATCTGATTTCTGCGCAGTTGTCGAAAGGACATATTGCGAAACTTCTGGATTACTTATAGTCATTTCTCTCCCTAAATATTTTTTTAGTTTATATGGCGAGAGAGCGACCGTAAAGGGTTTTTAGATACTCTTGCCACCATGAACCTACTTTTGGTCTTTGTGGCATATGGAATAACGCTTGCCGCTTTAGTTTTACTCGCCATCCGAGTGCGCCAGCTAATAGCCATATATAAGAAGGGTCAGCCTGATCCAACTCGCAGCGACAATCGTGCTTCGCGTTTTTGGAATATGACTCGCGAAGTTTTAGGCCATACGAAGATGCTCAATTTTACGGGTACCGGAATCGCGCACTGGTTTGTGATGATTGGTTTTGGTGCACTCTTTGGAACTCTCGTAACCGCATATGGTCAACTTCTCAATCCATATTTTGCATTGCCATTTATTGGTCACTGGTGGGTTTATGAGTATTTCGTAGAAGCAATCACCTGGTTTACCGGTATTGGAATAGTGACCTTGATTGGTATTCGACAATTCACACGATTTGCGAAGAAGGGCCGCACATCACGCTTCTTTGGTTCTGGAATGAAGAAGGCATATTACGTCGAGGCAACTATTATTCTCATCGTCTTCTGCGTCATTGCACTGCGTGGCTTAGAAGGCGCACTTTCATCAGAGAGTAGTTGGAATCGCCACCATATAACAACATGGTTTATTGCATCAGAATTCAAGGCCTTCACTCTGGGGGAAATTACAACCTATATCCAATGGGTCGCTGCTCTAAAAATTGTTGTTTCAATGCTCTGGTTTATTGTCATTGCACAAAATCTAACAATGGGTATCGCATGGCACCGCTTCCTAGCATTTTTTAATATCTATTTCCGCCGCAATAGCAATGGAAAAAATTCTCTTGGTCCATTGCCAGAGATGTTGTCGCACGGTAAGCCAATCAATTTTGAAGATCCCAGTGAAGATGATGTCTTTGGCCTAGGAACGCGTTCAGATATTTCCTGGAAGGGCCTGCTCGATATGACGAGCTGTACCGAATGCGGCCGCTGCCAATCACAATGTCCTGCCTGGCATACAGATAAACCACTCTCTCCGAAATTATTAATCATGGCGATGCGCGATCACGCGATGGCAAAAGTTGTTGAAACAGAGTCTCTGGTAGGCGAATTAGGCCCTATAGCACTCGACGTTTTATGGTCGTGCACAACGTGCGGTGCATGCGTCGAAGAATGTCCAGTCGATATTGAACATGTTGACCACATTGTCAATATGCGTCGCTTCCAAGTATTAGTTGAATCAGAATTTCCAAGTGAACTTGGTGGAACATTCCGCAATTTAGAGAAGGCGGGAAATCCATGGGGTGCAAGCCGTGCAGAGCGCGATGGTTGGATTGGCGAATGTGATTTCCCAATTCGCGTAGTAGAAGGTCAACTCCCAGATGATGTTGAGTATTTATTCTGGGTCGGATGTGCTGGTGCATATGAAGAGCGTGCTAAGAAAACAACTAAAGCTGTTGCAGAACTTTTGTATATGGCGGGTGTCAATTTTGCAGTACTTGGCAAGCGCGAAACGTGTACGGGAGATCCTGCACGCCGAGCTGGAAATGAATTCTTGTATCAAATTCTTGCCCGTGAAAATATTGAAACATTCAATGAAGTTTTTGCAACGCGCACTGAGAAGGGCACGAAGAAAGTTGTTGTTACATGCCCGCATTGCTTTACAACAATTGGTCGCGATTATGCACAAAGTGGTTTCGAACTTGTCATGGTGCACCACACGCAATTACTCAATCAATTGGTGCGCGAAAAGAGATTAGTTCCAATCAATAAGAGCTCAACAACTATGACCTATCACGATCCTTGTTATCTCGGACGTCATAATGAAATTTATGAGCCACCTCGCGAATTACTTGGTGCAACAGGTGTAACAATTACTGAAATGCCTCGCAATAAAGAGCGCTCGTTTTGTTGTGGTGCCGGTGGTGGACGCATGTGGATGGAAGAGAAAATTGGCACACGAATTAATCTCAATCGAGTTGATGAAGCAATTGCAACCGGTGTGGAAGAGATTGCAGTTGCCTGTCCTTTCTGTCGAGTCATGACTGGAGATGGCGTTATCGCTCGAGATTCCAAGGTTGAGGTACTCGATGTCGCCCAAGCCCTGCTTCGCAGCGTGAAATCAAAGGCTGAATAGGGCTATTTCTCAGCAATCTCTCAGCCTGTGGGAGCATTCTCTGGGCAAGAGGTGATCGCAATGGCAACAGCCACAGCAGAAAATGCACAACGTATTCTCATCGTCGACGATGAATCGAGTATCAGTGACCTAATTTCTACAAGTCTGCGCTTCGTCGGATTTGATGTTCGCACTGCAGCAAATGGTGCGCAAGCGCTACAAATTGCAGAAGAGTTCAAACCACATGCAATGGTCCTCGATGTCATGCTACCCGATCTCAATGGTTTTGAAGTCTGTAAACAAATTCGCAATGAAGGCGTAGAGACTGGCGTTCTATTTCTAACAGCTAAAGATGGAATGGACGATAAAGTCAAAGGTCTCACACTGGGTGGCGATGATTACATGACAAAGCCATTTAGTCTTGAAGAATTAGTCGCTCGTCTTCGTGCGCTATTGCGCCGTACTGGTGTAACACAGATTGACCAAGATGAAGAGAAAATTCGCTTTGCGGATCTCGAGCTCGATGAAGCAACTCATGAAGTTCGCCGCGGCGGTCAACTTCTTGATCTTTCACCAACTGAATTTCTACTTATTCGTTATCTTCTCATCAATGCAGATCGCGTAGTTTCAAAATCACAAATTCTCGATCATGTATGGCAATACGATTTCCGCGGCGATGCAGGAATTGTGGAGACTTATATTTCGTATTTGCGCAAGAAGATTGATATTTTTGATCCGCCACTAATCCACACAATTCGTGGTGTGGGATATCGTCTTCGGATGCCGCCTAAGTAAGTTCAGCCTTTAGACTCTATTTATGAAATCCCCACTGCGTAAATCGAGTCTGCGAAATCGCCTCTCTGTTGGCGTACTGCTCTTATCTGCACTCGCCTTCGCAGCCTCTGGTATCGCTGTTCAAAGTTCATTGCACTCCTACCTCATGGGCCAAGTAGATGAACAGCTACTCAGTGTTGTTGGGGGAACAACACTTCGCCTTGATCGTGCAGGAATTGCTCGCGATAACGAAAGTAATGAACGAGACGAAGAGAGTAGAAATAAAGGAAATCCTGCGCGAGTAGCCGCACCTCCAACACCACTTACTAGAGTGCCAACATCGACTTCTGTAACACTTATTGATCCATTTGGAAATATCATCGGTGGACTTGGTGGAGATCTCAATACCAATCAAATCACTGATTATGTGAAGGGTTTATTGCCTGGAGAGATTGCCATCAATGGGGATAAACCATTTACTATCGAAGCACCTGGTGCTGACTTTCGTGTAGTTACACGCGTTCTCCCATCCGCCTTAGGTAGCGTTGTTGTTGCGCAATCTCTTGCTGATTTTGATAAAACAACTCACCGTGTTGGCCTCGTTCTCTTCTTTATTTATTTACTCGTTCTCATTGTTATTGCCATTGCATCTCGCCAAGTTATTCGCATCAGTCTTAGACCTCTAGAAGATGTTGAAGAGACGGCCGAACTCATTGCTGCAGGAGATCTATCTGCACGCCTTCCTGATGCAAGACCAGATACCGAAGTTGGACGCTTAGTGACATCACTCAATCAGATGCTTACGCGTATCGAAGAATCGTTTGCGATAAAGGAAGAGAGTGAGAATAAATTGCGTCGCTTCATTGCAGATGCAAGCCATGAACTTCGTACGCCTCTCACCGCTATTCGCGGATTTGCCGAATTACATCGCCAAGGCGCTGTACCTAATGGTGAGCCAACCAAAGAATTACTAGGTCGTATTGAAAATGAATCAGTGCGTATGGGAACACTTGTAGAGGATTTACTTTTGCTAGCACGTCTTGATCAATCACGAGAGATGGAGATGACACCAGTAAATCTCTCCAAAGTTGTCAGTGAATGTGTTGCATCTGCTCGAGCTGCAGGCCCTACTCACCCAATAACAATCTCAATATCGACTGATGAAGCATTTGCTTTAGGTGATGAAACACGAATATTTCAAGTCATTACTAATTTACTGACAAATGCTCGCGTGCATACCCCTGTTGGAACTTCCATTGAAGTAATACTCAACCAATCTGATGATGGTGTTGCAATATCTGTTACAGATCACGGAAATGGTTTAGCAAAAGATGATCAAGCGAAAATTTTTGAACGCTTCTTCCGCGTTGATCCTTCACGCCAAAGAAATAGTTCTGAAGGAAGTGGGCTTGGTTTATCAATCGTGGATGCAGTAATGCGCGCGCATGGCGGACGAGTAAGCGTTACATCTGAACAAGGAAAAGGAGCAACCTTTACTCTCTTTTTCCCTCTAGCCCAGTGACTCCATAGCTTTGAGTGCTGCAATTCTCTCTTGAATCGGCGGATGAGTAGAGAATAACTTTGATACCGAACTTCCATCCAGTGGTGATTCAATCCAAATATGTGCAACAGATGTAGAGCGCTGTTGTACAACTGTTGAATCTCGTGCGAGAACTTCAAGGGCTGCGCGCAGTCCAGCTGGATTTCGTGTGAAGGAAACAGCTGTTGCATCAGCTAAAGATTCGCGCTTTCGAGAAATTGCGGATTTGAGAAGAACGGCCGCAATTGGTGCTAATACAAGAATGAGCAAAGAAAAAACTATAAGCAGCGGATTCGAATTACTATTTTGATCACGGCGTCCCCCACCAAACCACATCATTCGTGTTAGTACGTCGCTGAGAACTGCGATTGCACCAGCTGTTGTTGCAGCAACTGCTGAAACTAAAGTGTCTCGATTTGCCACATGTGACATCTCATGTGCGATAACACCTTGTAACTCATCGCGATCCATAACATCTAAAATTCCTGTTGTAAAAGCAATAAGAGCATGCTCTGGGTTTCGACCTGTTGCAAAAGCATTGGGGGCTGGGTCAACAACAATTGCAATCTTTGGAAGTTTGAGACCACTAGCGATACAGACTTCTTGCACTAGTCCAAAGAGTTTTGGATTATCACTTTCTTGAATTAACTTGGCACCTGTCATGGTGAGAACTAATTTGTCAGATCCATAATATGAACCCCAGACTCCGATCAGTGCAATGCCAACAGCGACAGGAACTATTGCGGCGCCACTTGAGCCAAAATATGTAAGAGCGGCGTAGACAACAAGACCTGTCAATAAACCCATGCCGGCAAGTAGGCCAAAAGTTTTACGGCGATTAGCCGCCTGCATGCTACGAAAGTTCATGTACTAGAACGTTACGTTTGGTGCCTGACGAGATTGCGGATCTTCTACTTCATAAAATTCGCGCTCTTCTACCTTTGCAAAACCTGAAAAGAGATTGGTAGGCACTGTTTTTACAGCAGTATTGAGCGAGCGCACATTATCGTTATAGAACTGACGCGAGAAGGCAACTTTATTTTCAGTTGTTGAAAGTTCTTCTTGTAACGATAAAAAGTTTGCAGATGCTTTGAGATCCGGGTATGCCTCAGCGACAGCAAGTAATCCGCGAAGCGCTTGAGTCAACATTCCATCGGCTGCAGCAACATCGGCTACGGTTGACGCAGTTGTTGCTTTAGCGCGTGCAGTTATTACAGCATCAAAAGTTGTTTTCTCATGTGTTGCATACCCTTTTACAGTTTCAACAAGGTTTGGAATCAGATCAGAGCGGCGCTTGAGTTGAACTTCAATCTGAGCCCACGCTTCATCCACGGCAATATTGAGGCGAATCAATTTGTTGTATTGAGCAATCAAAAAGAGAACAATGAGTGCAAGAACTCCTAGAACAATAAGTGTCTTCATATCTAGTTCAACCCCTTTATAGCGGATGAAATTCCCGCTTCTCTACTTAATCTTAGATTGATGGAAGTTCAAAAAGGAACGGCTAGCGGTAGGTCCGCGCTGTCCTTGGTACCTCGAACCATACTTGGCGCTGCCATATGGATGCTCGGCGGGAGATGAGAGTTTGATGAGACAGAGTTGCCCAATCTTCATTCCAGGAAAGAGTTTGACTGGAAGATTGGCCACATTTGAGAGTTCAAGTGTGATGTGACCACTAAATCCTGGATCGATAAATCCTGCAGTTGAATGTGTGAGCAGGCCAAGACGTCCCAACGAGGATTTTCCTTCTAGTCGCCCTGCAATATCGTCTGGGAGAGTAATTACTTCATAGGTGCTAGCCAATACGAATTCGCCTGGATGCAAAATAAAGTGTTCATCGCCTTCAACAATTACTTCGCGAGTGAGCTCGGACTGTTCGATAGATGGATCAATAACTGAGTACTTATGATTTTCAAATACTCGGAAAAATTTATCGAGGCGAACATCAACGCTAGAGGGCTGGATCATCGCCTCATCAAAGGGTTCAACCCCAACGCGGTTGGCGGCAATTTCTATGCGGATATCGCGATCACTTAGTAGCACGCGGGGAGCCTATCTCGAAGATTCCTCACGCGGGGGGAGCGAAATCAGCCTCTCCCGGCTTGAATAAGTTACTGGTCAGTAGCATTATTAGGCCATGAGCCATTACATAGCCAATCTGCGCGATATTGAATTCTGCCTCTTTGATCTATTGGGTCGCGACAAAATTATGGGCACAAATCCATATGGAGAAGTTGATCGCGAAACTGCAATAGGAATGCTTGAAGAGATGAAACGTTTATGTGAAAACGATCTCGCTGCCTCTTTCGTTGAAGGCGATCGCGTTGGAGCGATATTAAATAAAGAGACTGGCAATGTCACTTTGCCGGAAAGTTTTAAGAAATCATACAAAGCATATGTCGATGGTGAATGGTGGCGTCTTGATGCTCCAGTAGATCTTGGTGGAATGAAAGTTCCACCTTCAGTGCGTTGGGCAATGGCAGAGATGGTGCTCGGATCAAATCCGGCGATTCATATTTACGCATCTGGTTACGCCTTTGCACATGTTGCATATGTTCTTGGAACTGATGAGCAAAAGAAAATTGCAAAGCAGATGGTTGAAAAGCACTGGGGTGCAACGATGCAACTCACTGAACCTGATGCGGGTAGCGATGTTGGTGCGGGTCGCTCGAAAGCGGTACAACAAAGCGATGGAACATGGCATATCACTGGAACGAAGCGTTACATCACATCAGGTGATGCTGACTTCTATCCCAATGTTGTGCACTTTGTACTTGCTCGCCGTGAAGGTGGCGGTCCAGGAACAAAAGGCCTCTCACTATTTCTCATTCCTAAATTCATGTTTGATTTTGAAACAGGGGAGATGGGTAAGCGCAATGGTGTCTATGTAACAGCACTTGAAGACAAAATGGGTCTCAACGTTTCTGCAACATGTGAAGTAAATTTAGGAGAGCACGAACCTGCAGTTGGCTATCTCTTAGGTGATGTTCACCAAGGCATTGCACAGATGTTCAAAATTATTGAATTTGCTCGAATGATGGTTGGTACGAAGGCTATTGCAACGCTCTCTGCCGGATACCAACAAGCACTCTCTTATGCAAAGACTCGTGTCCAGGGTGGAGATATGAAAGTAATGAATGACAAGGCGAGCCCTCGCGTCACCATTATTAACCATCCCGATGTACGCCGTTCTTTGATGGTCCAAAAGTCTTATTCGGAAGGAATGCGCGCGCTAGTTCTCTATACAGCCTCAATTCAAGATGAAATTGAGTTAGCAGAACTTGCTGATGATGCAGACCGCCATGCTGATCTCATCGCTCTCAATGATTTACTGCTACCAGTTGTAAAAGGTTACGGCAGTGAAAAGTCTTGGACTCTTCTTGGAACTGAATCACTTCAAACATTTGGTGGAGCAGGATTTACCCGAGATTGGCCGCTAGAACAATATGTGCGCGATGCAAAGATTGATACTTTGTATGAAGGTACAACAGCTATTCAAGGTCTTGATTTCTTCTTCCGAAAGATTGTCAAAGATGGTGGTCGCGCTATTGGCTTACTTGGTAAAGAAATTCAGAAATTTGCAGAATCTGGCGGCTCCCATGCAAGTGAGAAAGCAGCACTCTTTACAGCACTCGGTGATCTCAATGGAATTGTCGCAAATCTTGTTGGCCATGCAATGGAATCACAGACTGAGGCAGAAAAGATTTATTTGGTCGGTCTCAATACATCTCGATGCCTAATGGCAGTGGGAGACATCATCACTGCATGGCTATTGCTTCGCCAAGCTGATATTTCTGTTGAAAAACTCGCTGGTAATCCTGGAAAAGATGCCGAGTTTTATAAGGGAAAGATTGCCTCTGCAAAATTCTTTGTACAGAATTTTCTCCCACATATCAGCGCTGATCGAAAGATTGTTGAATCAACTGATGGTTCAATCATGGAGATTGCTGAATCTGCTTTCTAATCTGATAGCCTTACCTGATGTTGCAAAAGCATCGTGGTGAACTATTTCTCTTAGCTGGCGCACTTCTATTCTCTTTCAATGGCATCGTCTCAAAATTAGTTCTCACGAGCTCTCTGTCTGCCCTCAATCTTGCTCAGGTGCGCTCAACAGGTGCCTTTATCATTCTCTTTCTCCTCATCTTCTTTCGCTCACGTGAAAAACTTCGAGTAACTAGAAAAGAACTTCCACAGTTAGCCTTCTTTGGAGTAATTGGTATCGCTGCCGTTCAATTCCTTTACTTCATGGCAATTTCGCGAATGCATGTCAGTTTTGCTCTCATTATTGAATTCAC
>CAMCCH010000021.1 GCA_945873335.1 Bifidobacterium breve | reverse complement strand
GTCGCCTCTTCACTCGAATCCAATAGGTCAACCTTACCTCCTGCCCTGCATAAACCCCTAAATTACGTTGGGATTACAGGGTTATCAGGATGAATATCGATGCGCCATCCAGTAAGACGTGCAGCAAGGCGAGCATTCTGCCCATCTTTTCCGATTGCTAATGAGAGTTGATAATCCGGAACTGTGACCTTTGCAGAACGCGTCATGAGATCAACAATTTCAACTTTAGAAACTTTAGCTGGCGATAGAGCTTGTGCAACAAACTCTGCAGGATCTTCCGACCAATCGACGATATCGATTTTCTCGCCATGTAATTCATTTGCAACTGCTTGCGAACGAGAGCCCATAGGCCCAATCAAAGAACCTTTAGCGCTTACTCCAGAGCGATGTGTGCGCACTGCAATCTTTGTGCGCTGACCTGCTTCGCGAGCAATAGCCATAATTTCCACAATACGATCGTTGATTTCAGGAACTTCAAATTCAAAGAGTTGTTTTACAAGTGCTGGGTGACTTCGAGAGAGCATGATCTCTGGGCCTTTGAGTCCTTGTTTTACTTCAACAACAAAACACTTGATGCGATCACCGTGATTATAAATTTCACCTGGTACTTGCTCTTGCGGAGGAATTCGACCCTCTACGCGACCAAGATTGACGTGAATCATCTTTGGATCGCGACCTTGCTGAACGACTCCTGAAATAACATCACCGACAGAGGCTGAGAATTCGCCAACAATTTCTGCATCATTGGTTGCACGCATCTTGAGTTTGATTGTCTTGCGAACGATTGAAGTTGCGGTGCGATCAAAGCCTTCCAGTTCATCAAAATCTTCACCATTTCGATTTCCTTCTTCGTCAAAAGTTGGATAAATAATCTTGATTTCGCCAGTCTCTTTATCTAAGCGAGCCCAGGCTTGGCGTTTTGGTTCTGGTGTCTCTTTGTAGGCCTCAATAATTGCGAGTTCAATCTCGTGGATGAGCGCTTCGAGTGGAATTGCTTTTGCTTGCGTAAGTTCATGAAGTGCTGCCATATCTACACTCATGAAAGTTCACCTTTACGATTGAACTCCACTTCAACGACTGCGCGCTTCATGTCGGCAAAAGCCACTACGTGGGTCTTCTCGCGACCTTTGATATTTTCAACGAGTGTTGCATTTACCTCGTCATACTCTTTCAATCTCCCGATGATTTCGGTTCCATCGGTATAAATGATTTTGATAAGTCTTGTCAGATTTTTCTTCCAGTGACGCTCTTGAGTAAGAGGGCGATCCAAGCCAGGTGAAGTTACTTCAAGAGTGAACTCGGTATCCCCCATGAAAGTTGCTTCATCGAGTAGCTCAGAGATAGTGCGAGAAATTTCTGTAACTTGATCTAAATTCAGTGGAGCGGTGCCATCAATAATGCAGGTAATAATTCGATGGTTTCCAGGATTAGCAATTTGAACTTCTTCTAGAAAGAATCCTGCGCTAGTAACAGCAGGGGCTATGAGCTCGGTTATTGAACTTTGTACAGTCATATTCATTTATCTTTCTATTAAGTTGTGAGGTAATTGTAACTACAAACTTGCGAAAGTATCAATTCCTACCTTGATGATTAGCGCCATAGTCACTAGCAAGAAGACTTTACGAACCAATGTTGAGCCACCTTTGATTGCTATACGAGAGCCGACAATGGCACCCGTTACATTAGATACAGCCATCAAGAGTCCTAATTTCCAGAGAATCACACCGTTGAACCCAAAAATTATTATTGCTCCAATATTTGTAGAGACATTTACTATTTTTGCAATTGCAGAAGCGCTAATAAATGCATAGCCAAGGCTTGCCACGAGAATGAGCATAAGAAAGGAGCCAGTACCTGGTCCAAAAATTCCATCATAGAAACCGATGACCAAGCCTGCTGTCATTGCAATCTGATGATGCTTCCTAGGTGCATGGCGCAAGATTTCAACTTTTCCAAGATCTGGTTTACGCCATGTATAAATTGCAACTGCAATGAGAAGTACAAGAACAATTGGGCGCATGGCATCTGTTGGAAGTTTTGATGCAAGTAAGGCACCTGCCATCGATCCGATAAATGCCGGAATTGCCATTGCGATAAGCGCTTTGGGATCTGGTTTTATCTGGCGTCGATAAAGGGCCGCTGCAGTTGTTGTACCAAAGACTGATGCAAACTTATTTGTTCCAAGTACGGTAACTGTTTCACTCTTTGGCAGGCCAATAAGTAGTGCGGGAAGTTGGATCAGTCCTCCACCGCCTGCTATTGAATCGATGAATCCGGCAAAAAATGAAGCAAATACAAGAAAAAGAATTGTTGTAAGCGTTATATCGAAGAGCATTATTTAGGAGAGAAGAGCAACGATCGCAGCAACTGCTGCTTCGACTTTCACTTCACTCTTATCACCGCTGCGGCGAACTCTAATTTCAACATTTCCTTCAGCGAGTGCTTTACCAACGACAACAATGATTGGGTTTCCAATGAGCTCAGCATCTTTGAATTTGACTCCAGGGCTAGCATCGCGACGATCATCGAGCATGACAGTTATTGATTTCGCCTCAAGTCCAAGAGCAATCTTTTCTGCGGTATCAAAAGGAAGATCTTCTTTACCTGTTGCCACGATGTGAACCTTCGCTGGTGCAACCTCAATTGGCCAAGAAAGCCCGATCTCATCATGAGTTTGTTCGGCAATTGCAGCAACTGCTCGAGATACACCGATTCCATATGAACCCATGGTGACAACTTGTGACTTTCCATCTTTATCTAAAACAGTGAGATTGAGTGCCTTTGCATACTTGCGACCAAGTTGGAAAATATGGCCAATTTCAATTGCTCTATCAATAATTACTGGTGTTTGACACTCTGGGCAAGCATCACCCTTTTTGATTTCTGCCGCTTCAACATATGCAGTGACAGTAAAGTCACGCCCGTTGACAACATTGCGTGCATGCTTGTCCTTGATATTTGCACCCGTTACCCATGATGTTCCAACTGCAACGCGAGGATCCGCATAGACAGTGATACCTAACTTGGCTGCATCTTGTGGTCCGATATATCCCTTGACTAAACCTTTGAATTTTGCAAAATCTTCTTCTTCAAAAATTCTTAGTTCGCTCACTCCGGGTAAGTTTGCTTGCAAGCGCTTGAGATCAACTTCTCGATCTCCTGGAACCAAAACTGAGATTGCCTTCTCATCGGCCATCAACATCACATTCTTGAGGGTGCTTGCACCTGTGTAACCGCCGCTAAAGCGTTCATTGAGCAGAGCAACAAGTGAATCAATGGTTGGAGTATTGGGAGTATCCATAACTTCCATCGCATCAACTTTTGAGCCATCTACTGGTGCGACCTTTGTAACCATGGCCTCTACATTTGCGGCATAACCACATTTTTCACAGAGAACATATGTATCTTCACCCGTGCTGCATGGAGCTAAAAATTCTTCAGAGCTTGAGCCGCCCATTGCGCCTGCAACCGCGCTAACAATGTTGTATTTCATTCCTAAGCGATCGAAAGTCTTTATATAAGCCGCGCGATGCTTTTGGTACGACTCCACTAAGCCTTCATCGGTTAGGTCGAATGAATATGAATCTTTCATCACGAATTCGCGGCCACGGATGATTCCACTTCGCGGACGAGTCTCATCGCGATACTTTGTTTGAATTTGATAGAGAGATAAGGGCAAATCTTTATAGGAGGAATACTCACCCTTTACCATGAGGGTAAACATCTCTTCGTGTGTAGGTCCTAGTAAATAATCCCCACCTTTTCGATCTTGCAAGCGAAATAGATCGGGACCATATTCATTCCAGCGATTTGTCTGTTCATATGGCTCTTTTGGAAGCATCGCTGGAAAATGAACTTCCTGAAAACCTGCATTATCCATCTCTTCACGAACTATTCGTTCAATATTGCGAAGTGTGATGTATCCAAGTGGCAGCCACGAATAGATTCCTGCTGCAATTCGACGAATGTATCCAGCGCGTACGAGTAATCGATGACTTGCAACTTCAGCATCTGCAGGATCATCACGCAAAGTACGCAAAAATAGCGTGGACATTCTCAACATGGTGAGAGCCTATCGAATATCAACAGTTGGTTGCCCTGAAGCAACGCCTGCGGCTTCCATTTCTTCGGCTAATCTCATTGCTTCTTCGATAAGTGTTTCAACAATTTGGGCTTCAGGTACGGTCTTTATAACTTCACCCTTTACAAATATCTGGCCTTTTCCATTTCCTGATGCAACTCCAAGATCAGCTTCGCGAGCCTCGCCTGGACCGTTTACAACACAACCCATAACGGCAACGCGCAGTGGCACTGTCATTCCTTGCAAACCGGCCTGAACTTTTTCAGCAAGTGTGTAGACATCTACTTGTGCACGACCGCATGATGGACAGGAAACAATTTCGAGTTTACGTTGGCGCAAATTTAGAGATTCAAGAATAGACATTCCAACTTTTACTTCTTCCACTGGAGGAGCAGAAAGTGAAACACGAATAGTGTCGCCAATGCCCTCTGCTAGAAGAATCGCAAATGCGGTTGCAGATTTGATTGTGCCTTGGAAAATTGGTCCTGCCTCAGTTACACCTAGGTGCAACGGATAATCGCATTGTGCTGCGAGAAGACGATAGGCCTTCACCATAGTCACAGGATCATGATGCTTTACTGAAATTTTGATATCACTAAATCCATGTTCTTCAAAGAGAGATGCTTCCCATAGAGCAGATTCTGCGAGTGCTTCTGGTGTTGCTTTTCCATATTTAGCAAGTAGTCGTGGATCTAAAGAACCTGCATTGACGCCGATACGAATTGGAATTCCTGCATCTCCTGCTGCCTTTGCAACCTCTTTTACTTTGTCATCGAATTGCTTGATATTTCCTGGATTTACACGCACCGCGGCGCACCCTGCATCGATAGCCGCAAAAATATATTTCGGCTGAAAATGAATATCGGCAATTACTGGGATCTGTGACTTCTTTGCAATCTGAGCAAGTGCATCTGCATCATCTTGACTTGGTACTGCTACGCGCACAATCTGGCAACCTGATGCAGTTAGTTCAGCAATTTGTTGCAGTGTTGCATTGACATCAGCTGTCAGCGTTGTACACATAGATTGAACGCTGACTGGTGAATCACTTCCTACGCCAACTCCTCCAACATTGAGTTGCTTCGTCTTTCGGCGAGGAGCAAGGGTTGCTGGTGGTGCGCTAGGAATTCCAAGATCAACCATGACTCTATTCTGCCTTATAGATTGAGTTCGCGCTAAAGATTGAGAATAACTGGATTGACGATATCGGCAAAGAGTAGAAGCAGAGTCAGCGCTGCAAGTAGCACGAAGACAACCATCGTAACTGGGGTGAGAATAGTTACATCTATTGCCGCCGGTCTTGGGCGACCTCGAAGGCGAGCAAAGAATGCGCGAATCTCATCAGCGATTGCCACCGCCATATGACCGCCATCGAGTGGAAGCAATGGCAAGAGATTGAATATTCCAACGAAAATATTAAGGCTTGCGATAATCAAAATAAATGTGGCAAATCGCTCTGCAGGTGAAAGCTTCTCGCTTCCTACTGCTTGACCCGAAACGCGTGCAACACCAACAACTCCAACTAAGCCATTAGCATCGCGTTCTTCATCGCCAACACTTTGACCCCACAGCGCTGGAATCTTCGAAGGTAACTGCCCGAGTGATTTAACGCTTTGAACAATGAAATCGCGAGTTACGATTGCAGAACTTTTGAAGGCGCTTATGGGGTTAGTTCTCTTGAGACCAACCTCATTGATGATTCCAAGAATCCAGCGAGGCTTTCCGTCTACTTCTTCAAGAGTTGGTGTTGCAATAATTGAGAGTGTCTGCGCACCACGTTTGATTTCGAGTGAGAGCGTTTTGCCTCCAGAATTACGGATCGCTTTTACATCGTTATACCAATCTTTGACCTTTACGCCATTGATAGATAGAACTTCATCTCCAACCTGCAAGCCTGCCGCTGCTGCGCCAGAGTTCGGTGATACCTGACTAATTGTTGGAAGAAGTTGATTGATTCCTACACCTGCAAAAAGGATGAAAATTAATATATATCCCAATACAAAGTGAAGAAAGGAACCAGCACCTAGAACTATAAGTTTGCGACCAGATGATGCGCGGTAAAAAGCGCGGTCTTCTTCGCCAACGGGCATGACATCTGTTGGAATCATTCCCTCAATTTTGCAATGACCACCTGCTGGAATTGCTTTCAATCCAAATTCAGTTTCACCGCGCTTTGTTGACCATATACGGGTACCAAAACCTAAGAAGAATTCACTTACTTTCATTCCATAGCGTTTAGCGGTGAGGTAATGGCCCGCCTCATGAATCATGACTGAAAAGAGCAGCGCAAAGACGAAAGCGAGTATTCCTAATATCTGCATTACACAACCATTTCCTTGATTATCGAATCAGCCATTACTCGAGCATTCTTCTCGATAGCACTGACATCGTTGATATCTCGAAGACTCTGGCTATCTGCAGCACTCTTCTGCACGACCTTTTCCACACCTTTGATAATAGAGGTGAATGCAATTTTTCGTGTAAGAAAAGCAGCAACAAAACTTTCATTTGCAGCATTGAATATCGCAGGCATTGATCCCCCAGCATCTCCACAACTGCGAGCCAGTGAAATCGCAGGAAAACGTGCTACATCGATAGGAGAAAAATTCCAAGAATGATTCTGCATCCAATCAATGGGCACTGTTGCCTTTGCAACTCTATGCGGCCAATTGATGGCGTATGCAATCGGACCCTTCATATTTGGTGGACTTGCTTGAGCAATTGTTGATCCATCAATGTATTCAACCATTGAGTGAATCACTGATTGCGGATGAATAACTGCATCTATTCGCGAATATGGCAATCCAAAAAGATAATGCGCTTCGATTATTTCTAATCCCTTATTAACAAGAGTTGCTGAATTTATTGTCACAACTGGACCCATTGACCATGTTGGATGGGCAAGCGCATCTTCGACCGTTACCGAACTCAAATCTGCACGCTCACGAAATGGTCCACCACTTGCTGTGAGAACTAGTCGCGAGACTTCCTCTTTCTTGCCAGCCATCATTGATTGCCAGATAGCAGAGTGCTCAGAATCAACTGGAATTAGTTGATCTGGTTTGGCTAATTTCATTACTAATTCGCCACCTGCTACAAGTGATTCCTTATTGGCTAGTGCAACTCGATTCCCTGCTTTTAGTGCTGACAAAGTTGGACCAAGTCCAATAGAGCCAGTTATTGCATTGAGTACGACATCACAAGTGATTGCCGCTATCTCTGTTGATGCCTCTTGGCCATCGATAACACTGACATTAGGAAGCGCGTCACGAATTACATCGGCATTGATTGTCACGCCAACTACCGAAACGCCAAATCTTTTAGCTTGATCAATAATTACAGATGGATTCTTTCCTGTACTTGTGAGCGCAACAACTCGAAAGAGAGTTGGATTCGCTTCAACTATTTCAAGTGCCTGAAGACCAATGGAGCCAGTAGAGCCAAGAATTACAATCTCGCGCATACAGATTTATCTATCAAGAAGATTCTGAGTTGGGTTATATGGCGTACCTGATCGTCGCTTTGCAATAGCACTGAGTGCTTCTAGTACAACTCGGTTTGCAAGCATTGCAGTGATGTCAGCAGTATCAAATGCTGGGGCGACTTCAACAATATCGATTCCAACTATCGGTAACTCAAGACAAATTCTGCGAACAGCTTCGAGTAATTCGCGACTCGTCATTCCGCCTGGTTCTGGCGTGCCAGTTCCGGGCGCCATTCCTGGGTCAACAACATCGATATCGACAGAGAGAAATACGCCATCACATTCATTTATCAATGTTGCAAAAGATTCATCCAAAACTTTATTGAGTCCACGATGATGAATCTCTGTCATCTCATATGAACGCATTCCTTGATCGCGCATCCATGCAAGAGTTTTGTTATCTGGCCAATATCCGCGAAGTCCAAGTTGCAAGAATCGATCGCCACGAACGAATCCACCATCAATCAATCGACGCATTGGTGTGCCATGCCCAACGAGTGCACCCCACTGATCTTCAGCGGTATCGGCATGTGCATCAAAGTGAACCATCGATATTTTGCCTAGTCCTCGATGGCGTGCAATTCCTGCGACATCTGCAGATGCAATCGAATGATCTCCACCAAGAATGAGAGGAATTTTTCCTGCACGAGAAATCTTTTCAGTTGCTTGTGCAAGTACTTCAAGGGATGCGACAAGGTCTCCCCCTGGCATCAACAAATCTCCAGCATCGACTACTTTCAAATCTTTCAAACCATCTGTACGCAATGCCAAATGTGGGCGTTCACCATCGTGTGACAGATAATCAGCACCGCGAATCGCTTGCGGGCCAAACTTTGCACCAGATCTATGCGATGTTCCGCTGTCAATTGGTGCGCCAACAATAATTACATCGGCATCGGCATATGTTGCAGGATCATCAAGATCGCAGGCAGGGACACCAAGAAAGGTAAAACTTGGTCCATACATATTGCCGTGATTAGTCATGTTGCTAAGGATACGGGTAAAGATTTAGGAATCGAAACCTAAGCCTAGGGAATCTAGGAGTTTGAGCCAGAGATTACGTTTTCCATTATTTTCATCGGCACGGTTGATGGACCACTGGGTCAAACGAATAAAAATAAATCTAAATGGCTCTGGTGGGAATGGCATTGGCTTTTTTCTCACCATTGCCAAACGAGTACGTTCATTATCGTTGTCATCTAAAAGATCGAGCATTACTTGCGCGCCAAATCGAGTTGCACCAACACCAAGGCCTGTAAAGCCAAGTACGTATGCAACGCGCCCACGGTAAGCCTTGCCCCAAAATGGTGAGAAGCGAGAACAGGTATCAATTGCCCCGCCCCAACCGTGTGTGAACTTTATTCCTTTGAGTTGAGGGAAAGTATCTAGGAAATCAGCAGCTAAATTCGCATATGTTTCTGAAGAAGTTTCATACTCTTGGCGCACTTTCCCACGGAAATTATAAATTGCATCATAACCACCCCACAGAATTTCGTTATCTTTAGTCATTCGGTAATAGTGGAATTGATTTCCTGCCTCAGATAATCCTTCGCGACCTGACCAACCTATTGATTCCATTTGCTCTGAAGTGAGAGGCTCAGTAACTAGTTGGAAATCATAAACAGGAACAACATATTTCTTTGCTCTGCGCACTAGCGGAGTAAAGATATTTGTCGCAAGTGCGACCTTTTGTGCATAGACGCTTCCATAGGGTGAATGCACAATCATTCCGTTATTTGTTCGCTCAAGCCATTCAACTTTTGAATTTTCAAAAATGCGAACCCCAAGTTTCAAACAGGCCCGCTCTAATCCCCACACTAAGCGTGCTGGATCAACGAGTGCTGTTCCATCTGGATCCCAGAGCGCACCTTTATAGAGCGGTGACTTCACTCGCTTGAAAACTTCTTCCTTAGTCAAAACTTCAACATGGTCCCCATATGAATTTCGTAGCGCTGCCTCTTCTGCAAAATCTTTTGTATGCCATTCTTCAACTGCTACGCGCAATTCACCCGTACGTTCCCAACCACAATCAATTGCATAGCGCGCAATTGTTTCTTCAATGCCATCCATATTTTCGCGACCAAGGCGCTCAATTATTTGCATCTCATCTTTGAAGCGTGAATAACCATTAGTAAATCCATGAGTGAGAGACGAGCTGCAAAATCCGCCATTTCGGCCTGATGCACCTGCGCCAGTTTCGCGCTGCTCTACAACAACTACTTCGCGATCTGGATTCTGCTCTTTTGCAAGAAGGGCGGTCCACAATCCTGTGTAACCAGCACCGACTATGCAGAGATCCGTTGTGACATCACCAATCAATGTTGGATTTGGTTGTGGTTCTAAAGGATCTTCATCGAGCCAATAAAGCTGAGGCTGCATATGTGAAAGATGTTTGAGTACGTAAGGGTCGATGGTGGCCATCGCGCTATCCGGCCTTGACCGGAATCACCCCTTCACATCTACTCGTAGTTGGCCCGGGTCCTCCGGAGTCCTACCCCACAACGCAAGCCGATTTATTCAAACTTGTTCTTCGTTATGGCAGGTCTAAATATTAGCGCGCTTTCTTCCGATTGACGAGTTGAATCGCGATAACGATGGCTAATGCGAGGAAAAACATTGCAGAACCGATCACATTTGCCTGCGCCGGAATACCTCGGGCAGCAGAAATATAGACAAATTTTGGAAAAGTTATAAGAGTTCCTGAGTTGAAATTCGTAATGATGAAATCATCAAATGAAAGACTAAACGCAAGAAGTGCAGCCCCTGCAATACCAGGTGCAACTAATGGCAGTGTTACGCGTCGGAAGGTTTCAAATTCATTGGCGTAAAGATCCATCGCTGCTTGTTCTAAACGTGGATCCAAACTAGCTATGCGCGCCTTGACGGTTACGACCACGAAAGAAATACAAAAAGTTACATGTGCAAATACTGTCGGCCAGAAACCAGGATTAATCTTGAAAACTAGGAAGAGTGAAAGCAGTGATGCTCCTAGAACAATTTCAGGCGTGGCCATTGGTAAAAAGATGAGCAAGTTAGAGCCCGAGCGACCCTTGAATTTATAGCGACCAATTGCAAAAGCAATCATGGTGCCAAGGATTGTTGCGAAGAGAGTTGCTAAAAATCCAATCTTTATTGAATTTCCAAGTGCGTTACAAACTTCTGGGGCGCCGCAGGGATTTTGCCAATTACTTAGGGTGAAACCTTTCCAAATCAGATTACTCTTTCCAGAATCATTGAATGAGAATACGAAAGTGTATGCAACGGGAATGAAGAGATAAGTAAAACCAAAGAGCATGTAGATGCGCAACATGTTGCGTCCAAACCATCGAGATATTCGAGCTTTGGTTGGAATTGATGGAATGGTCGCATCTTTGATTTTTTGACTCATACCAACTCCTCCGTTCCAGCTTTTCGGATATACAAAGTAACAAGAATCAAGATTGCAGCCATGAGGGTAAATGAGAGTGCAGCCGCGGTTGGGTAATCAACAATTTTGAAGTAACGCGACTCAATAACATTGCCAATCATCTTCGTATTTGGACTTCCCAGAATTGCAGCATTGACATAATCACCTGCTGCAGGAATGAAGGTGAGTAAGGTTCCAGCAACTACACCAGGCATCGAAAGAGGCACAGTTACTCGACGAAAAGTTGTGAGTCCATTTGCATAAAGATCACCTGCTGCCTCAATTGTGCGCGGATCAATTCGTTCAAGTGAGGCATAGAGCGGCAGAGTCATAAATGGCAAGAAGTTATATGTCATACCCGCAACTACTGCAAAAGCAGTGGAAGTAAGGGTTGTTTGCTCACTAATAACATGTAATGAGCGCAGAGTTGGAACTACAAAACCTTCTTCACCCAATATCTGCTTCCATGCAACGGTGCGAAGTAAGAACGATGTAAAAAATGGTGCCACCACAAGTACAAGGAGAATATTCTTAAACTTGCCAGATTTGAATGCAATCGCATATGCCAATGGATATGCAATAGCTAGTGCAAAAATTGTTGCCAATGTTGCATATAGAAATGAGCGACCAAATTGCTCTCTATTATCTACAAATGCATTGATGTAATTACTAAATGCAAAGCTTTGTTCATATTCTCCAGTATCGCCACCAGCAACAGGTGTTTGAGTGGAGGTTTGTGCAAGGTTGATAATTGGAAGAATAAAGAAAGTAAATAGGAATGCAAAACCAGGAAGAAGCAGTAGGTATGGGACCCGAGCCTTACCTATTTTCATTCCTCTGCTGGTTCCTCTGGATTTACCTCAGTACCTGCGTCGACATCTTCATCTCCACGTAGACCAAATGTGAAAGTTGGTTCCCACGAAATTACAACTTCGTCGCCCTTATCAAATGGAGCAACTCCATCATCATTTTGTTCAAAAACCATAAGTTCTTGTCCCCATGGCATTGCAACTACATATTGTGTACTTACGCCGATGTAGGAAACATCTTCGATATGTCCACCAGTCAAAGTATTTCCGCGAGTTGGGGTACCAACGAGTGAGATGCGGAATTTTTCAGGGCGAATTCCTGCATACATTGAGTTATCCACTGCATGGCTGCGCTTTTTAGGCATTGAAATCTTCTGTCCAAAAATATCTATGACTAAATTATCTCCATCAGTGCCTTCGATTCTTGCCTTGATCAAATTAGATTGACCAAGGAAGTTTGCAACGAAAGCAGTCTCAGGATTGTCATATAGATCAGCCGGAGAGCCCATCTGCTCAATGCGTCCTTCATTCATAACAGCGATTGTGTCGGCCATAGTCATGGCTTCTTCTTGATCATGTGTTACGTGAACGAAAGTAAGACCAACTTCGCGTTGAATCCATTTGAGTTCAATTTGCATTTGACGACGCAATTTGAGATCGAGCGCACCCAGTGGTTCATCAAGAAGTAATAGCGCCGGGCGATTTACGATTGCACGAGCAAGTGCAATGCGCTGTTGCTGACCACCAGATAGTTGAGTTGGCTTACGCTCTGCCAAATGTGGCAACTCAACAAGGTTGAGAACCTTATCTACTTGCTCTTTCACATCTTTAATTCCACGGCGACGAAGGCCGAATGCAATATTTTCAAAGATAGAAAGGTGCGGGAAGAGGGCGTAGTTTTGGAAAACAGTATTGATTGGACGCTGATATGGACGCGTTGTTGTTATATCGGTATCACCTAAATGAATACTTCCAACTGTCGGCTCTTCAAGACCTGCAACCATACGAAGCGTTGTTGTCTTGCCGCATCCTGAGGGTCCAAGAAGTGCAAAGAATGAACCCTTAGGAATCGTCAGCGTTAAATCATCAACAGCAGTGAAATCTCCATACGACTTCGTAATTCTGGTGAGACGAAGATCGCCTCGCGCAGAGATTGCGTCGTTGGACACCTAGTTGCCTTGTGCCTTTTGGAATGCCTCGGCCCAAGTTGTTTCTTCTGCTGGTGTGAGTGAGCGGAATACATGCAGACGTGATGATGTCTTCTCTGTTGGGAATATGTACTCACTTGTTGCAAGCTCTGGAGCAATCTTCTCCATCTCAGCTTGTGCACCCTTTACTGGACATACGTAATTTACATATGCAGCAACTTCTGCAGCAACTACTGGGTCATAGTAATAATTGATCATCTTCTCGCCATTTGCTTTACCTTCTGCAGATGCAGTTGAAGGAATCATCAAGTTATCACCTGAGATAGTTCCGCCTGACTCTGGGATTGCAAAGTCAAACTTGCCCTCATTTTCAGAGGCCAAAATAAACATATCGCCAGACCAACCGATAACTGCAGTTGCATCTCCTGATGTGAGATCTTCTGCATATTCGTTGCCCTTGACGCCGCGAATCCATCCATCGGCAATCTTCTTAGCCATGAAGTCAACTGCATTCATATATTGAGCCTCTGTCACGCTTTCAGGATCTACACCTTGTGCGAGCAGAATAATTCCGATTGTGTCGCGCATCTCAGAAAGCACAACAATCTTTCCCTTATTTTGTGGAGCAAAGAGATCATCGAGTGTGCGAATTCCCTTTGGATTCTTCTCGGTATTCCAACCAAAGCCAGACATAATGCCTTGCCATGTCAGAGTTGATTCACGTTGTGGATCATATGAAGGTGATGCGAGTGAATCTAAAATGTTTCCTGCATTAGGAATATTTGCTAGATCAAATTTTTGTGTGTAACCGAGTCGAAGCCAACGTGCAGCCATCCAGTCAGTTGGTGTTACAACATCATAACCAATATCTTCTCCAAGCTTGAGTTGCGCTTGAACTTTTCCATAAAATTCATCGTTATCGTTGTAATCTTCAAAATACTTAGCTTCAATTCCAGTTTGTTCAGTGAACTTTACAAGTGTTGGATAAGTCTTTGTTTCTTCGTCAAAATCCAAATACAAAGGCCAGTTACCCCAACGAACAGTACTTTCGGCCGATGCACTATCTCCGCCCGATCCACACGCTGCTAGTAATCCTGCAGCACCGAGTCCACCTGCGCCTGCAAGAACTGCACGGCGTGATATTCGCGATCCAAGGATTGAACGCGCTTCTGGTGAGAGTGAATTTTCTGTAGCCATACTGATTTACTCCTTATTGTTTAGTAATAGATAGTGCAGGTTAGGTTGGAAATACTACGCCCCAAGATTAGTCATTACATGCTTGATTCGGGTGTAATCCTCGAATCCATATGCTGACAAGTCCTTGCCGTAGCCCGAACGCTTGAAGCCTCCGTGAGGCATCTCTGCCACAACCGGAATATGTGTGTTGATCCATACGCATCCAAAGTCAAAGGCCTTGGCCATGCGCATTGCTCGGCCATGGTCTTTGGTCCAGACACTCGATGCCAAACCATAGTCGACTCCATTGGCCTTACTGACTGCATCGGCCTCATCGCTAAATTTTTGAACTGTGATGACAGGTCCAAATATTTCACTTTGAATCATTTCGTCATCTTGCTTGAGATCAGCGACAACTGTTGCTGGGAAGAAATAACCAGGACGATCTAGGGCGCTTCCACCTGTTGTTACGCGTGCATGTGATGGGATTCGATCAAAGAATCCACTAACGCGAGCTAACTGGTTTGCATTATTGACTGGCCCCAAGAAGACATCTTCGTGTGGGGTGCCAATTGCAATTCCCTTGGCCTGCTCTGTTAGTAATGCTACGAATTCGTCATAGACCGATGCTTCAACAATGACGCGCGTTGCTGCAGTGCAATCTTGTCCCGCATTGAAATATCCAGCGATGGCAATTGTTTCTGCCGCTGCCGCTAAATCTGCATCAGCAAATACAACAACTGGTGCTTTGCCACCAAGTTCTAAGTGAACGCGCTTGAGTTGAGTTGCAGCAGATTGCGCTACTTGAATACCAGCGCCGACAGAGCCTGTAATTGAAACCATTTCAGGGCGCTTATGTTCAACGAGTGCGCGACCTGTTTCGCGTTCTCCACACACAACGTTAAATACACCTGCTGGTAAAAACTCTGACATAACTTTTGCCATCCACACAGTTGACATCGGTGTTGTATCACTTGGCTTTAGAACAACTGTATTTCCCGCTGCAATAGCAGGTGCCCATTTCCATACTGCCATCATCATTGGATAGTTCCACGGTGTTACTTGACCGATAACTCCAATAGGTTCGCGGCGAATAAAAGATGTCATTCCGGGCATATATTCGGCGGCAGATTTTCCTTCAAGGTTTCTGGCTGCACCTGCGAAGAAGCGAATTTGATCCACCATTGGTGGAATTTCCTCTGATGTGACGAGTGAAACTGGCTTACCTGTATTTTGTGATTCAATTTCAATAAGTTCGCCTTGTTTGCTCTCGATTGCATCTGCAATTCTTATGAGGGCAAGCTGGCGTTGCGATGGTGTTGAATCGCGCCAACCCGGAAAAGCATCACTTGCTGCTTTGAATGCAGAATCTATATCTGCGTTATTTGATTTTGGTGCAGTTGCATATGCTTGACCAGTAGATGGATTGATGATTGATGTTGTCTCACCTGAAGCACTATCTACTGACTTGCCATTGATAAAATTCGCTAACTTTTCCATGGCGTGAGCCTACCAATAGCCAATCTTGGGCTCTAGTCCTCGCGGGTTTTTTCTGCCGCTGCTAACTGACCACATGCTCCATCAATCTCGCGTCCCCTAGTATCGCGAACTGTTACGGGAACCCCATAACTTTCAAGGATTCGCACAAATTCGGCTTCATCTTGAGGGCGTGATGCAGTCCACTTAGAGCCAGGGGTTGGATTGAGTGGAATCAGATTCACATGGGCATTACGGTTTTTCAAAAGACGACCTAAGAGATCTGATCGCCAGGACTGATCATTGATATCTCGAATCATGGCGTATTCGATTGAATAACGTCGCCCAGTTTTTTTCTCATACGCATCGGCTGCTGCGAGAACTTCTTTTACTTTCCATCGTGAATTGATAGGAACAAGTGAGTCACGTAGTTCATCATCGGGAGTATGTAAGGAAACTGCAAGGGTTACAGAGATGCCTTCTTCGGTAAGTTTTTCAATTCCGTTGACTAAGCCGACAGTAGAGACAGTTACTGAACGTGCACTAATTCCTAATCCATCTGGATTTGGATCTGTAATATTTCGAACAGAGCGCATCACAGCGTTGTAGTTAGCAAGTGGTTCGCCCATGCCCATAAAAACAATATTTGAAAGTCGTGTTGGACCGCCTGGCAGTTCTCCATCGGCACATGCACGTGCGGCGGCAACTATTTGTTCTGTAATTTCTCCAGCACTCAAATTTCGGGTGAGACCTGCTTGACCCGTTGCACAGAATGGACAGTTCATACCGCAACCGGCTTGAGAAGAGATACATACAGTTACTCGATCTGTGTAGCGCATCAAAACACTCTCAACGAGTACTCCATCGTGGAGTTTCCATAGATCTTTGCGCGTCATGCCGTTATCGCATGTAATCGAGCGAACTAACTCAATAAGTTTTGGAGTGAGTTGGTCTGCAATACTCTGGCGCATTTCGGCAGGAATATCGCTCCATGTGGATGGATCATGCGAAAGATGTGAAAAATAATGCGTAGCAACTTGTGATGCGCGATATCCGGGAAGGCTGAATGAAGTTGCAAACTCTTTGCGCTCCGCGGGTGAAAAATCAGCTAAATGCTTTGGAACCTTCTTGCGCTGTGGTGGTTCATCAAAGACTAATTTCAGTTCATCGCTCATAAAAAGCGCTTCACAATTTCTAGCGCTAACCACATGGCAGGTGCCGAAAGAAGTACTGAATCAAGGCGATCAAGCATTCCGCCATGGCCTGGAAGAAGTGAACCCATATCTTTGAGCGACATATCGCGCTTCATCGCGCTTTCAATGAGATCACCACATGTTGCAGTAAAGACAATCATCAAACCGACGGGAATACCGATCCACCAGTGCATATTCATTACATAGTGGAATCCAATAATTCCTCCGATGACGGTGAAAATGATTGAACCGATGAGACCTTCCCACGATTTCTTCGGGCTAATTTTTGGAGCGAGTGGATGTTTTCCAAACAGTACGCCGACAAAATATCCGAAGGTGTCATTACAACCAACAAGAATTACAAAAGTCATAACACGCTCGAGGCCGGTACTTGGACGAGCTAATAGAACTAAAAATCCAGCTAAGAATGGTAGATAAATAATTGTGAGTGATGTTGCGGTTGCTCTAGATACAAATCCTTCAGGACCATGGCGAAGAAGTGAGATAAGAAGTATCGGGAATGCAATTGCCGTTGCAATTGCTAGACCTGCAACTCCCCCATTCCATGTTGCATATGTCAGGGCAAGCGTTGTAATAATGAGCAATCGATATGAGATTGTGATGTTTGCACTACCAAATGCACGAACAATCTCGCGGATTCCTAAAATGACCGCTACAGCGACAACAACTGCAAATATTTCACGCTGATAAGCAAGGGCAAACCAAATTAGTGCTAAAAGTGAAAAGCTCACACCAATTGATGGCAGGAGTTTTCTACCGGCACGCTTGTTGATTGCCTCGTTTATCGAATTGAAATCAGACACAAAAGTGGGAACTTCTCAGATTTCGAGAAGTTCAACCTCCTTATGCTTGAGTAATTCATCAACTTTTGCCACATGATCTGATGTGATTTTTTCTAGCTCTTTTTCCCCGCGGCTCAAATCATCTTTTCCGATATGACCATCTTTTTCCAACTTCTCAATTGCCTCTTTCGCAGAACGGCGAATATTGCGCATAGAAACCTTTGAATCTTCGCTCTTGCCTTTAGCAACTTTGATAAATTCCTTGCGACGCTCCTCAGTGAGTTGAGGGAAATTGATGCGGATAACTACGCCATCATTTCCTGGATTCACACCAAGATCAGACTCGCGAATAGCTTTTTCAATTGCAGCCATTGCACCTTTATCAAATGGAGCGATGACAGCCATGCGTGCTTCTGGAACTTGAATCGAAGCTAATTGAGATAGCGCCGTGTAGGTACCGTAGTAATCAACCATAATTTTGTTGAAAAGGGCTGGGTTAGCGCGACCAGTTCGAATAGATGCAAAATCATCTTTGGCAACTTCAACTGCTTTGCTCATTTTTGAATCAGCATCCTTGAGGATGGTATTTACATCAGA
>CAMCCH010000020.1 GCA_945873335.1 Bifidobacterium breve | reverse complement strand
CCATTGGCTGCAATCATCTTGCCGTAATTTGGCTCGGTTGGGAAGTACTGCAATGAATTCATGACAACAGCCTTAGGGTTGACTGGCTTAATGATCTTGTCGATGATCTCTTGACGAGGCCAAGCAAGAAGCGCTGCGGTACGCAGATCCTTTGCCTTCTGTGACATTCCAGCGAATGGACCTGTGTATTCCTTGCCACCAGGAGCTGCTCCTGAGCGAAGCTCAACGTGCTCGTAGGTTGCTTCAGGTGTGCCATCAAGTGTAATTCCCTTGATCTTGTTGAGAAGTGCAACTGAATCTGCTGTTGCTAGAGCTGAATAGTAATCAGCTTCCTTATTAGCCAAAGCCTGCGCAGCAGCTGTTGAATCAGGGATCGTGACGTAAACGATCTTTTCAATTCCACTCATCGCTGGCCCTGAGTTGTAATTAGGGTTCAACTTCAAAGTGACTCGCTGATTCTTGACAATAGACTCAACCTGCATCGCTCCGTTTACAACGAGCAATAGTGGGTTCGTCTTCTCATTAACCTCAGTTACGTTGTAGGAATTTGACCAAACTTTTCCAATTTTGCGAAGCATTTCTGTGTCTTTTGATAGGAAGGCACGAAGGAACTTGTTCTTATTTGCCACGTTGTTCGCATTTGTTCCTAGCTTTGTCTTTCCTTCAGCCATAGCTACTAATGCGTGAACAGGTGAGACTCCTGGTGCAAAAACTTCCCAGTCAGGAAAGAACTTCTTCCATTCGATGACAACTGACATACGGTCAGGTGCCAAGACAATGTTCTTAATCAATGTGTTATAGGTGCCTGAATATCCACCTGAGTCGAAAGCAGGCTCCTTATCTTCAGAAGCTGGATCACCCAGTCCTGCATCGATTGAGTACTGATCAGAAGAGATCACATGTGTAAGCAAAAGGTCTACACCTGTAATAGGTGTGCCATCTGACCATACACGGCCCTTGTTTACGGTGTACCTAACCTTAAATGGAGACTTGCTAACGATCTTGTATGAGCCGAAGGTCTTATTTTCTACCAACACTGGCTTATCGTCATAGTAGTTAAATCCAATGCCTGACATATAGGCAACGTTGCTATTGAGCACCAAGTTGTGCTCGTTGTGGTTTGGGTTCAGTGATGTGAATGTATTGGAATCAATGATCACAACTGTTGAACGAGTTGCTGCAGTAGCAGGCGAAAGAACGCCAATTACCAATGCAGTAGTGGTTGCAACTGCGAGCGCTATTTTGGCGCTGCGGTTCCATTTCTTCATAGTTCCTCCTCGAGGGTGAGAAGGGACCTGCGGAGAGTCGACCGCTCCATAGGGCCCTTTTGTTACCCGCGAGTCTGCCCTATCACGCCAATCGTTTGCAAGAAATTCACCCATCGTTTGCAAGTAAATTGGGGTGAAATGGGGCTATGAACGAGCAGCCTCTAAGCGTGCGGTGGTCAAACGAGGGATAGCAAAGATGGCCAAGAGGGTGGCCAAGAGAGCGCCAACAAAGAAGGTGGAACGAAGCGCCATCTCACGACTAAGAATTTCTTGCATAAGGCTCACGAGCGCCCCACCTAGGAATATCCCTATGGGCATGCTCCCCCAGGCAAAGAAGCGATAGACGCTATTGACCCTGCCCAGTAACTGAGTGGGGATGATGCTTTGTCGAAGCGAGACAGTAATGACATTCCATAAGACTGCGAAAAAAGTTTCAATGGCTGTGAAAACCCATGCAACCTGCCATGAATTTGTTGAACCTATGATGAGAAGAAATATTGGAAGTGTAACAAGTACGAGTGCCAGAGAAGTTCCGCTTCCAATCTTCTTTGAAACTCGCGGACCGAATGAACCGCCAAGAATTCCGCCAATCGCCCCTGCTGTTCCAAGAATTGCGAATACGAAAACGCTTGTGTTCAAGATTTCTTGAGCGAAGAGAATAAAGACAGCGCCTACAAATGAGCCGATGCCATTCATTACTCCCAAAATAATTGCCATGGGGCGCAGCAAAGTATGACTCCAGAGCCAAGAAAATCCCTCTTTGAGTTCACTGCGAAAATTTGTTTTCTCTACGACTTCACTTATTGGCTTTGATCTAAAGGAGCCAGATATCAGTGCGATAAGAGCAGCGGCAACAAAGAATGAGGCTGCATCTATAAAGAATGGCAAGAATATAGCTACTCCAACTAAGAGACTGCCCAGTGGTGGTCCAATAAATGAGTTTGTCAGCGCTTCTGCGGACCACATACTCCCATTAGCTTTTTCTAAGTTTTCTGCCTCCACGACAGATGGCAAAAATGTTTGTGCGGCGTTATCGCGCAAAACTTCAGCAAAACCAAAGAGCAGAGCAGATATAAGAGTGACGATATAGAGAGTCCAATTTGTCTTCATTTCAGTGATGCTTGTTAGTTCATTGAGAGATGGCAGTGAATCCCTGTGGATATATACAAAGGCGGCAACAACTAATGTGAGGATTCCGCGGAAGAAATCCATGGCAACAATAATCTTTTTGCGATCAACTCGGTCAGTAATTACACCTGCTGGAAGAGTGAATATAAGCCAAGGAAGGCGAGATGCAACTGCCGCCAAAGCGATCAGAAATGGTTCGCGAGTAATAGCAGATGCAAGCCAAGGGTATGCAACTGTGGAAATTCCATCACCCAGATTTGAAATGGCGGTAGCGCTCCAGAGTTTCCAATATGAACTACCGAGCTTTTTTCTCATCGCTACCTCCAATCCGTATGTATACCCTAAGATTTTCGGATGAGTAAACATTCAAGCGTAGATGCCGACTTTCTGGCACTTCCATTAGAGGCCACATCGGATGCAGCAATCGCTGCTGCGCAATCACTTGGGGCATCACATGTTGATGTTCGAATAGAAAAGACTCGTACAGGTTTACTCCAATTGCGTGATGCAAAACCTGAATCACAAAGTGATGACTCAGTCGTTGGACTCGGTGTTCGCGTTATCGTCAATGGTGCGTGGGGTTTTGCATCTTCACCTCTAATCTCTGTTGCTAAAGCGCAAGAACTTGCAGGAATAGCAGTTGCGATGGCTAAGACAAGTAAGCCACTTGCAACGGAAGAAGTAGCACTTGCTCCAGAACCCATCTATGCAAAGAAGCAATGGGTATCAAGTTACGAAATTGATCCATTTGAAGTCCCTGATTCCGAAAAATTGGATCGTCTTGCATCCTTGAGCAATAAATTATTAGCATCAAAATCTGTCAATCACGCAAGTGCATACACAATGTATGTAAAAGAGCAGAAGCACTATGCAGATTCATTAGGTACAAGTACTACGCAACAAAGAGTTCGAGTCCAGACTGAAATAGAGGGTATCTCTGTTGGAGACCATGGTTTTGAATCCATGCGCACACTTGCTCAACCTGCAGGTTTTGGTTGGGAATGGATGAGTAATAACGTTTATGACTGGGACGGCGAAATTGATGAACTCCCAACACTTCTTGCTGAAAAAGTTGCTGCTCCTTCTGTAACGCCAGGAAAGTACGACTTACTCATCCATCCATCAAATCTATTTCTAACAATTCACGAATCAATTGGTCATGCAACAGAACTCGATCGCGCAATTGGTTATGAAGCAAACTATGCAGGTACTTCATTTGCAACAGTTGATAATCTCAATACATTGCAATATGGATCAGCCAAAATGCATGTCACAGGTGATCGCACTACCGAACATGGTTTGAGCACAGTTGGTTGGGATGATGAAGGTGTTGCAGCCCAACGCTGGGACATCATCAAAGATGGCGTACTTGTTGGTTATCAAACAGATCGTCGCATTGCAGCGCGTGTAAACCAGGAGCGCAGCTTCGGTTGCGCCTTTGCTGATTCTCCATCACATGTTCCAATTCAACGCATGCCTAACGTTTCGTTGCAGCCAGACCCACAAGGACCAACGCTAGAGGCAATGATCTCTTCAATGGAAGATGGTATTTACATCCGCGGAGATAAATCGTGGTCAATCGATATGCAACGCTATAACTTCCAATTTACTGGACAGCAATTTCATCGCGTGAAGAATGGAAAAATTGTTGGACAAGTAAAAGATATGGCTTATCAAGCAACAACAACTGACTTTTGGCGCTCAATGAAAGTCATTGGTGGCCCATCCACATATGTCTTAGGTGGTGCGTTCAACTGCGGTAAAGGCCAACCTGGCCAAGTTGCACCGGTGAGTCATGGATGTCCTGCAGCAATATTTGAAAAAGTGAATGTACTCAACACAGTAGAGGAGGCAGGCGCATGATTTCTGCACAAAATCTAATCGAGCGAATTACTTCTGCTGCCACATGTGATGATTGCATCGTCATTCTTACTGAAACTAGTCAAGCAAATTTGCGATGGGCAAATAGCACTCTCACCACCAATGGCGTAATTCTTCAGCGCAGCATCACTGTGATTGCATTTGTTGCAGTCGATGGTGGAATGTCGGCAGGTGCTGTGACTCGAACTGATATTTCTGCGGATCAAATTGACGCCGTTCTCAAAGAGGCTATTGCATCTGCTCGCTCAGCCGGTGCTGCCGATGATGCAGCCGAAATTGCTAAAAATGTTTCATTTGGTAATTGGAGCGATGCACATAATGCAACTGGGCCTGATGTATTTTCTAAAGTTGCGCCAGATCTTGGCGATATGTTCAAGCGCTCTGTTAGCGATGGTATTGAACTCTTTGGTTATGCAGAACATACCCATAAGACAACGTGGGTTGGTTCTAAGGGTGGGATCCGCGCCCGCTATGACCAACCGGCAGGTCGCGTAGAGATGACTGCAAAATCTCACAATCGAAGCAGATCAACTTTTGAAGGCGTTGCAACTCGCGACTTTTCAAATGTGTCTATTGCATCCGTTGATGCAAAGATTCGCGAGCGTTTGCAGTGGCAAGCAAATAAAATTGATATTCCTGCTGGAAAATATGACACGGTCTTGCCTGCTAATGCAGTGGGTGACCTTGTTCTTTACATGCTCTGGAGCGCTGGTGCACGTGATGCCTTTGAAGGTCGCTCTGCATTTAGTAAAAAAGGTGGAGGAACTCGAATCGGAGAGAAACTCTCTTCTCTACCTCTCAATATTTATTCAGATAGCGCCTACAAAGGCCTGGAATCAATACCTTTTGTTGCAAGTGCAGCAAGTAGCGCATTGAGTTCGGTATTTGATAACGGCCAAAGCCTGAAACGAAATGATTTCATCAAAGGTGGCGTACTTAGTTCTCTTGCGCAAACACAATCATCGGCAAAAATTACTTCACTTGCCTACACGCCAGTTGGCGATAATCTCGTTGTTAGCGTCGATGGGGCATCAGGTTCTATGGAAGATCTCGTCAAGAAAGTCGATGACGGTTTACTGCTGACAACAATGTGGTACATCCGCGAAGTTGACCCAAGTTCACTTCTACTCACAGGTCTAACTCGCGATGGCGTGTACCGAGTCAAGAATGGCGAAGTTATTGGGGCAGTCAATAACTTCCGATGGAATGAATCACCGATTGCAATTCTTACTAGAATTTCTCACGTTGCATCAACTGAGATAACCCAACTTCGCGAATGGGCTGATTACTTTGATCGCTGCGCAGCACCTGCCATGGTGATCAAAGATTTCAATATGTCCACCGTGAGTCCTGCAAACTAAAGTTATTTCTTTAGTTTGTATCCCTTTGGGCATACTGGTTTGAGTGCGGTTATCTTCTTTGTGGTCTTTCCTAATAGGCAGGTGATTGTGCGCTTGGCAGAATTTCTAACAGGGGCCACAACTTCTTTCACAGGCTCTTGCTTCAACGTAACTTTGATTGTTGGAGATGAAAATTCGAAGCCATAAGCACCAAGATGTAAGAAGCCATTTTTCTCATTTATTGATGTTGTCGCAACGCGTGTATTTCCATCAGAGCTAACGATAGAAATAGTGGCACTTATTGGTGCTTTGCTAAATTTATAAATACAACGCGCAACTTCTGAGCTCATCAAAAGGTCATATGTGCCAAGAAAGACATCACCGTTATGACTAAAGTGCGGGGCGACTACTTTGTAATCAAGTGACATAGATTCCTTATTGAATGCAGGTGCACCAGGTGAATACATAGTTGCATTTGTAGAAACGATGCCAGCGAGCGCTTTAGAATCTTTGGTGCACTTATTAATCTCTTCAGAACTTCCACCAACCATTGTCTGAACAGACCAGTTATATGGCTCTACCGTTGCTTTATCACCCAAGATATCGAGCCAATCTCGCACTTCTGCCAAGCTATTTTCACTTGCATCGAGTTGCTCGTGCAACATGCTTATTTCGGAGAGTGGACCATTTCGATCAGCTGCTTTTCCAGGTGCACCGTAAACAGTTCCAAGTCGAGGAACCCCGCTGTAACGAGCAAGTATGCCAGCTGGTGCATTAGCGCTTTGCGTCCAGCCGAAGAGAACAGGAACTCTCATCGGTTCGGCAACAATTGTTAGATCAACACCATCTTTGAGAATCGGATTTGGTGCAACGCTCACATCTGGATTTCGCAAGCGGCCATGTAGCCAACCATAAACAGATTGACTGAGACGCAATTTCATTCCGAAAGTAATTCCGGCTGGAAATGCTTGAGTTACAAAGCAAGTTTTTCCATCTTTGAAAAAATCACACGTCATCGTTCCTTTTTCGCGACCATCTCCAGCAATCATGTCGATAGTTGCATAATCTGTTGCTGTATCACTTATCTGAAGTAAGCCTGTATCGCCCGCAACTTTCTTGACGGGAACTATAACCGCTTCCAATTTTATAACCTTGAATTTATCTTGGCCCTTTTCTAGCGCTCCAACTAAATCTGGCTTGACCATGTAAAGATCGCCACCAGAGTGCGCTGCGCCAGGAATTGAAAAAATAAGTGGTGCACCACCTGTAGGTAAATTCTTTTCAGGACTTCCTGTGTAACTTTGCTTCAGAGGTGCAATTGCATCGGTAACCAAGGTGCTTGCAATATCCTTACCGTTTGAATCTTTGACAATGAGCCCATTGAAACAATCAGATGGAATCGTTGGCGAACATGGCTGAAGATCGCTGCGAAATTGCAGCCTGTCCCATGTAAGGCAATTTTCATCTGCAAGAGAAGAACATGTTCCCGCAAAATCAACTTTAGATGTTGTTCCGCGAAGCGATAATAAGTAACTCGAATATGTAAGAGCTTGAACAGATGCTTGAGTATTTATACCAATAAGGCCAACTGTTGGCGGCGCACTTTGAACCCATTGCTCATCAAAAGATGGTGCATCAGCTGCAACACTGGGTGCCATTGCTGCGATAAGGGCGAGAGCCACAATGGCGACGATTTGGATACGGCTCTTCATCATGGCTCCTTAGGCAGTTGCGAATTATGAGATGGGAAGTCTCTCCTTCTTCTACCGAGGAAGGAAGCACAATTTATGCATGGCGCCTCCCTCTTTACGCTCAGACCAGAAAGAGTTCGCGCGCCCTATCGACAGCAGAATCGCGGCCATCGACCTCAAGTTTGCGATAAACGTTTCGCAGGTGGGTCTTAATCGTGTTTTGGGAGATGTGAAGGGACTTAGCAATGGTGCTTATTGGCTTGGCTGTGGAGAGGTGTTTGACGATCTCAAGCTCACGGCTCGTCAGGTTTTCCTTGAGGGAACCCGTGGATTGATGCTTTGTTTTGATTCGTTGAGTGATCAGGCGAGAGAGCTCTTCTAGATAAATAGTTGGTTGTTTCCCCGCAATTTTGAGAATGACATTAGTGAGCGGCTCGCTTTGACGTACAAATGTTTCATATGCACCAATTTCTGACCCCAGGTTGAGAGCCTGTTGCATGATGAGCGAGCATTCATTTTCTCGATCCGATACTGCCTCGGCCATTTTGATGAACTTTCGAAGTTTCTCACGAGGGGTCGAATCCGGAAGTTTTTCAATATTCATCTCTTTCGGATTTCTTCCATTACGCATTGCGATTTCATCACGAATGAGTTTCGTGAATGCTGTATCAGGAGTGCGGTTGAGGAGAATTTCAACTCGGTCATAATCTTTGAGGGTATATCTCAAATAGATCTCTGACATATCAACAATCCACCCAGAATCCATAGAGATATGGAGGTCAGAGAAATCATTTCTCATTCTGCGAATCATCTCGGTTGCTCGTGGGTAATCTCCCATACTGACTACTAATCGAATTAATATTCCTTCGGCGACGAAATACCATGGCCATTGCTTCCACTCTTTTGCCAAGTCGCGCGCACGTATAATCGATGCATACGCTTCATCAATCTCGGAGAATTCTAAGTAACAACGCCCTAGTACTAAATGGGCTTGAAGTGGTCCTGCGATTCCAACGTAACCTTTTTCTTCCGCTTGGGCTATTGCTAGGCGTGCTACATCAAAAGCTTGCAAATAATTACCTTGAGTAAAAAGTGACATACAATTTATAATATTGAGGTTATACGGAACTGCGACATCCAAGCCTGCTTTTGCAATAGTCAAAGATCTTCGATAAATCAATTCTAATGAGCCCTGATAGTCATAAATAAAAGCTTTATCAGCCATTATTCGAAGTATTGCAATTTTGTCACTTGCCTCTAAATCTCCAGTAATTACTACCTCATCAAATAATTCATTTGCAGTATCATCAATTTCAGTGATTGCCCCTTTTGAAAAATTCACATACATCATGGATGCATGTGAAATTTTTCTAATGAAATCACCTATCGGACTACTTTCTGACTCGAGGATCAACTCTTGGGCTTCAATCTCTGCCTGCACAAAATTTAGGTTTGTAATGTGTCCCATCACTTCTACGGTTTTGCGTAGAAGTAATCCTTGAGGACTCTCATCTCCCGCGTAAGGTGCCAAACGAATCATTTGATCGCCTTGGCCAGTTGCAGTTAGCTGGCGTGAATACTCTTTGAGAAGATCATGCATTCTTACAAAATCACTGAGTTCAAATGCCTGCTCAACTGCCTCATTTGTCATTTTTCTAAGTAGGAAATATTCCAATAGAAGTGATCGAGAGGGAGATAAGTCGAAGTTTCTCTCGGATGTAATGTGTTGAATCGTCTCACGGAAAATAGCATTGAACTCATAGCGCGGATTGGCAGACTCGTCAATTATCAGAAAGGCGCCGTCATTACTAATTCGATTGAGAGATTGCAATGAATACTCTTTACCAAGAATGACTTGAGCCGTATCTACATCAAATTCTTTGAGAATGGAAAGCTTCATAAGCTGTTCTTGATCTGGGGCACTAAGAATATTGAATGTCTCCGTTGTCAAGATTCTCAGTGGTTCCATTGAAGAAGACATTTTGAGTGAAAAGTTTGTTTTTCGCATCCCTCTTGAATAATTCTTAGCTAATAACTGAACACAAACTGGCCAACCATTTGCTAATTTTAGAGTTGATTCAACTTCAGGATCAGAATAATCGAGTCCATTGAGTGTTGCAATTGTATTAATTTCATCTTTATCAAATCTAAGGTCGGTGGCCGAAATTAAGTTCAAATTCCCACTTTGTGCAAAGCGAGCAAACGATAATTCAGTTGCAGTGCGTCGAATCACAATAAGGTGCAAATTATCGGGGAGAATATCAAGCATGTATTGTGCAAGTATTGCTGCATTCAAGTTTTCTGACGATGGACCATTATCTAAAACAAACACATAGTTACCATCTAGGTCTGAAATATCCTCAAAGAATTTTTGGAATATCTCTTTCGAGTCCATATCAGTATTTGGTTTGAACCATGGAGCAAAATCTGGAACAACATTTCGCACAGCTTGAAAAATAATGTTTCTAAAGTCAGATGTTTTTTCATTTCCTGTTGCTGTAGCCCAAAAAACGCGATCTTTATTTTGATGTGCCCATTCAGCCACTAAAGTAGTTTTTCCATAGCCAGATGGAGCAATGACGATTGTGGCACCCGGTGATCGCGTATCAATAAGGTGAAAAAGACCTTTTCGTGACAAGAAGTTTCCAGGCATTGCAGGCGGGGTGGTGTGGCCAAGTGATGCGCCCGGCAATAAATCACCCTTGCGAGTCTGGTCTTCTCTAGTGGCCATGAGGTAAGGGTGATACAGATATGGCGAAAAGAAAAGACACAATCACCCTAGTAGGGGTGAGAGGGTGGGGCGAACTACTTTCTAGAGAGAGGCGAATGCCTCTTCAAGAACGCCCATAGCATCGAGTAGCAGTTCATCGGTGATGACAACTGGTGGCAAGAATCGAATCACGTTGGAGTATGTGCCGGCAGTGAGAACGAGAACGCCTTTGCTCTGGCAATACTTCACGACGGCGCTCATCGCCGCAGTATTTGGATCCAGAGTACCTGGCATTACTAATTCAATTGCTTGCATTGCGCCGCGACCGCGAACCTCGGCGATGATTGGATACTTTGCAGCAAGTGCTCGCAGAGATTTTCCAAGAACTTCACCTATGTGGGCAGCTCGTGCAACAAGGTTCTCTTCTTCGATAGTTTCAAAGACACCAAGGGATGCGGCGCATGCAAGTGGATTTCCACCATATGTGCCACCAAGACCTGAAACGTGAACAGAATCCATAATTTCAGCGCGGCCAGTAACGGCAGCAAGTGGAAGGCCACCAGCAATTCCCTTTGCAGTAACAACCATGTCAGGAAATACGCCTTCTTCTTCTACCGCAAACATGTGACCAGTGCGCGCAAAACCAGTTTGAACTTCATCGGCGATAAAGATGATTCCGTTATCAGTTGAATACTTTGAAAGAGCTGGCAAGAATCCCTTAGGTGGAACGATAAATCCACCTTCACCTTGAATTGGCTCAATCAAGATTGCAGCAACGTTATGTGCGCCAATCTCTTTTTCAATCTTATGTGTAATCATTTCCATTGCATCTTCAGTAATGGTGCTTTTATCGCCGAGCCAACGCAATGAATACGGCATTGGTACTCGATAAATCTCTGGTGCAAATGGGCCAAATCCCTCTTTATATGGCATGTTCTTTGCAGTTAGCGCCATCGTTAGATTTGTACGACCGTGATAGCTATGTTCAAAGACAACAATTGCTGGACGCTTTGTGTAATGACGTGCAATCTTGATTGCATTCTCTACAGCCTCTGCACCTGAATTTACAAGCATAGATTTCTTTTTGAATGGACCAGGTACTACAGCATTGAGTTTTTCACATACTTCGATGTAATTCATATATGGAGCAACGGTGAAACATGTATGCGTAAATGCTTGTGCTTGCTCAATAACGCGATCAACAACGCGCGATGTTGAATTACCAACGTTTGTCACACCAATGCCTGAGCCAAGATCAATAATTTGGTTTCCATCGATATCGAGCAAAATCGCATCACTAGCGCGCTCAATAATGACGGGAATAGCCATACCTAGTCCCCCAGAAGTCGCTTCACTACGGCGCTGTAGCGCCTCGAGTGATTTGGGTCCCGGAATTGCGGTAACCAACCGACGTTCTTGGGTCAAACTAGTAAGTGTGGTCATGGTTAAAGTCTAGAGCCATATTTCTCATACACGCGCCAAGAAGTTACCCTTGCAAGTGAAGATATAGAGACAGGGAGTAGATCAATGAGTGAACTACGCGATAGTGCTCCACTCCTTGATGCTTACCTCTCCTACTTCGAAAGCGAGCGCCTACCATTCACTATTCCTGGGCATAAGCAGAGAGCATCACACCTTGATGCTGGCCTCGGCGCTCTCGTCGATAGCGATACACCTCTCTACGGTGGCTTAGATGAAATCAAACTAACTCACGGAACCCTGATCAAGGCAGAGAAATTAGCTGCCAACTTTTGGGGCGGAGATTTCGCTCGCTTCTCAACTGGTGGTTCAACTCATGTGAACCAAGCAGTAATTCTGGCTCTAGGAAAACCTGGTGACAAAGTTGCCCTGTCGCGAACTGCTCACCGCTCTGTACTGAGTGCTTTAGTTCTTGCTGGACTTGAACCCTTATGGCTCTCCCCTGATATTGATGGTGCAACAGGTGTTCCAACAGGAATATCAGTGGCTGAATTTGAAAAAGTTCTTAGTGAAAAACCAATCGCACTCTTACTGACAGAACCTGGTTATTTAGGAACCCTTTCTGATATTCCCGCCCTCATTACTAAAGCGCACGAACATTCAATCCCTGTTGTCATTGATGCCGCGTGGGGTGGCCACTTTGGATTTCATCCAGAACTGCCTCGTCATGTCATTCAACTTGGCGCTGATGCACTTATTACTAGTACACACAAGGCACTTCCTGGATACAGTGCATCTGCATTACTTATTGCGCGTGGGCAATATCTGAACTTAGATCGACTTGAGCAAAGTTTTGAAACAACACACACAACATCCCCAGCTGGTGCCCCCCTTGCTTCCATTGATGGGTGCCGAGCACTTTTGCAAACACGTGGTGAAGAATTACTCGGGCAACTTATTTCTAATGTAAAAGATTTCAAGGTCCTTATTCAAAAGGAATTCTCACAAGAGATTTTTCTCAATCCTGCTAATTTTGTAGCGGGCCGTTTTGACCCTGTAAAAGTAGTGCTGCGTGCTAATCAATTAGGGGCATCTGGTGTAGATATTGAAAAAGCAATCGGGGCGCTAGGGGTTCGAGTAGAAATGGCCGATCGCGATACTGTCGTATTTTTGGCAACTCTTGCCGATACTGCTCAAGATTTCACTCGCCTTGCAACAATTCTGATTCCCGTCCTCAAAAAATTAGCAACAACTCCGCGCGAAACTGCAACGGCGCTGAGTTGGTCTGTGATTCCACAAAAGGGTATTTCAATGCGCGATGCATATTTTGCAAAGACTGAAATGGTCAGTGCCAAAGATGCGTTAGGTCGAATTTCTGCAGATCTCATTGCTCCCTATCCGCCGGGAGTTGCCGTCGTAGCACCGGGTGAAATCCTGACCGCTCAGATTATTGATGGATTGAGCGCCTCAAAATCTGCAGGTGTACGCATTGCTTATGCAACGGATAGCTCTCTCGAGCGTTATCGCGTGGTTACTCGCTAATAAAGAGAAGGTAAACTAGCCACATGGCGGAGCAGAAAGTAATCCTTTATTACTGCTTCACGCCGATTTCAGATCCAACAGCAATGCGTTTTTGGCAACAGACTCTCTGTGAGACTCTTGGCCTCAAAGGCCGCATCATTATTTCCAAGCATGGCATCAACGGCACTCTCGGTGGAGATATGGATGACCTCAAGAGATATGTTCACAAAACAAAGCTCTATCCTGGTTTCAAGAAGACCGAATTCAAATGGTCTGGCGGAACAGGTAATGACTTTCCACGACTTCAAGTACGCGTTCGTGATGAACTAGTTGCCTTCGGTGACCCAGATATTATCGAAGTAGATGAGAACGGCGTTGTTGGCGGCGGAGTTCATCTTCGCCCTGAAGAAGTCGACGCTCTCGTTGCAGAACGTGGGGATGAGGTTGTTTTCTTCGACGGTCGTAATGCATTCGAAGCAAAAATTGGAAAATTCTCTAATGCAATAGTTCCAAATACTGAGTCATCTCGCGATTTTGTAGAAGAAATCGAAAGTGGAAAATATGATCACATCAAAGATAAGCCAGTGATTACTTATTGCACTGGTGGAATTCGCTGTGAAATTCTTTCATCGGTTATGAAAAAGCGTGGATTCAAAGAGGTTTATCAGATCAAGGGTGGCATCGTCCGCTATGGCAAGAAATACGGCGATGACAGCTTATGGGAAGGCTCTCTCTTCACATTCGATGATCGACTCGCCATTGATTTCTCACCTAAGGCCAAGGTTATTGGCGAGTGCGATAGTTGCAATGCACCAACAAAGCAGTTCTATAACTGTCGAACCGCAACGTGTCACGAATTAGTTTTACTGTGTGATGATTGCGCCAAAGTAACTGACAACAAAACGTGCATTCATGATCAAGGTCGCAAATATGACCCTGAATTTATTGGCTAAATTCTCTTTGCTTTTCGGCTACAACAGAAAACTATTTCTTATTACTTTTCCTCAGGTTTATTTTTTTTGATCTTTCGTGGATCAAGTTTCTTTGCATGATTCTTAGCGCGAGTAAGTAGGGATTCTGCCCAGGCAAACTCGATTGCTAAGACAAAAAGGCCAAGAATCACTAACGGCATCGTGAAAGGTCCAGGTAATACAATCAAAGCCAATCCAATCAATATCAGGGTTGACCCAATGACTAGGACAATGAGTTGTCTAACTGAACGCGGAAGCGCCTTCCATAATTTCTTGATATTGGCCATTAGCTCTCTTCTTTATCGTCAACACTCATACGTCCCGCATGGGCAATGGCACTTGGATCTTTTTTACTCTTTATAACACTTGCCACGGTTGAAATAATCAATATCGTTGCAATTACCCCAAGGCTAACAGGTGTTGGAATCTTTGGAACCTCAGTAAAGACTTCATGGAGATAAGTCAAGATCAACTTACATCCAATAAACATCAGGATGAATGAGAGTCCAAGAGATAGGTAGATTAACTTATCGAGAAGACCCTTGAGTAGGAAATACAAAGCGCGCAATCCCAATAAGGCAAATGCATTTGCAGTAAATACTAAGAATGGCTCTGAAGTCACTCCAAATGTGGCAGGAATTGAATCTAATGCAAAGAGTAAGTCCGTTGAGCCAATAGCAATAATGACCAGGAACATGGGTGTTGCAAACTTCTTTCCATCTATTTTCACGAAGAGTTTTGAGCCATGAAATTCATCAACCATCGCAATTCTTTTGCGAATCGTGCGAACAAGGGCGTTTTCACTTGGATCTGGATCTTCATCCCAATGCTTGAAGAGTCCAATTCCTGTCCAAATAAGGATTGCTCCGAAGATGACAAAGGTGAAGGTGAAGTTCGCCAAGGCAACTGCGCCAATGGCGATAAAGACTGCTCTAAATATGAGCGCAAGGACAATACCAATGAGAAGAACTCTTTGATGGTCTTTTCTAGGCACTGCAAATTGCGTCAAGATGATTACAAATATGAATAAGTTATCTATCGACAAGGAATATTCAACTAAATAGGCTGCAAAGAATTCAGTGCCGTACTTAGGGCCGAAGTAATTCAAAACCCATAATCCAAAGCCAATGGCAATCGCTACATAGAAGAGTGTCCAAACGGTGGCTTCACGAAATTTGATCTCACGTGGCTTTCTACTTGCTGTCAGTAAATCTACTGCCACAAGCAATAAAATTAGCCCGATGGTTATTGCCCAGATTGTCATCGTTACATTCATTAGATACTCCCCTTGATAGCCATTAGTTTCATGGTCAAGGTCTCCCTAACCGTTTTCACGGCCAGCGTCCCGGGTTTTTACACCGTATTGACGAGATAGCTGTAGTGAGGTACTCCCCTTAATTACCGCAATATTACCTTAAGTTCCCACTCTTTTCCATCCGTAGCTTTCTTTGCACTAAAAGTTCCAGCGCCATAACTATGAGAATCATTGTCATAGCAATACCCGAAGTGAGAAAAACAAGGTTAATCTCTCGTACAAAAGCGTATGCAATCCAAAAGATGTTGCTAAGTAGCGCGACAGTTAGTGCTTTTATTGAAACTGCAGAGGTGGTTCCATTTTGTAGGCTTCTCAATGATTCTAAAACTTGAGGCACCAAGCAGAAAACAAGAGCAATAAGTAGTGCTGAAACGATTGGGTCTGGAAGTGTAAGAATGAGGAACCAAAGCGCTGCAGTAATTGTTAGCAAATAAAGTATTGCTTTACGCATACTTGGCATGATTGCAACAACAACGCTTCCATTCACCAGCGCTCCACCAATATTCATAATTAACGCAGATGGTGAGTCCACTCCAAAGCCCCATGCAGCCCATGATGTACTGACGCCGAATGTGAGTAGCCAGGTAGGAAGGCTCACTCCCGTGCCGTGACCTAAACGCCTAATGCGCAAAGCTTGCGGCACTCCGTAGAATATTCCGATTCCGCCACCGATAAAACCGAGCAGTTCTGCAGGATTCACAACTGCTCCCTATTGATCAGAATAAATATGTATCAAATAACGTTGAACTGAGTCTACAGTAAAGAGCTAGGAAGCCCTCCAGCAATACCAGGCAACAACACTTCTCATTCCAATAAATGGTTCTCCTAATTGCTCAAGTACTTTGGCTTTGATTGGTTCTGTATTTTTGTGCAAGTTATCCCAACCTCGCCTCACTGCTAAATCATCTACTGGCCACACATCGAGGCGGCCTAATTGAAAAATAAGAAACATTTCCACTGTCCAACGACCAATTCCAAAGAGTGGAACTAACTCTTGAATAATCTCTTCATCGCCCAAGTGTGTAAATCGCCTGAAGTTGATCTCACCAGAGAGTGTTGCTTGGGTGAGTTCATCGATAGTTCTAACCTTTGCGCCAGTTAGCCCAATAGATTGCAATTCTTTGAGAGATAGTTGGCCAACTCTTTCTACAATAATTGATCCCTCGCACTTATCGCGAAGTCTTTTGCCGATTGTGCGAGCAGCAGCAGTGCTTACCTGCTGGGCAATTACGGCACGAACCAGTGATTGATAATATGTTTCTCTAGATTTTTCTATACCAAAAGTGCAAGGTTCAAGATTCTTTATTGGATATGTGAATGCAGGATCTATCTTAGGAATTTTGCGCTTGATGACAGCTAATTCTCTTGCGCGCAATTCATTGATCACGACGAAAATCTAGACCTAATCGTGCGATATTGCACTTATGTAAGGTGCTAGTGAAATGGACGAAGTTCCACTTTTCTATCGCATGCCTTAGAGGCATCAAATGCTAGTTTTCGCGCAGTCTCTGAATCTGGTGCCTCGATAATCCACAATCCACTGAAGTTCTCTTGGGCATCGAATAGCGGCTTGCCTGTACTCAAATTAGCACTAGAGCGATTATCAATAACAGTTGCACTCGATGGTTCTTGGAGTCCCCATGCAAAAATCCAATGCCCATTGACTCGAAGATAATCATTGAACTTATCGATTTCTACCATCTCATCGGCTGTACCAGAATTTGATAGCCCATCAATTACTGAAATAAGAAATTTCATAGGCTAATAATAAAGGCCAGTTAGCGCATAAATGGCCGGCTGGATGCTTTGACCTAAAGGATCTATGCAATTCCTAGTACGATATGGGAGTGTCAGAGCTAAGCGCCGTTGAAAGAGTTCGTTCCTACCGTAAAACCTACGTAGCGATGCTGATCTCCTCAATTCTAAGTTTGATTGCATCCTTAGTTCTTTCTTACGATGCCATCAAGCTTGCTGCTCAACCAACGTCAAAACTTGCGTGCGATATCAATGCAGTAGTTTCTTGTGGAAAAGTCGCGAAGTCATGGCAATCTAATCTTCTCGGATTTCCCAATGCATTTCTGGGTTTGATGACCGAACCAGTTGTCATCACTATCGCTATAGCAGGGTTATCTCTTGTCGTATTTCCTAAACTATTCCTAAAAGTTGCTCACGTTTTTTACGGATTAGGCCTAATTTTTGCGCTCTGGCTTCTATCTCAATCATTCTTTGTCATCAAGGCATTTTGTCCATGGTGTCTTTTGGTAACTGTTTCAACTATTACTGTTTTTTCAACTCTAACGCGAGTAAATCTGATGGAAAATACGTGGGGATTCTCTGATGAGAGATATAAGAAAATTGTCAATTTCCTAGAACGCGGTTGGGGCAGAGTTCTCTACACTGGTATTTATGCCATTTTGGCCCTTGCAATCATTATCAAATATGGAAAAGTAATATTCGCTTAATTTAATCTCTAATCTGGCGTGGAGATCTGAATTCGATACTGAATTTTCCCTGATTCCTGTGTGTAAGTGTCATAGAGCTTGCGTGCAGTCTCATTGGTTGAATCAGTATTCCAATAAAGCCTGCTACAACCAGATTTCACAGCGATGTCATAGACGGCATCGATAAGCGCTCTACCCAGTCCTTTGCCCCGAATATTAGGATCTACAAACAAATCCTCCAGATAACAGTGGCCATTGGGTGACCACGTTGAATTTTGGAAAGAATAATGAACGATTCCGCAGATAATTCCGCCATTTTCGATTACTAGACCGTTCATATTGAATTGGTTATCTAGCAATCTCGACCAGGTGAGTTCAGTTTGTTCTTCAGGAATGTCTGTTTCATAAAACTCAAGATATCCACGCCATAAAATGAGCCAGGAAGACTTATCACCTGCGTGCAATTCTCTGATCGAACTCATTTGGCAATAATAGTCAAAGAAGCGCCTGCCTCACATGGGAAAAACAGAGCGTTTAGGAACCTGTTTCAATCTCATATG
>CAMCCH010000019.1 GCA_945873335.1 Bifidobacterium breve | reverse complement strand
GAGATAGACATGGCAGAGCTCAAGATCAACCCAGAAGAAATTCGGGGCGCCTTAGCGAACTTCGTTAGGTCATACGATCCAGGCGTAGCAGCACGCGATGAGGTTGGAACCGTTAGCCAAGCAGGCGATGGCATCGCACGCGTTGAAGGCTTGCCATCAACGATGGCAAATGAACTTCTGCAATTTGAAAATGGAACCCTCGGTCTTGCACTCAACCTCGACGTGCGTGAAATCGGTGTTGTTATTTTGGGTGGTTACGAAGGAATTGAGGAAGGAACATCAGTTCGACGCACAGGTGAAATTCTCTCTGTTCCAGTAGGAGATGCATTCCTTGGTCGCGTAGTTGATCCACTTGGTCGTCCAATCGATGGCAAGGGCGAGATTAAGGCAGATGCACGTCGTGCACTCGAACTACAGGCACCATCAGTTGTGCAACGCCAACCTGTAAAGGAACCACTTGCAACTGGTATCAAAGCTATTGATGCGATGACTGCTATTGGTCGCGGACAGCGTCAGTTGATTATTGGTGACCGTCAGACAGGTAAGACCGCTGTTGCAGTCGACACAATTATTAACCAGAAAGAAAACTGGAAAACAGGAGATAAGAAGAAGCAAGTTAAATGTATTTATGTGGCTATCGGACAAAAGGGTTCAACAATTGCAGCCGTAAAGGGTGCTCTTGAAGAAGCTGGCGCGATGGAATACACAACAATCGTTGCATCTCCTGCATCAGATCCTGCTGGCTTCAAGTACCTCGCTCCATATACAGGTTCTGCAATTGGTCAGCACTGGATGTATAACGGCGAGCATGTACTCATTGTTTTTGATGATCTTTCAAAGCAAGCAGAGGCTTATCGTTCGGTCTCATTGTTGCTTCGTCGTCCACCAGGTCGCGAAGCGTATCCAGGAGACGTTTTCTATTTGCACTCACGTCTTCTCGAGCGTTGCGCAAAGCTATCCGATGAACTCGGTGGCGGTTCAATGACTGGTCTTCCAATCATTGAAACAAAGGGAAATGACGTTTCTGCATTTATTCCAACAAACGTAATTTCGATTACTGATGGACAGTGCTTCTTGGAAACAGATCTTTTCAACGCAGGTGTACGCCCAGCTATCAACGTGGGTGTTTCTGTATCTCGCGTGGGTGGATCTGCACAGACAAAGGCGATGAAGAAAATCGCTGGCCGTTTGCGTCTTGACCTTGCACAGTTCCGTGAACTTGAAGCATTTGCTGCATTTGGTTCAGATCTCGATGCTGCATCAAAGGCTCAACTTGAGCGCGGTGCGCGCATGGTTGAATTGTTGAAGCAAGGTCAGTACTCACCTTATTCACTAGAGCGCCAGATTGTTTCTATCTGGGCTGGTACATCAGGCAAGCTCGATGATGTTGCAGTTGCAGATATTCGTCGCTTTGAATCAGAACTCCTTGAATTCATTGGACGCGAACGCAAAGCAATCTTCGATGTAATTTCAGAGACTAAGCAGTTAGAAGATGACACTGTGAAGTCAATGGAAGAAGCAGTCGCTGCATTCAAGAAGATCTTCAAGGCAACTGCTTCTGCAGCAATCAATGAAGCAGCAGCTGAAGCTCTAGATAGCGAAGCATCTGAAAAGATTATTAAGCACGTCCCACCGGCGGTGAAGAAGTAACTCATGGGTGCCCAACTTCGCATATATCGCAGGCGGATGCGATCCGTTAAAGCGACCAAGAAAATTACGAAAGCCATGGAATTGATTTCGGCTTCTCGAATTGTCAAGGCGCAGCAACGAGTCACCGCTTCAACTCCTTACGCAAATGAGTTGACCCGCGCTGTATCTGCAGTTGCCTCTTTCTCTTCAACTAATCATCCGTTGACGACGCAATCTGAGAATCCAATTCGCGCAGCTGTCCTTATCATCTCCGCAGATCGCGGTATGGCTGGTGCATATTCAAATAATGCGATCAAAGAAGGAGAGCAACTCGTTGCACTTCTCAAAGAGCGCGGCTTGGATGCATCTGCCTATTTGGTTGGACGCAAAGCAGTGAATTATTACCGCTTCCGTAACCGTGCGATTGCCGGATCATGGTCAGGATTTTCAGATAATCCAACCTATGAAGATGCAAAAGAAGTTGCGAATGCACTAATCGAGGCTTTCCTTGCAGATGCGCAAACTGATGTAAATGGCGTAGATGAGATTCACATTATCTTTACTGAATTCCATTCAATGCTTACTCAGAACGCACTCGCTAAGCGAATGCTTCCACTTGAAGTTGTTGAAAGCAGCGAGCCAGTTACTGCATCGCTACTACCAATGTATGAATTCGAACCTAATGCTGGAACAGTGCTCAACGCACTTCTTCCTCGCTACATAGAGGCTCGAGTATTCAACGCAATGTTGCAATCAGCGGCATCTGAGCATGCAGCTCGACGCCGTGCAATGAAATCAGCGACTGACAATGCTGATGATCTAATCAAGTCGCTCACACGACTTGCGAACGCTGCTCGTCAAGCAGAAATTACCCAAGAGATCAGTGAAATTGTTGGCGGCGCAGACGCGTTGGCCTCAGCTAGTGCAGGGAGTGAATGATGTCGGTAAAAACATCCAATAAAGGGCGAGTAGCTCGAGTCATCGGACCAGTTGTGGATATTGAATTCCCAGCTGATTCAATGCCAGCGATCTTCAATGCTCTCCACGTCGATGTGACGATGGCTGGTGTAACGAGTACTTTGACGATGGAAGTTGCGCTACACATTGGCGACAACCTCGTGCGTGCAATCTCGATGCAACCAACCGATGGAATGGTGCGCGGCACTGAAGTGACCGACACGGGCGACCCAATCATGGTTCCAGTGGGCGATGTAACAAAGGGTCACGTATTCAACACTCTTGGTGAATCACTCGATGTTCCAACATCTTCACTTGATATCAAAGAGCGTTGGCCAATTCACCGTAATGCACCTGCATTCGATCAGCTCGAATCAAAAACAGAGATGTTTGAAACAGGTATCAAAGTTATCGATCTGCTAACACCGTATGTAAAGGGTGGAAAGATCGGTCTATTTGGTGGTGCAGGTGTAGGCAAGACAGTTTTGATTCAGGAAATGATTTATCGCGTAGCTGAAAACTTCGGTGGTGTATCTGTATTCGCCGGCGTTGGTGAGCGTACTCGTGAAGGTAACGACCTTTTCTTGGAAATGACCGAGACTGGCGTTATCAATAAGACTGCATTGGTCTTCGGCCAGATGGATGAACCACCTGGAACGCGTCTTCGTGTTGCACTTTCAGCGCTCACAATGGCTGAATATTTCCGCGATGTGCAAAAGCAGGATGTATTGCTCTTCATCGACAATATTTTCCGCTTTACACAAGCAGGTTCTGAAGTATCAACTCTTCTCGGCCGCATGCCATCTGCAGTGGGTTACCAGCCAACACTTGCAGATGAAATGGGACAGTTGCAAGAGCGCATTACTTCAACACGTGGTCACTCAATTACATCTATGCAGGCAATTTATGTTCCTGCAGATGACATTACTGACCCAGCTCCACACACAACATTTGCGCACTTAGATGCAACAACAGTGCTCTCACGTCCAATTTCAGAACTTGGAATTTATCCTGCTGTAGATCCACTGGATTCATCATCACGTATTTTGGATCCACGCTATATCGGAGAGCACCACTTCCGTGTTGCTAACCGCATCAAGCAGATCTTGCAGCGTTACAAAGATCTACAAGACATCATTGCGATTCTTGGTATCGATGAACTTTCAGAAGAAGATCGTATTCTCGTTGGACGCGCACGTCGCATTCAGCGCTTCTTGTCACAGAATACATTTGTGGCAAAGGTCTTTACTGGCCTAGATGGTTCATTCGTTCCTTTGACAGAAACTATTTCAGCATTTGAAGCACTTGCAGATGGAAAGTATGACCATGTTCCAGAGCAGGCATTCTTTATGTGCGGTGGACTAGACGATGTAGAACGTAAAGCAGCTGAATTGGCAAAGAACTAAGCCATGTCACTTCGAGTCGAATTAGTATCGCCAACAGAGCGCGTCTGGTCGGGAGAGGCATCATTTGTCTCTGCCCGAACAGTTGAAGGTGACTTAGGAGTTCTTCCTGGTCATGCACCGATCTTTGGCGTACTAGTCGATGGTGTTGTAAGTATTAAAGGAGTCGATGGAAGCGCTACTGATTTCAATGTCAGTGGCGGCTTCTTATCGGTTTCAAATGATCGCGTTTCAATTCTTACAGAGACAGTTTCTAAATAACTTTCCACAACTTATTTACTCACGTGTAACCTTTGCACCTAATGATTGAAGTTGGGCCGCAAAGTTTGGATAACCACGATCTAAGTGAAAAGCCTGATCGATTGTTGTTTCACCTTCACTAACAAGGGCTGCAAGTACTAAGCCTGCGCCTGCGCGAATATCTGTGGCCTCAACAGGGGCTCCAGAGAGCTCTTTTACGCCTGTAATCGAGGCATGGTGGCCATCAATACTGATTTGAGCACCTAAGCGAATGAGTTCATTGACGAACATAAATCTAGATTCAAATACATTCTCAGTAACAATGGCGCTTCCATCTGCAATTGCATTGAGGGCAATCACCATCGGCAATAAATCTGTTGGAAAACCAGGATAGGGAAGTGTCGCAACATCAATTGATTGTGGGCGCGAATCCATGCGAACTCGAATTCCATCTTCTGTTGTTGTAATAATTGCACCAGCACTTGCTAATTTTTCGAGTGGCAATTCTAGATCTTCCGCACGCGCACCATGAATTGTTATATCACCTTGTGTCATTGCAGCCGCAAATGCCCATGTACCAGTGATGATGCGATCAGGAATAGTTGTGTGATCTGTTGGATGAAGTGCGCTCACTCCAGTAATTGTTATCAGTGGAGTGCCAAGACCCTTGATATCTGCGCCCATTGAGATTAGGAATTGACCTAAATCGACAAGATCAGGTTCTCGCGCTGCATTATCAATTGTTGTAACACCCTGCGCTAACACCGCAGCAGTCATGATATTTTCAGTTGCACCAACACTTGGAAAATCTAAATCTATTGCAGCACCCTTGAGACCATGAGGAGATTGCGCAACGACATATCCATGTTCAATATGGGCAGTAGCACCGAGAGATTCAAGACCTTTTATATGAAAATCTAATCCGCGTGAGCCAATTGCATCTCCGCCAGGCAGTGCAACCTCTGCTTTACCTGTTCGAGCAACGAGTGGGCCTAATACATTTATCGATGCTCGCATTTTGCGAACAAGATCATAATCAGCGCGATGACCCGGAGTTTGAGGAACATCAATTGTGACTACGCCTGCGCTATTTGTAACAGTGCAACCAAGGCGCGTAAGTAAGTCACCCATAATCTCAACATCGGCAATTTCTGGAACATTGCGAATAGTTGAAAGGCCAGGGGCTAGAAGCGCAGCAGCCATCAATTTCAAAGCTGAGTTTTTTGCCCCCGAAATGGTGACTTCACCGCGCAGATGGGCACCACCAACGACGCGAAAACGATCTTCGGTGGCCATACCCATCCCTTCTCTAAGACTTGAGTGGTCTCATCGTAACTGCCCTATTAGGCTCTACCCATGGTTCATCTAACTCGAATTTATACCAAGACTGGCGATGACGGCACGACCTCACTCGGAGATATGAGTCGCACATCAAAAAATGATCCCCGCCTTGAAGCCTATGCCACGGTTGATGAAGCAAATTCATCGATTGGCGTAGTTCTATCAACGGATGAATTGAGCGAGGATGTTCGCGCGCTATTAGTTCGCATTCAAAATGATTTATTCGATGTGGGAGCAGACCTTTGCACACCTGTAGCAGATGCACCTGCATTTGAACCACTGCGCGTCCTTGAATCTCAAATTACATACCTTGAAGAAAAGATCGATTCCTATAATGAATCTCTTGAAGCGCTGCGTTCATTTGTTTTGCCATCAGGTACGCCAGCTGCAGCACACTTACATGTTGCTCGCACAGTAACTCGTCGTGCAGAACGGTGCACATGGGCAGCAATTCATGCATTTGGTGGCGGCGTAAATCCACTCACTGCCAAATATCTGAATAGATTATCTGATTTACTCTTTGTGCTTGCACGTATTGCAAATAAAGAAATTGGTGATCAGCTCTGGGTTCCTGGAGCGAACCGCTAACCTACCTGCTCAATTGGAAAGTATTGGGAAAGTGGAACTTTAGTATCAGGTGCACCGCGATTACATTTGATGTTTATTCCTGTAACAAAGTGTTCTTTTGCAATATCTTGTTCACTTACAAGTAAGACAGTAACCATCTGTCGTGGAGCACTTTCCTTGATTGTTCGACGAATTGTTCCAAAGATGTTTTTATTCTCATCAGTTACATTTGCTGTGATATCCCACCACAGACACCCATTCGTTGATACAACCTGAACTGCCCCACAGGTATATTTCTCGCACACACGTACTCCGTCTACCAAACGAGCTAATTCACTAGTCAAATTCTTACTACCAGAGGCATAACCAACTAATTCTTTTGCTGTTGGAATCTTCGCCCAGATTTCACCATCTTCACTTTTGAAACCGACTAAAGGCCACACTGGCGATGGCGAAGGAGAGAGCAGTACTTTCTTGCGAGGTTTTTTCTTCACCGGTTTCTTTTTGGCTACTGGCTTCTTCGTTGGTTTAGGTGTGGCTTTTGCTGTGGCCTTTTTTGTTGCTTTAGCAGTTGCTTTCGTTGATGGCTTAGCGGTGGCCTTCGCAGTCGCAGCTGGTTTCACCGTGGCCTTTGAAGTGGCTTTGGCAGTTGGCTTAGGAGTTGGTGACTTCGTTGCAGCAATTGCATTCGGTGTGAGCAGAGTAAATGCGATTAGGGCAACTAGGAATTTCTTCACTCGCGAGACCATTTGAATGTTCGAAGAGTAAGGAAGAAGCCAACGACAAGCCATAGAACCAAGATTAGAAATGTTCTACCAGTCTCCCAAGATTTTGCTACTTCATTAGCTGCAAATGAATCAGGAAGAAAGACAGATCGCATACCTTGTGTGAGCCACTTGAGTGGGAATATTGCTGCCACTTGCTGCATCCAGGTTGGAAGTTGGGTAAAGATAAAGAAAACTCCACTAAAGAATTGAAGGATGATTACAACTGGAGAAACTACAGCCGAGGCACCGCGACCACTCTTTGGTACTACAGAAAATGCAATTCCTAGAACAGTAGAAGATGCAGTTCCTAAAATAATAAGCCACGTGAATGTCAGCCATTTTGATATATCTGTTGGCATATTTAGGCCAAAGAAGAGATATCCACCAGCGAGTAAGAGAATTACTTGAATGATCATGCTGACAAAAACCAAGAGAGATTTTCCAATGAAATAGCTAGCAACTGGCATCGGAGTTCCTCGAAGGCGTTTGAGAGATCCGTAATCGCGCTCCATCGGAATCGTAATTGCGATCTGTTGGAAACCACTATTTACAAGCCCTGATGCAACCATTCCTGCTACAAAATATTGTGAGAATGTAACACCTGGTGCAATTGTGTCTTTGAATACTGATCCAAAAATCGCAAGAAGAATAAGCGGAAAGAGAAGAGTGAAGACAACAGATTCTCTTTGGCGAGTAAATTGCTTTATCTCAAGTGCGCCTCGACGAAGCCCAAGATTTATTGCTCCAGGAATCTTATTCATTAGCGTGACCGATCATTTTCAAATATATGTCTTCAAGGGATGGTCGAGTGATGCTGAGTTCTGGAATCTCGCCAGAAAATTGCGATGTCAATGTTGAAACGAGGGCTGTCGGGTTCTCTGTCTCTTCGCTTTTGAGTTCGCCATTGTCGCGCCATTGCACGAGGGCTTTAGAAGTAGAGCGCCCCCCAAGTTGCGTCGGGGTTGAGACTTCAATTATTTGACCATGATTGATAACAGCTAGTCGATCAGCGAGGGCTTCTGCCTCATCCAAATAGTGAGTTGTAAGCACAATAGTTGTGCCATCGTTTCGTAGTCCATCAATGAGTGACCAGAATGCACGCCTGGCTTCAGGGTCGAAACCAGTTGTCGGTTCATCTAGAAATAGAAGTTCTGGGCTTCCAATAATTCCAAGTGCAACATCGAGACGACGGCGTTGACCACCGCTTAGATTTCGAATCAAATCTTTTGCTTTATCTTCAAGGCCAACTGCGGATATAACTTCTTCTGGATTGCGCGGACGCGAGTAGTAGCCAGCAAAGTGGGAAATTGTTTCAGAGACAGTGAGGTCTCCCGCATCGGAGGTGGATTGAAGGACAATTCCAATGCGATTTCGCCATTCGCGCGATGCGCGACCCTGCGTTGCGGGATCAAAACCTAGAACTTTTACTTCACCAGCGTTGCGAGTTCGAAAGCCTTCAAGAATTTCAACTGTTGTTGTCTTGCCTGCACCATTGGGACCAAGAAGGGAAAAAATCTCACCTTGTGCAATTGATAAATCGATGCCACAGACTGCCTCAAAGCTTGCATATGACTTTCGTAGTCCACGAACTTCAATGACATTCACTCTCTTATTATGCTACTTGGAGCAAAAAGTGCGAAAATAGCGCCATGAGCCCGCGTAAAAATTACCCTAAGAATCGCCGGCCTAAGTCTGAAGAACGCGAAATCAACCCTTCAAATGAAACTATAGAAGAACATCCAGATGGTATTTATCGAGTTCGCAAACTCACTGGATCAGCATCAAATAAACCATATCGCTGTCCTGGGTGCGATCAGATAATTCCTATGGCTACACCACACATAGTTGCATGGCTTGAATATGATGAAGAAGGTCGCAGGCATTGGCACAGCGCATGTTGGGCAAAGAAAAATAAACGTGGCCCCAACACAGAGCGCACACGAAACGCACCTAGATATTAACCAAGACGACCTTTGAGTAATTTGGTCAAGAAAATAATTAGCTTGTCATTGCCTTCAGTGCGCTTGAAACTTGTAAATGCAATTGGGATCTGAAAACGTGCACGGACAACAGTTCGCGGATACGTGAATTCAAGAATTCCTTCAGGTCCGTGGATGCGGCCATAGCCACTGTCTTTGACTCCGCCAAAGGGCACTGATGCAATTGCCGCAAATGAAATTACAGAGTTGATTGCCACCATTCCACACTTGAGTTGTGAGGCGATTCTCTTACCTTGACGCTTTGACCAGATAGATGCACCAAGTCCGTAGCGTGAGGCATTCGATAATTGAATAGCTTGATCCATACTAGTTACTCTGTTGATAACGATTGTTGGACCAAAAGTTTCTTCTCGAATTGCTGTTGAATCTTCTGGTACATCAACCAAAATTACTGGTTCAACATAGGGCTTCTTCACAGATTCGATTCCACCAAATACTGCAGTTCCTCCGCGAGCAATTGCATCCTTGATATGAGATTCAATAATGTCAATCTGCTTTGGCATTGTTGCTGGTCCGTAATTTCCGCTACCAGGTGCACCAGGATGAATATTTCTTGCCGCTTCAACCATCCCAGCAATAAATGCATCAGCAACGCTCTCGTGGACGTAGACACGTTCTGCGCCAATACACGTTTGTCCTGCATTACTCATCGCCGACCAGATAGTTGCATCAACCGCGCGTTTGATATCGGCATCGGCTGCAACGATTACTGGATCTTTTCCGCCGCACTCAAGCACAACTGGTGTCATTGTTGTTGCACAGGTTGCTGCAACAATTTTTGCAGTCTTTGTCGATCCTGTGAAAGCTAATTTATCTACTCCACTTTCGCACAGAGCTTTTCCTGTCTCACCAAAACCAGTAATGCATGTAAAGATATGTTCAAATGGTGCTACTTCACTAAATGTTTGCGCAAGCCACATTCCAACACCAGGAGTGAACTCACTTGGCTTGAATACGACTGTGTTACCTGCCGCTAATGAATATGCAATTGATCCCATCGGTGTAAAAATTGGATAGTTCCATGGACCAATTACTCCAATGACACCCAAGGGTGAGCGCTCAACTGTTGCTGACATATTGGCCATCACAGGTCCAGGGGAGCGATGAGAGGTACGCATAATCTCACCTGCATTGCGCGCAGCCCAACCAAGATGAGTCACAGCCAAACTAGCTTCTAATTTTGCGTCACTAACTGGCTTTCCTGTCTCACGTGAAATTAGTTCAGTGATTTCATCTACGCGATTCATAATGAGATTACTCCACGCGAGTAAGACTCTTTTTCGTCCATTGAATCCAAGTCTTTGCCAGGCAGGAGAAACAACACGAGCTGATTCAACAGCTACCTGCACATCATCTGCGCCAAATATTGGATACGTCCCAACTATTTCACCAGTTACAGGAAAGTGGGAATCAAAGGTTGCGCCGTGATGAATGACCATGGAGAAAAGAGTAGTGCCCTATAGATAAGATTTGAAGTATGACCGAAGCGATTAGAGCAAATACGGTCCTGCCAGCAAAGCGCACGGAGTTCGAAGTTATCACTTCAGATGGAATCACCTTGGTGGGAGAAGTTGCACAACCGATAACCCCAACTAATGCAGCAATCTTGTGTTTACATCCGCTGCCAACTGCCGGTGGAATGATGGATAGTCATGTTTTCAAAAAGGCTTCTTACCGATTACCGGCATTAGTTGGTATCACTGTTGTGCGCTTCAATACGCGCGGTACTACAAGTGATCGTGGAACAAGCACGGGAACATTTGATAATGGTGGGGCAGAAGGATTAGATGTTGAAGCGATGCTTACATACTGCTTTGATACTTTGAAAATTGAAAAACTCTGGGTTGTTGGCTGGTCTTTTGGAACAGATCTTGCATTGCGTCATGCACGCGACCCTCGAATTCAAGGATTGATTCTCCTCAGCCCACCGCTTCGCACCTCAGTTGATTCTGATTTGCAATTCTGGGCCCACGATGGGCGTGCTATTACTTCCCTCGTTCCTGAATTTGATGATTACTTGCGACCGGATGAAGCAAGAGTTCGATTTGCAGCATTGAAGCAAATGAAAATTATTGCCGTAGAGGGGGCTAAGCATTTATGGATAGGTGAGCCATCAGTTCATCGCGTGCTTAGTGAAATCACAGCAGTTATTGCTCCAGATAAAGCACCGCTACCTTTGGAGTACTAATTATTCGTTATTTGCTTTAGGAATAACTACTTCATCTAGAATCAAAATAACCGCTGCAGCAACCGGAACAGCAAGTAATCCACCGATAAGACCGAGCAATGATGAACCAATCATGGCTGAAATAATTGTGACAGCTCCTGGAACAGAAAGAGTTCGCTTCATTATCCGAGGTGTTACAACATAGTTCTCAACTTGAACATAGAGAACATATGCCACAAAAGCGATGAGTCCAATAGAAATAGATTGCGTCAGAGCAATGATTGTGACGACGGCGCATCCCAAGAAGTGACCAATGAGTGGCACGAGACCACAAACAAGTACAACCATGGCAATTGCAATAGGCGATGGAAGTCCAAGAATTATTGATAAGAAGAATATGTAAATGGCAGCCATAAACGCGATAATCACTTGGCTTCCAACAAATAGACCAACCCGATCAATAATTGCATACGTCAATCTGCGAATTCTTTCGCGACGACTTGCAGGAACAAGGCTCAAACCAAGTTCAGTTGCTTGATGTAGTGAGCTCAAGAAGTAGAGAGTCAAAATCAAAATTGTCAGTCCAGAAAATGTCCCGCTCAATACTGACTTTCCAACGCCAACTACTCCACCAAAAGTTGAGATAAGTAGCGTTCCATCCTTAGTTATAGATTGAAGTCTATTTTGTAGAGTATCAATGATTCCATACTGAGTATTGAGTTGATCGATATAGGAATTGCTCTTCAATTGTGCAAGGAGTTCAGGGCCTCTATTGATTAGTTGTGAGCCCTGAGAAACAACAGGTGGAATTACAATCCATGCAAAGAAGACAACAAATGCAATGACGAGAATAAAAATAAGGGCAACAGCTTGACTCCTTGTTGTTCCACGGCGGCGAATTGCTTCAACCGCTGGATTGAGTCCAGTTGCTAAAAAGAGTGCGACAAGAATAAGAATAAATATTTGGCTTGTACTTGCAAGTGCGCGAAGAAGCACAATTGCGCAGAGAGCTCCTGTTGTTGCAATAAATCCAAAATAGAATGGATTTGCGCGATTGATCGGAACTCCCATGACACCATAATCTGGGGGAGTCACACTTTTTTCTTTGCGCGAAATTGAAGTACTGAGCTTCTTTTGAGTCTTCTTGATTGTTGCTTTGATGACCATGACGCTATTCTAAAGTGGGATTGCTCATATTCTTGAGCACGATAGGCTCGTGTTCATCTCTTCGTAATCTAAATACTAGATAATGCTCTTATGGCACTTCGAATAACGGGACTTGGTGAAGAAATCGCCGCTGTCACAGTATTGCCGTGGCATCAAAGTCTTGAAGAGTGGCCCGAAGATCCATCACTTGCAGAAAAGCGCGGTATCTCACGACATATCGTGCGCCTAGTTCGAACAAGTGACGCACCTGATGCTGAAGTGTATGCAGTAAAAGAAACGGTTTCCGAATTTGCTAACCGGGAGTATAAAATTTTGCGAGAGCTCAATAAATTAGGTGCTCCCAGTGTTGAACCGATTGCCGTTGTTGAAGGACGTAAGAATCCACAAGGCGAAGAGTTGCCGTGTGCACTAGCAACTCGTTTCTTGCCATACTCACTGCCATTTCGCGTTCTCTTATCGGGGGCGGTCTCCGCACATGAAATAACAACAATGGCCAACGCACTGGCTCTCTTGCTTGTGCGCTTGCACCTCTTAGGTTTTTGGTGGGGAGATTGCTCACTTTCCAATACTCTCTTCCGCCGAGATGCCGAAGGTTTTGCCGCATACCTTGTTGATGCTGAAACTGGCGAGTTTCAAAAGACACTCAGTGATGGTCAACGTGAACATGATTTAGAGATTGCACATTTCAATGTGGCAGCAGAACTCGATGACTTGGCGCTATCTGGCGTTCTCTATCCCGGCATGGATCCAATTCGCGCAAGTGAGGCAGTCATAAAGCGCTACCGCAGATTATGGGCAACACTGAAAGAGCCCCAATTTCTTGATCCATCAGATCGACATGCAGTTGAAAAGGCGATGCGTCACTTACAAGACCTTGGATTTGCTGTTGAAGAAGTATCTGTTGCCCTAGATGGAGAGACGAAGTTGCTTTCATTCCAACCAAAACTTGTTGCTGCGGGCTATCACCAAGCACGATTGCGTGAACTCACTGGACTTGAGACTGAAGAGTTGCAAGCAAAGCGTCTATTGGCATCATTTGATCGATATCGAGGCCGTGAAGCAGAGCCTCGTCCTACAATTCAAGTCAGTGCAAGTAAATGGTTGCGCGAAGTATTCAATCCAATCATTGCAATGGTTCCTGAATCACTTCGAGGTCGGATTGAACATGCTCAACTCTTCCATGAAGTACTAGAACATCGCTGGTATCTCAATGAGAAGGCTGGAAAAGATGTTGGCTTGGAATTTGCAACTCAGGAATATTTCCAAGACATCTTGCCATTTCGCCGAGATTCTGGAGTTGAACCAGCAGTCCTATAGGATAAGCAAGTGACTCTGCCTCCTAATTTTGCACGAGCGGTGGATCTAAGTTCCTTAGGAAAGCCAAAAGTTGAAAGTTCTGGCCCAATGGCTGGAATCGAAGTTACTCCTACAAATTTGACCTCTGAAATTCTCGTTGCATCACGCACCAAAGCAGTCATCATTATTTGCTGGTCGCTGCGAAGTCCTGAATCTGTTGAGATGGTTACAACCCTTGGAAAGATTGAAAAAGAAAGCGCGGGAGCATGGCTACTTGCCCGCGTGGATATAGATACTCAGCCACAAGTTGCTCAAGCACTACAAGTTGCAACTATTCCATTTGCTGTGGCCCTTATAAAAGAACAGATGGTTCCCCTTTTTGAACAAAATTATCCGGAAGCTCAAGTGCGATTAGTTATCGATAAAGTTTTAGCGCTCGCTGCCGAGCAGGGGATTGGTGAGGCACCAGTTGAGAAAATCGAACCAGAAGAAGATGAAGCGCTCGCTGCATTAGAGGCAGGGGATTTCATTACCGCTGAAAGTGCATACAAGAAATTGCTTACTAGAAAACCAAATGATCCTTTTGCAAAATTAGGTCTTGCACAGACTCAATTGCTTATTCGCACAGAAAAATTTGATCCAGCGGTCATCAAGAACCAAGCCGATAAAAATGTGGACGATGTAGCCCTGCAGATAAATGCTGCCGATATGTCTGTTGTAACAGGGGATATTGAAGCAGCCTTCAATCGCTTACTAGATTTTATTCGTAGCCATACGGGCGATGATAAAACTAAAGCGAAAGACCACCTACTCATTCTCTTTGTACTTGTAGATCCTGCCGACCCACGCGTTATTTCTGCCCGTAGCGCCCTAGCGAATGCGCTCTATTAATGAAGAAGATATCTCCTAAGCGCGAATTAGATTTGTTACGTTGTACTTATTTTCTCTTTGGCTTTGGCATTATGGCTCTTGCTCCGCGTTTTCCAGAATTGAAAGCAAATCTGAATTTAGGAAATGGACAGTTTGGATCAATTCTTAGTACTGGCTCAATAGGTTCAATTATCAGTCTTCTCACTATGGGCCATGTGGTTCATAGATATGGCAATAAGATTATTTACTTCACATCTGTAATTACAATTATGCTCTGCCTATTTGTTCTCGTTCACACAACTTCGAGTGCAATATTCTTGCCATTCAATATCATTTTTGGTGCTGCGATTTCAGCATATGTAATTGCCAACCAAACTCAAACTTTTCATTTACAAGCTAGAACAGGCAAGATACATCTGACTCATCTCAGCGGAGTGTGGAGTGCAGGAGCCTTGTTATCTGCTCTATTGGCGGGATTCTTAGTCGGACGAGTCTCGCTCCAAATGCATATAACTATTTTGACGCTCCTAGTATTTTCAGCAATGTTAGTTATTTTCTATTTACTATCACCTGAAATGCTTGCCCCAGATCTGAGCCCTGAAAACGACTATTCCATACGCACTCTCATATCAAATTTTCACTTTGATAAGGCTGTAGCTGGTGGTCTATTACTAGCTTCCTATCTCGAATTTGCTGTTGGAGACTGGATTACGATTTTCGCCAAAGATACATTGGGATTCGATAATGGAATGAATACAATTCCATTCATTGTTTTCATGATTGCAATGATTCTTGGTCGACTTGCTATCCATAAACTTTTTGATAATCACTCAATTGAAAAGTTGGTAACAATTGGAGCTGTAGGCGCTGGAGTCGGTTGCTTTGCATCTATTGCAGCAGCAATGGCATTGGGCAAAGAAAATCAGAACCTTGCTCTTTTAGTTTTACTCATCGGAATGTTTATTTCAGGATTGGGCTCATCATTTATTGGTCCAATATTTACCAATGCTGCCAATACTCGATCAAGTGCACCAGCAAGTATTGTGATGGCTGAAGTAATGCTGATAAACGTATTCCTCGTATTTGTTACAAAGTGGATAGTTGCTTGGACGGCGCAAGCAACCAACTTAGGACTTGCTCTATTTATTCCAGCAGTAATGTTGCTATTTGTTCCATATTTCGCTCATGCTGTGGTTCATAAACCAACTAAATAATCAGCCAGAGCCTTCTGTATTGCCAGCATCTGCTGCAGATATATCAAAGATTCGATATTTATCAATTGCTTGCTGAACTAGTTTCTCATTTACGTCACCAGCTTTTGCAAGCTGGGCAAGAGTTGCAACAGTGATTGATTCTGCATCAACTTTGAAGTGACGGCGTAGTGCTCCACGAGTATCAGAGAGTCCAAAGCCATCGGTGCCAAGTGAGTAGAACGGATTTTCAATCCAAGGTGCAATCTGATCTTGAACAGCGCGCATGAAATCACTGACAGCAATAACTGGGCCGCGTGCATCAGCTAATTTATGTGAAATGTATGCACTTTTCTTTGAATCTGGATGGAGCAAATTATGTGAATCAGTTGCAAGACCATCACGGCGCAACTCATTCCATGAAGTCACAGACCAGACAGAGGCTGATACGCCCCAATCTTCTTCGAGCAATTTCTGTGCTTTGAGAGCCCAGTTCAGAGCAACACCTGATGCCAAGATCTGAGTGCGCTTCTTCTTCTGCTTCACACCTGGTGCGTAGAGATAAATTCCTTTGAGCAAGCCTTCAAGATCTAAATTCTCTGGCTCTGCAGGATGCATGTATGGCTCATTGTAAATAGTCATGTAATAGAAAATGTTCTCACTTTTTTCACCATACATACGGCGCAAACCATCTTTGAAGATATGTCCAACTTCGTATGCAAATGCTGGATCGTATGAAACAACTGCAGGATTAGTTGCAGCCAATAGATGCGAATGACCATCTTCGTGTTGCAGGCCTTCACCATTGAGCGTTGTGCGACCAGCAGTTGCTCCCATAACAAAGCCACGAGTCATTTGATCTGCTGCGGCCCAGAAAGCATCTCCTGTGCGCTGGAAACCAAACATTGAATAGAAAATATAGATAGGAATCATTGGCTCGTTATGTGTTGAATATGAAGAACCAACTGCTGTAAATGAGGCAACCGAGCCAGCCTCATTGATACCTTCGTGAAGAATGACACCCGATGTTGATTCCTTATAGGAGAGCATCAATTCGCGGTCAACTGCTGTGTATTGCTGACCATGAGGTGAATAAATTTTCAGTGTTGGAAATAGTGAATCCATACCAAAAGTACGTGCTTCATCAGGAATGATCGGCACGATACGTGAACCAAGTCCTGGATCTTTGATGAGATCTTTGAGCATGCGTACAAATGCCATAGTTGTTGCAATTTCTTGTTGACCAGAACCACGACGTACTGATTCATAGACTGCATCATCTGGTTGTGGGAGAGGCTTTGAAATCGCACGACGACGTGGAATCGAACCACCAAGGGCAGCGCGACGCTCTTCCAAATATTTCATTTCTGGTGAGTCAGGTGCCGGACGGTAATACGGTGGTAAATACTTATCGAGTTTCTCATCAGCAATAGGAATAAATAAACGATCGCGAAATAGCTGAATATCTTCAAGTGTCATCTTCTTCATTTGGTGCGTTGAGTTACGACCTTCGAAGTGAGAGCCAAGTGTCCAGCCCTTGATTGTCTTTGCCAAAATAACTGTTGGGCGACCATTACTCTGCATTGCTGCTGTATATGCAGCGAAGAGCTTGCGGTAATCATGGCCACCGCGCTTGAGGTTCCAAATCTGATCATCGCTCCAGTTACCAACCATTGCAGCAGTACGTGGATCGCGACCAAAGAAGTTATCGCGAATATATTTTCCAGATTCTGCTTTGAATGTTTGGAAATCTCCATCAAGAGTTGTATTCATTAGGTTTACAAGTGCGCCTTCTCGATCTTGTGCCAAAAGCGGATCCCACTCGCGACCCCATACAACCTTGATTACATTCCAGCCCGCTCCACCAAATATTGATTCAAGCTCTTGAATAATCTTTCCATTACCGCGCACAGGACCATCGAGACGCTGCAAATTACAGTTGACTACAAATGTGAGGTTATCTAATTTCTCTCGTGTAGCAAGACCAATTGCACCTAAAGTATCAACTTCATCTACTTCACCATCTCCAAGGAATGCCCACACATGTTGCTGGCTAGTATCTTTGATTCCACGGTTGTGCATATAACGATTGAAACGTGCTTGATAAATTGCATTGAGTGGACCAATTCCCATTGACACTGTTGGAAACTGCCAAAACTCTGGCATCAAACGTGGATGAGGATAAGAGGAGAGTCCACCACCTGGATGAGAAAGTTCTTGACGGAAACCATCGAGCTGAGTTTCGGTAAAGCGTCCTTCTAGAAATGCGCGTGCATACATTCCAGGACTTGCATGTCCTTGGAAGAAAATTTGATCTCCACCACCTGGGTGATCTTGTCCGCGGAAGAAGTGGTTGAAACCAACTTCATAGAGCGCAGCAGAAGATGCGTACGTTGAAATATGTCCACCGACGCCAACACCGGGACGCTGCGCACGGTGAACTAACATCGCTGCATTCCACCTATTGAATGCGCGGATTCGACGTTCAATCATTTCATCGCCAGGAAAATCTGGTTCATTTTCTGGAGAGATTGTGTTGATGTAATCAGTTGTACGAAGCGCAGAAACACCAATATTTTTTTCATGTGCTCGCTTGAGAAGGCTGAGCATCAAGTAACGGGCACGAACTGGTCCTGCATGCTCAAGGGCTGCATCGAATGAGGCATGCCATTCGGCAGTTTCGGAGGGGTCAATATCTACGAGTTGATCGAT
>CAMCCH010000018.1 GCA_945873335.1 Bifidobacterium breve | reverse complement strand
ATTGAGCGACCGATACGAATTTCGGAATCACCTGGAAGTGCGAAGAGAAGAACGAAAACGATTCCAACAAAGTAGGAAAGAGTGCGGAACTGGCGAGCAAGATATGCCGCCGCGCCTTCTTGAACTGCTTCTGCAATCTCTTTCATCTTTTCTGTGCCTTCATTGGCAGCCAGCACCTGAGCACGTAGCGCCCATGCAATTGCGAGCGCGCCAAGTGAGATCGCTAAAACAATGTAAACATATGTCAGATTTGAACCAGTAACTTGCACATTCGAAAGGGAGCTAGCTGCTCTCATGGGTCTCCTCCATTGGAGATTCAGGGCGCCGTAACGAGGGTGGGCGCGAAGATGAGCAGGAGTCTACGCACAGACCCCCCCAGAATTACAAATACACATATCTATTAGGGAGCATTCCCGCTTACCCCTAGGGGCAGGGGCGGGTAGCCTGAACCCCTATGGATATTTCAACCCTGCTCCATGCCGACTCGATTGTGACCGATCTTGGCCTAGTCGGAATCCTGGCCATCCTTTTTGCCGAGACTGGCTTGCTCATTGGCCTCGTCTTTCCTGGCGACTCCCTCCTCTTCGTTGCAGGTGTTGCAGCCTCTGGCTCTGCCGCAGCTTTGCTCAACGGAGCGCAACTCTCTGTTCCTGCCCTCTTTATTGGTGCGCCATTAGCAGCAATCATCGGCTCACAAGTAGGTCATTGGAGCGGTGCAAAGTTTGGTCGTAAATTATTTGATCGCCCCGATGGACGCGTCTTCAATCATTCTCGTGTTGTTGCAACAGAGAAATGGCTTCGCAAATATGGCACTGGACGCGCAATTATCTTGGCGCGCTTTGTTCCCGTTGTGCGCACGCTGATCAATCCATTGTGCGGAATTGTTGGAATCCCTGCGCGCACCTTCTTTTTATGGAATGTCGTCGGCGCAATAATTTGGACTCAACTAGTAATGGGTCTTGGTTACTTACTCGGAGAGAGACTCAAGGGCTCTATTGATATTTATCTGCTACCGGTTATTGGTTTGATTATTTTTATAAGTTTGATTCCAGTACTCATTGAAATCTTTCGCGAATTGCAGACTAAACGTCATCACCGCAAAAAGCCTTAGAGAGAACCGATCTTCCACCACATTGAATGTGATGCACCTGGTGCCAACTCAATAACATCTTCTTTGCTATTGAAGGCATCCACTGCACAGGTCATTGGCTCCACCGCTAATTGCATGCGACTTCCTGGGCCACCATCGCGATCTGCTGTGTGAATCTGACACCACTTTGCATTCTCATCAGAGGAGAGCCACGTTCCCTTACCTGAAGGTGCGCGAAGTTCAATGCGCGCAGTGCGATCATCTAAAATAAATGCATGATCTATGAATTGATCACCAATAACGCGACCATTGCGGAAATCAAAGTTTGCTTCTTCAACGTTCTTCACACCTGTCGGCAATAGACGCTTGGCATCAACACTCATGTATTTACTAGATTTGAGAGTTAGTGTGCAGGCATCATTTTTCACACCGGCTTCAGCTAAAAGGTAAGGGTGAACTGAAACTCCGTATGGCGCACTCACGCTTCCGATATTTTTTGCATTGATTTGCCAGTGCAAACCAGCGCCAGAAAGGCTGTAAACAACTGAGAATTCGAGGTCTGTGGCATAGGCAGCAGAGGCGTGAATTGTCAGAGTTAGGGTTGCGCTATCGCCGGTATTTTCCTTTACTGTCCACTCTTTATCAAAGACGAGTGCGTGCAGATTATTATTGCGCTCTACTTCGTTGAGAGGCGCTTGGTAATCAACGCCATTCCATGAGTATTTTCCATCGCGAATTCGATTTGGCCATGGTGCCAATAAATCACCGGTAAAGGTATGTGCAGCGCCACGCTGTTCTACTAGATCGCGACCTTCGTATGCAAGTGAGGCTAGTGCCCCGCCATGGGTATCAATTGTTGCGGTGTACGAACCAGAAGAGATTGCAATCATGCTTTTACGCCACCGGCCATGAGGCCTTGGACGTAGTAACGCTGCAAAGTGAGGAAGAGAATAATTGATGGAATCATCGTAACAATTACACCAGCTTGCATGAGGCCCCAATCGACCTGACCATAAAGCTTAGAGTTCAAGAGCGTTAACATGATTGGCAAAGTGTACTTGGTTTGATCGTTCATCAAAATCAGGGCTGCAAGGAATTCATTCCATGAGGCAAAGAAAGCAAATAAGGCAACAGAAATACATCCAGGGATTGCAAGTGGCAACATAACACGGCGGAATGTTGTCCAAGAATTACAACCATCAACCACAGATGCCTCTTCGATACTCACAGGAACCTCTGCAAATGAGTTACGCATAACAAATATCGAGAAGGGGAGTTGATAAGTAATGTAAATAAGACATAGACCAACCAGGTTATTTGTTAGGCCTAGTTTTCCAAAAGTTACATAAAGAGGTGTCAGGATTGCCTGAAAAGGAATCATGATCATAAGAAGGATGAGACCAAAAACTAGACCCTTTGCTCGGAATTTAAAACGTGCAAAACCATAACCAGCCAAGACTGAAAGGATTAATGTGCCGACCACAGTTCCCATCGCAAGCCCAAAGCTATTGAGAAGGTAATGCTTCACACCATCACTAACGCCAGTTAGGCGCCTGTAATTATCGAAGGTGAGTGATTTTGGGATCAGCGTTGGGGGCGATTGCTGAGCCTCTTTTGCTGTCTTTAGGCTTGATGTAATGCTCGCAACTAATGGTGTGAGAACCATGACTGATAGACATGTACAAACAATGAACCAACCCTTACGAGGCATACCAAAATATGTCTTGAATGGACTCTTATTCATGGTCATCTCCTCTCAAGACTCTCAGTTGTATCAACGAAATGAGCATCAATGCGATTGCTACAAGAACCGAGAGTGCAGCGCCATAACCTAATTGGAACTGCAAGAAGGACTGACGGTAAATATTGAAAACTGTTGTCAATGTTGAACCGTTTGGATTGCCTCCGGTAATGATGTAGAACTGATCAAAAGCAAGTAATGATCCTGCAACGCTAAGGATTAAGACGAGAGAAATTGTGCGTTTGATTAGTGGCAATGTAATCGTGCGCAGCAATGTGAATCCCTTAGCGCCATCAATTTCAGCAGCCTCAAGGATTTCTTTAGAGATACCTTGTATAGCAGCCATAAGCAAAATCATTTGAAAAGCAGCAAATTTCCAGACCACCATCACAATTACAACAAAGAGTGCAAGTGGCATAATTCCAAGCCATTGCTCCTCTTGATCTCCAAAACCTAGAACCCGTAAAAATTGTGGGGCGGGACCAACGCGTGAATCTACAAACCAATACCAAAGATAGCTAGCAGGTCCAAAGCCAATAACAACTGGTAAAAAGAAAATAGTTCTAAAAACTTTTGTTGTGCGTGAAGTGCCCTTTATAAGTAGGGCCATTCCAAGTGCGGTAAAGAAAAGGAGTGGCGTAACGATAACCGTGTAAAGAAGGGTGAACTTAACGCTATTTATAAATTCAATATCTTGGAACGCGGTACGGTAATTTTCGAACCCGATCCAAGAACGCTCTCCTAGGAGCGGCCAATCTTGAAAAGACATCCATATAACGTTGAGAAATGGATAAAGAAAAAAGACGAGAACAAAAATTGAAGCGGGAATTACAAAATAGAATCCTGCGCGAGCGCGCTTTTTCGCAAAACTAGTTTTCCTATTACGCGTCAAACTAATATTTGCGCTTGCCATTTTCAGAACTCCATTTCGTTAGCCAACTCGGAGGCGGGAACTACCTCGCCTCCGAGTTGGTATCAACGTGTGCTAATTAACCTTGTTTTTTGACAATTGCCAAGGCTTGTTTCTGAGCTGCGGCCTGAGCTGCTGCAATCTTGCCATCGAAGATAGCTGTTGCGAGCATCTTGACCCATGGGCTTTGACCATCAGCGATCAATGGTGTGTAAGCCACGCTATAAGGAGTCTTGCCGTATGCCATTGCATCAGCAATTACCTTGTAACGAGGATCTTGTGGAACGTAGTCAGATGCAGCGATATCGGAACGAATAGGCAAGATTGCCTTAGTTGCGATGAACTTCTGACCAGCATTGAGTGCCCAGTCCATGAAGATTTTTGCTTCTGCTGGATACTTTGTTCCCTTGAGAATTGCGATGTTATCTCCGCCAGCGAATGAACCCTTACCGCCGGTTGCACCTGGAAGTGGAGTAACTCCGTAATTGATTTCTGGGTTGTTCTTCAATGAACCAACGAAGAATGCACCTGCTCCGACCATACCGGTCTTACCTGCAGCAAATGGTGCTGCAAATGAAGCGCCGTTATCAGTCTTAGCTGACTTTGCAACATAGCCTTTTGACCATAGACGGTTGTAGAAAGAAAGTGCTTTCGCAACATTCTTATCTGTATATGTTGGCTGACCTGCTGCAGTAAGAATATCTCCACCTGATGCCCACATCATTGGTGCAAATGTAAAGATATTGCAACCACCGCATGCGCCTGAGAAGTAGTAACCCTTGTAATCGCCACCGAGTGCTGTGATTGCTTTAGCAGCAGCTTCGATTTCTGCGAATGTCTTGGGTCCCTTATTTGGATCAAGTCCAGCCTTCTTGAAGAGGTCCTTGTTCCAGAAAAGTACAGAAGCTTCTGCAGTAAATGGCAATGCGTATTGCTTCTTGTTGTAAGCACCAAGCGCCATGTGTGCTGGGCTTAGCTTGCTCTTGAAGCTCAAGGCATTTGTATATGAAGTGAGATCCTCAAAAACACCATTCTTAGCAAAGTATGGAACGAGAATAAGGTCTACAGAAGTTACATCTGGGGCTGAACCGCTCTGTGAAGCTGTTGAGAGCTTCTGCACGAATTCTGCATCCGGAATTGTTGTTACTTTGACCTGGATATTTGGATTTACTTTGTTGAATTCAGCGCCAACTGATGCGATGAAGTCAGCTTGTGCCGCACGTGACCAGAAGTTGATTGTTACTGGAGCTGCATTTGCACTGCTTGAAAGGCCGATCAGAGATGAGACACCGAGAACCACAGTGAGTACTGCGGCGGTGCCTACCCTGATCTTATTTGTTTTCTGCATTTTTCCTCCTGTGGGTATTTTCGTTATGTGCCGAATGCGCAAAACGAAATCTATTTAGTGTGCTGGGATCCAAACTTTCATTCCACCTTTAACTCTATTTCCCCAACGTGAATAAGGGATAGCAGTAATTTTGGCGGATGAAGATTGAACTACCGGTGACGGATTTGCATATGGATAAGTGTTTGCGTCTTTATATGTTTCGTAATAGCCAGTTATCTCTAGAGCTGGAACATCACCGAAACCCTGAATAGAAACTATTGTCTCCTTGATTGCCGCTTTCATGTCTACATTGAAATCATCGACAAAGTAACCCTTATCTTGTACATCTGATTGTTCAATTGCATATACAACAGGACCTTTACGCAATGAAACTGAACCGCGAACTGCATCAATTCGTGGGTGCGGCTTTAGGAATTCTGCAACCATTTTTAGATCAAAATCGATGACATCTCCTGAGGCCCAATCGCGAGAGATATTGATATACCCAAGTGAATCTGGCTTCTCAGACAAGGCGGCACCGTTAACGGAAAGTGAATAGTCCTTGCACCATTCTGGGACACGTAATTGCAACGTGTACTTTCCGTTCTCGGTAACCGCCATTTTGATTGCACCATTATTTGGATAAACAGTTGAAACATTGAGGCCAACTTTTACGCCAGAACTCAAAGTCGCATTTATCGCACCCTCGGAATAAAGATGAATAGCAAACGAATCATTTTTTGCTGAAGCAATATAGTGATGCAGGGTTGCGATTATTCGTCCAATATTTGGTGGACAGCATGAACATGTAAACCAGGAGAGTCGCTCGCTAGCATCAGTATCAAATGCTGTGAAGTGGCCAGTGCGGTATTGCAATGGATTTGAATAGAAGAACTTACAGCCATCACTGGCAGTAGAACCTGCGATGATGTTATAGAGGGAAAGTTCCATCACATCTGCGTAGCGTGATTTCCCAGTAGCTAATAGTAGGCGCCAGTTCCACATGATGTTTGCAATTGATGCACATGTTTCTGCATATGCACGATCACTTGGTAATTCAAATGAATCGCCAAATGCTTCATCTTTATGGCGTGAACCAAGACCACCGGTTACATACATTTTTGTGTAAACCATATCTTCCCACATCGCCTCTTGAGCTTTGAGAAGTGCAGCATCACCTTTCTCTGCGTAGAGATCCATTACAGCAGCATTCAAATAGAGTTGACGAACTGAGTGGCCAACAGCTGTTGTTGCTTCCTTTACTGTCTTATGGTCTTGCATGTATGAAGCACCTGCTGGGTGAAAACCAAGCCCTTCTTTATCCTTAATTTTTGAAAACCCACGACCTAGAATCATTTTTTCTGCAAGGTCAAGATATGAATCATTTTTGGTTTCGCGATATAGCTCAATCAGTGCGGTTTCAATTTCAGGGTGCCCACACATTTGAAGAGTTCCTGGAGCAGCAAATTTTCTAACTAGAAGGTCTGCAAACTTAGTTGCAATTTTCATCAACGGTGCATCTTTGAGAACGCGGGATTCTGCGACAGCTGCTTGAATCAAATGGCCAGCTGTATAAAGTTCGTGACCCCAACCATAATTTGACCAGCGTTGATCTGTCTTTACACCTTGAAAAAAAGTGTTTACGTAACCATCTTCTTCTTGTGCGTGCACAATTGCCGCTGTTGCCTCTTTGAGAAAATCAGTCTGCTTCTTATCTGAGTAGTGGTAAAGACTCCAGCACAATGCTTCGAGTGATTTATGAACATCGGAATCCGAGAACCACATTCCACGAAATTTAAATCGAGGAGTTCCTACATCTTGAAGATTTGCAAGCGCACCTGTTGACGTTAGGTTGTCGATGAGATGGGGGATCGTGGTTTTGGCGTTGTGAATCTGCCAGCTTCCAAGGGGGCCTTTCTCCGATAACGAGACTTCATTGAGAGTCAATGGAAGACTCTTGCTAAATTCTTTGGTCACTGGTGAAACAGGTCCAAGAACGCTCTTTTCGTTCATCAAAATCCTCGTATCTCTTAGGTCGAAACTTTTCGAAACTATGGTGTCAAATTACGTTTTCATGCGCATAACTACAAGGAATTTGACGAAAATTTACGAAACTCTTTCGAATTATCGCGCTATCCTGAGCGTGTGAAAAATGAAAAGTCTCCAAATAAGACCCTCAAAGATGTAGCCCTCGAGGCAGGGGTATCCATAGCGACGGTTTCAAAGGCACTCAATAATCGAGGGGAGGTGCATCCTGAAACCAGGGCACGCATTCTTGAGATTGCAGAAAAAGTCGGACTGCATCACACGACACTTTCGCGAAAGTTTCTAACAGGGCGAACCGGCACCGTTGGATTGCTGACGGATGATCTAGTTGGTCGAATGGCGCTACCAATATTGGCAGGTGCCGAAGATGCATTTGGATATGAAAAAACTTCGGTATTTCTCTGTGACTCACGTGGTGATGCAATTCGAGAATCGTTTCATATTAAATCATTACTGACTCGACGTATCGATGGTCTCATAGTTGTAACGAGTAGTGGACATATTCGAAGTTCACTTGGAAAGAAATTTCCAATTCCCGTGATTTATGCATACGGACCATCGGATGATGAACATGATGTTTCTGTAGTACCCGATAATGCAGGTTCTGCGGCGATAGCTACAGAACATCTATTATCACTGGGACGAAAAAAAATTGCCCACATTGCCGGTGAACGTAGTTATGCAGCAACTGAGCAACGAGTAATTGGATTTCAAGAAGCACTAGCTAAAAAAGGATTGAGGATGGTGGGGGATTCACCCATGTATGGAGATTGGACAGAAGCGTGGGGGCGAACAGCTGCAACCGCACTTATCTCATCTGGACAAGAATTTGATGCAATCTTTTGCGGAAATGATCAAACAGCACGAGGTGCAATAGAAATTCTGCGTGAACATGGTCTGCGCGTTCCACGAGATGTTGCAGTTATTGGTTTCGATAACTGGGAAATTATTGCAACAGGTTCGAGGCCTCAGATAACAACAATAGATATGGACTTACTCAAACTCGGAAAGCTTGCAGCGACCAAGTTATTTGATGCAATAGATGGCATTAAGACGCACGGCATAGAGAAAGTCGGCGGGAATCTAGTGCTGCGAGACTCGACGAATGTTGCGTAGCACTACTTACTGAGCTTGTAATGCAGCGAATTCCAGCGAATTTCCTTGCGGAATTCAGTGGCATCAGTCTTTGCATTAATAGAAAGAAGTTCAACCTGAGCAATCTCTGCAAAGTCTTGAAGAACTTCTGCATCAACGGCAGTTGTCATAACTGTGTGGTGTGAACCGCCTGCATAGATCCAGCATTCAGCAGATGTTGAAAGCGATGGTGCTGGCTTCCATACTGCGCGAGCAACTGGCAAATTAGGTAGCGGTGCATCTGGTTTTACAACTTCAATCTCGTTGACAACGATGCGGAAGCGATCGCCGAGATCACTCATTGAAATAACGCGACCTTTTCCTGGTGTTGCATCGAATACCAAACGGACTGGATCTTCGCGATCACCAATTCCAAGCGGGTGAATTTCACACTTTGGTTTTGCGGATGCAATTGTTGGACAGACTTCGAGCATGTGTGCGCCAAGAACCTTTGGTTCACCTGGGCCAAAGTGATAAGTGTAATCTTCCATAAAGGAAGTTCCACCCTCTAAGCCAACTGACATTGATTTAATAATGCGCAACATTGCAGATGTCTTCCAGTCGCCTTCGCCACCGAATCCATAACCATCTGCCATCAAGCGCTGTACTGCAAGACCTGGAAGTTGGCGCAGTGCACCAAGATCTTCGAAGTTAGATGTAAATGCGCTAAATCCACCTGCTTCTAGAAAGCCGCGCATTGCAATTTCAATAGAGGCTGCGTAACGAAGTGAATCGTGTTGCACACCGCCCTTTTTCAGAGAAGCAACAACGTCATAATCAATTTCATATTGTGCAACAAGTGCATCGATATCTTTCGCATTTACTTTCTCGATTGCGGCAGCGAGTGCATTGATTCCATAAGCCTCTACGGAGAAGCCAAAGCGCATCTGGGCACTTGTTTTATCTCCATCAGTTACAGCGACGCTGCGCATATTGTCGCCAAAGCGTGCAAGCTTGAGATTTTGTGATGTGTTCCAACCAATTGTTGCGCGCACCCAATTCGAGATTCGCTTTACAACAACTGCATCGGCGTAGTGACCAACAACAATCTTGCGGCCAGTATTCATGCGCGCCTGGATATGTCCATGCTCGCGATCACCGTGTGCTGCTTGATTGAGATTCATGAAATCCATATCAATGGTGTCCCACGGCAATTGTGCATTTGCTTGAGTATGTAGATGTAGAAGTGGCTTTTGCAAAGCAGTAAGTCCCGCAATCCACATCTTTGCTGGGCTAAATGTGTGCATCCATACGATTACACCAACGCAATTTTCATTAGCGGATGCCTCCATGCAGATTGCCTTGATTTCATCAGCAGTCTTCAGGATTGGCTTCCAGACAATATTGAGTGGAATCGTGCCACTTGAATTGAGGGAGGTGGCAACTGCGCGTGACTGATCTGCTACTTGCTCTAATGTCTCTGGACCATAGAGGTGCTGCGTTCCTGTAAGAAACCAGATTTCAGCCTTCTTATTAGTCTCGAGCTTCATTATTTTTCTCCTTTTGTCTGACCGTAAACATTTTGATAACGGCTAAATAGTGAATCAATATCCTTTTGATCAATGATTTGAAGTGTGCCCATAGTGCGCGCAATCCATGTTGTCTTTGCAACGTCTTCGCACATAACTGCAGCCTTGACTGCATCCTTTGCATCTTTACCAATAGTAAATACTCCATGATTTTTCATAATCACTGCGCGAGAGCGATGGCCTTTAAGTGTTGAAACAATACCTTTTCCAATGTCATCGTTTCCGATAAGGGCAAAGGGACCAAGTGGAATTTCACCGCCGAATTCATCAGCCATTGCGGTCAGCGCACAAGGAATAGCACTGTGAATTGCTGCCCAAGCAGATGCGTAATTTGAATGTGTGTGAACGATTCCACCAACGTCTGGCATATTCTTATAAACATATGCATGCGCTGCTGTGTCACTCGATGGGGCAAGTTCGCCTTCAATAACTTTGCCATCGAGGTCGCAAAGAACCATCATCGCTGGAGTGAGATCGTCATAACTCACACCACTTGGCTTAATCATAAAACTCTTACCATCAGGCATGCGCTCTGAAACATTGCCTGCTGTCCAGGCAACAAGACCGTATCGAACTAAATCAATATTTAACTTGCAAATCTTTTCACGCATTACTTATTCCCTTGCGCAATTGCAGCATCTCGAATATCTCGAATTGAATGCATAGCTCCATTATGTCCGAAACTCTCATAGAGATCGTTGTAATGCTTATACAGTTGGTTGTAAACCTTGGCGTTGGCAGCAATGGGTGTGTACTTCTCTTGTGCAACGCCACCCATGGCAGCTGATGCCTCTTGAATATTCTTAAAGGCACCCGCGGCAACTGCTGCATGAATTGCAGAGCCAAGGGCAGGGCCTTGTGCAGAATTGATAATAGTGATTGGCATGTTGAGAACATCAGCGTAAATCTGCATTACAAACTTATTCTTGATAAGTCCGCCAGCAGCAATAAACTCTTTTACCGGGACACCTGATGCGTTGAATGTTTCAACAATCTTGCGAGCACCGTAGGCAGTTGATTCAACAATGGCGCGATAGATCTCTTCTGGCTTTGTGGCAAGTGTTAGGCCCATGATCAAACCTGAAAGTTTGTGATCAACAAGTGTTGAACGATTTCCGCTCTGCCAATCCAGTGCTACTAATCCATGTGCGCCAACTGGTTGCTTGCTTGAAAGATCAGATAGATATGTATGAATATCTACGCCAAGTTTTGCAGCCGCAGCTTGGTATTCACCACTGGCATAGTTGTTAGCAAACCATCCAAATATGTCACCAACTCCACTCTGGCCAGCTTCATAGCCAAGTGCTCCCGGAACAATTCCGCCCTTTACAACGCCACACATTCCAGGAACATCGTTGAGAACATCAGAGACCATCACGTGACATGTTGATGTGCCCATGATTGCAACCATCTGTCCTGGAGAAACTGCGTTAGCTGCAGCTGCAGTAACGTGGGCGTCAACATTTCCAACTGCAACGGCAATACCTTCTGGTAATCCTGTCCAAGCAGCAGCTTGCGCACTAAGCGTTCCTGCTTTATCGCCGAGTTCACCAAGTTGGTGTTCGACTTTATCTGTTACGAAATTTTTGAAAGCAGGATTGAGCGCGGCTAAGAAATCTTGTGAAGGGTAGGCACCATCTTGATAAATTCCTTTATATCCAGCAGTACAGATATTGCGAACATAAGTGCCACATAGCTGCCAGATAATCCAGTCTGCCGCCTCAATCCAGTGATCCATAGCAGCATAAACATCAGGTGCTTCTTCTAATAGTTGAAGACCCTTTGCAAATTCCCATTCAGATGAAATTTTTCCACCGTAGCGCGAGATCCATTTTTCACCGCGAGCATGCGCTAGTTCGTTGATGCGATCTGCATGAACTTGCGCCGAATGGTGTTTCCATAACTTCACATATGCATGTGGGTTGTTAGCAAATTCTTTCAATTCAGATAAGGGTGTTCCATCACTCTTTACTGGCAATACTGTGCACGCAGTGAAGTCGGTTGTAATACCGATTACTTGAGCAGGATTGATACCTGATTCTTTGAGTACGGCTGGAACAGTTTTTTTCAGAACATCTACATAATCTGCTGGAACTTGTAGAGCCCAATCGGGTGGCAATTTTGCACCCGATGTTGGCAATGTTTCTTCTACAACTGCATGTGGATATTCATAGAGTGATGTTGCAATTTCGGCGCCATCAGAGACGCGCACCAAAAGTGCGCGGCCTGAGAGCGTGCCGTAATCGACACCAATCACAAACTTATCTGTTGGGGAGGCGGACATAAGGAGAACCCTATTACGCCTGCTTGAGGGATAGGCGCACCATCTGCCATGAAGCAGGTGGCAAAGTGATCGAAACCTTTATCCCACTGACAGTGGCTGTAATTGCAGAGACAGGTTTTACTTGCTCTCCAGTTTCGAGTGTATTTGTCTTTGTTAGATCCTTATCTGTCAAAGTTACTTGTTCAATAACTTTGAGATCACTAAATCCAGCAAGTTCAATCTCGGTTGTATGTGTATCTGTGAGTGAGCGATTGACCAAGAAGATTGCAGCGGCGTTATTAGCTGCGTCATATGTTGTTACTGCATCGATTGCATTAACGCTTCCGAACTTTTCGGTTGTGATCTTTGGTGAATCAATGCGTGTCATCAGAGTCTTGCCGTGTCCATAACGAGCTGTATATGAGAATGGGAAGAATGTTGTCTGGCGCCATGCTGGGTGACCAACTTCTGCGCGAATTGGTGCAATCACGTTGACGAGCTGTGCAAGACAGGCCATCTTCACACGATCGCTTCGGCGCAAGATACTAATCATCAAGTTTCCAAGAACAACTGCATCTGCAACATCGTATGTATCTTCAATTACGTGAGGTGCTGGCTCCCATGTCTTAGCGCGTGGCAAGTTTTGGTATTCAGAGAGATTCCAAACATTCCATTCATCAAGAGATAATGTAATTGTCTTATCGCTGCGCTTCTTTGCCTTTACTGCATCTGCAATTTCGCACACTTCATTGATGAAATAATCCAAATCAGTTGAGCAGACCATGAACTCTTGAGTGTTGCCATGATCTTGGTAGTACGTGTGAAGAGATACGTGATCAATAACTTCATATGCCTTCTCAAGAATTGTCTCTTCCCACTGACCAAATGTTGGCATTGAGCGATTTGAGCTACCTGCAATAACAAGTTCGAGGTTCTCATCAATTTGGCGCATGCCGCGTGCAACACTTGCTGCAAGTGTTGAATAATCTTCGGCAGTTTTATGACCTAATTGCCAAGGACCGTCCATCTCGTTTCCAAGACACCAAACCTTCACGTTATAAGGCTCTTTATGGCCATTTGCTACGCGGTAATTAGCCCACTTCGAATCAGCATCAACATTTGTATATTCAAGAATTTCAAGTGCTTCAACGAGACCAGCAGAACCTAAGTTCACAGCCATCATTGGTTCAACGCCAGCTTCTTTACACCATGTCATAAATTGATCTGTACCAAATTGGTTTGTCTCAAGTGAGTGCCATGCAAGATCAATGCGCTTTGGACGCTCTGATTGCGGGCCAACTCCATCTTTCCAGTCATAGCCTGAAAGGAAATTTCCACCCGGATAACGAATAATTGTTACGCCAAGTTCCTTTACTAGTGCCATAACATCTTTACGGAATCCATTTTCATCAGCAAATTCTGAACCTGGTTCGTAAATACCTTCATAAATGCAGCGACCCATATGTTCAGCAAATGATCCATAGACTCGTGGATCAATCTCGGATATTTCGAAATGGCGATCTACGATTATTTTTGCCGATGACATGAGTGGTGCCTTTCAGTTAGAGGTTTGGAAAGTTACTTGACAGAGCCTGCGTTAATACCGCCCTGCCAATACTTCTGTAAGAAGATAAAGGAAATGATGAGCGGCACAACTGCAATAAGGGAACCAGCAATAACCAGGTTGAAGAGAATTGAGTTTCCACCTTCTTGAGATGCTTGTGCGAACCAAGAAGTTAGCCCAACAGTAAGTGGGTAGTACTTATTTTCACTAAGCATTACAAGTGGTAAGAAGTAGTTATTCCAACTTGAAACAAGTGAGAATAGGAAAACAGTAACGAGTGCGGGGCGCAACATTGGTAGAACAATCTGCCAATAGATGCGGAATTCTCCTGCACGATCGATACGCGCGGCTTGCAAAATCTCATCAGGAATTGATTCTTGAACAAAGACGCGAATCAAGAAAACTCCAAATGGACTCAGCATCGAAGGCAAAATTACTGACCAGGGTGTATTTACAAGATTGATTTTTGAAAGCATGAGGTATGTAGGCATAACAAGTGCTGTGGCTGGAACCATAACCATTGCAAGAATTCCAGCTTCAAGAACTGATCGACCTTTGAAATGAAAGCGGGCTAATGAATATCCAGCCATCGACGAAATAAGTGTTGCACCTACTGCAGAAGCTAAAGAGTAAACAATTGTGTTGCGAAACCACGTTAGGTACAGGCCACCATCTTGGGTCATCAATCCCCTGAGGTTGTCCATGAGGTGCCATTCAGTTCCAAACCACAATGAGAATGTGCTAAACAATTGAAGATTATCTTTTGTTGAGTTCACAACCACCCAGATAATTGGCACGATGAAATATCCAATTGCCAAAATCATGGCAAGGTTTGCTGTGGTGCTACGTGGAGCTAAGTAGCCAGACTTCTTTGGACTTCTTGTTAGAACGCTCATTCAACTCGCCCCTTTCTACGTGTAGCGGCTAAGACGATTGAAGTAACCACAAATACAACGAGTGCTAATGTAAATGAAACCGCTGCTGCGTAGTTGAACTGCGATTGCGCGAAAGCTAAGTTGAATGAATAAATATTTGGCGTATAACCATTGCTCACAGCATTTGTATAACGAGCCAAAATGCGAGGCTCGGTAAATATCTGCATTGTTCCAATGATTGCAAAGATTGTGGTGAGCAAGATTGCATTCTTGATTGCTGGAAGCTTTACGCGGATTGCAATTTGAACCTGTGTAGCGCCATCAACGATTGCTGCTTCATAGACCTCGCGAGAAAGTCCTTGGAGAGCTGAATAAATAATGATCATGTTGTAACCGGTCCATGCCCAGGTGACAATGTTTGAGATCGAATAAATGAAAACTTTGAGTGAGAAGAAGTTGAAATCTTTTGCGCCTAGCGATTCGGCAATGCCAACAAATGGTCCGAATGATTCACTGTAGAGAAAGCCCCACATAAGGGCTGCGACAACGCCTGGCACTGCATAAGGCATAAAAGCGATAAGGCGGAAGGTGCGGGAAAGGCGTGTATTTATTACATCAATAACAAGTGCGCCGACTGTAGATAAGAAAAGCATGATTGGAATTTGAATAAGCCCAAAGATAAATACGCGCTTGACGCCTTCAAGGAAGATTGGATCCGTCAATGAGAATATGTAGTTTTCAAATCCTACAAACTCTTGTCCGCCAACGAGTGTGTCAGCTTGGGTACTGAGGTAGAGGGCGTAGCCCAATGGAGCAATAAGGAATGCAAATACGACGATGAGGAATGGGATCATAAAGAGCCACCCGGTTAATGATTGCCGTAATTTCATTTCTACTCTCCAATTTTATAAATATTGAAATCTAAAAAAATTTATTTGTGGCGCCCCATCCCAGATGGTCTGAGGCGCCACAAACAAATGACTTACAGGTTATTCAGTTACCTTGAAGCCTTGCTTCTTAGCGTATGCAACAACCTTTGCTTGCACTGTATCCAGAACAGCACTCCACTGTGTCTTACCAGAAATGGCCAGAGTTGTTTCATCTGTCATTGTGGCGTACACGAAGTCTTGGAATGGTGTCCACTCAAATGCTCCGAGCTTATTTGAAGCATTGATATAGATTGGGTTGACCTTTGCATCACCAAAGATCTTGTATGTGTAACCAGCGAACTCAGGGTTTGATTCAACCTTTGTTACTAGTGGATACAAGAATGCGGAGTTTAGTCCGATATCCCATGCTGATCCCTTAGTAATTTTGTTCTGAGTTGGATATAGCTCCATTGCAACCTTTGTTGCAAGGGCTGGCTGCTTTGTCTGCTTCATAACTGTAAAGCTTGAACCGCCCCAGTTACCGTGAACATCTCCGCCAGCTTTCCACTGTGGTGTTGGAGCAACTGCCCAATCACCGATTGTGTCCTTTAGCTGACCTGCGAGATAACCAGGTGTCCAACCAGCAGCAACCCATGTCCAGTACTTACCTGTGTCATAGCCCTTGCCAGTATCTGTTGCCCAGAATGACTTGTCATCAACTAGCTTGTTGGTGACCATGTCGCCCCAGTAATTAATAACACTCTTGCACTTGGCTTGGTTGATTTTGATTCCAACGTTTGCCTTTGACTTTGTCATGTTGTACTTATATGGAGTACAACCGTTTTGCCACATAAGACCTGTAGCCCAACCTGAGTCATTGCCATATGTAGCGATGAACTGATCTGGGTTTACTTTCTTAATTGCAGCTGCAGCATCTTTGTACTCTGCCCAAGTTGTAGGAACCTTGATGTTGTTCTTTGTAAAGAGATCCTTGCGATACAACATAGCCATCGGTCCACCGTCAACAGGAATTGCATTGACCTTTGTACCGCTAGTTGATTGTGCCCATGCCCATGCTGCGTAACGGCCATCCTTGTTTGTGGCGCCGTACTTACCCATATCCACGAATGGATCAAGGATTGCAAATGTTGGGAGAGTTTGGAATTCGATCATCGCTACGTCAGGGCAACCCTTTTTAGCTTTGATACAAGTCTTTAGCTTTGTGTATTCATCTCCGCCTGCTCCAGCATTTGTCCATTCAACCTGAACATCTGAGTGAGTTGCGTTAAAGATTTCAACAACTTCTTTCATATTTGGGTACCAGGCCCAAACTTTGATTTTCACTGGAGCTGCTGATGCTTGAGTAACAGCAGAAAGACCAGTGGTCGAGAGAATGATGCCAAGTGCTAATGCAGAAAAACCTGCAATGCGCTTTTTGCTCTTGATCATGTAGTTCCTTTCCATCGTGGCTTCGGAGGGTAATGAATCGCCCACTACGGGAATGCGCCAACCCGGGCAATTACTTTGAAAAGCAATCAGAAGGGGGACCTAATGAGAGCTCACGCGCACACCTGAATTGTTATCGTTCACATTTACGGTGTCAAGTGGAAATTGTGAACGTTACCAAACTGTTACTAATGGGGGGCTTTGGCGGTACTAGCCCTAATTGCCAAGGTAGGGGTGATAGCCAGGCGCTTTGTCGAGATTTTTTTGCCCTCAATCTGGGCAATGAGCAGGTCAAGTGAGCGCTTTCCTACCTCTTGGAAGTCTTGGGTAACGGTCGTTAGTTCTGGAACTAAGAATTCCGACTCTGGGAGATTATCAAAACCAATCAAACTCATCTTTGCGGGTACGGCAATCTTTGCCTCACTGAGCGCTTTGAGTGCGCCCAGTGCCATCGAATCATTTGCTGCAAAAATCGCAGTCACTTTTGGATCCTTGAGGATTTCCTTTGTGGCTTCATATCCAGAGCGCGCCGACCAATCGCCTGCAACTAGTGACTTTGTTGAAAGCTTTGATTTATCAAGTGCACATTTCCAGCCTTCGATACGTTTTTGTGTTTCAAACCAATTCTCTGGTCCCGAAATATGTGCGATTCGTTTATGTCCAAGGCTAATCAAATGCTCTACTGCTAATTGTGCGCCCAAAATTTGATCAACGTTGACGGATGGAATCTTGCCCGCATCTTCACCTTCAACAATAACTGTAGGAACACTTCCGGGAATGTTGCTAAAGGGCTTATCTCCAACATAATGCGGAGCAATAATTACAAGCCCATCAACACCTGCATTTATAAGTTCTTGTATTCCGTTCTCAACGCTTTCACGGTCAATTGACTTGAGAGTAACTGTATTGAGTGCATATCCAACGTCGCGAGCAGATTCACGTATTGCATGAAGCATTGATGCCGGCCCAAATAGCGTCGTGTCATAACTGAGTACACCGATAGTTGAACTTTTTCCTGTAACTAATGCACGTGCTGCAAGGTTTGGTCGGTATCCCAATTTTTCCATTGACGCTAATACTTTTGCACGCGTCTTATCACTTACGCTTTCGTGATTATTGAGAACTCGCGAAACTGTTTGATGTGAGACTCCGCTGGCTTGTGCAACATCAAACATGGAGGGTGGCCGCTTTGCCATAAAACCCTCTCCGATCGCCATGTGAGCGATAACGGGGATTATTCAAGCATGCATCCGTATAAAAGGGAATTATTCTTGTTCAATAACCTCAAATGACCAGGCACCTAATTCAAGGCTTTTTACTTTCACATTTGTGAGCAAACTTGTGGCAGTAAATGGAAGTTTTACCTTTGCGATATCCCAGCCCCAATTGAAAATGAAATGAATTGTTTTACCATCTTTTGTTATTGCAGAGTTAGTGCGCACTGATTGGGAATCAGAGTGTGGAAGTTCTCTCTTTGTAATGAGTGAGCGTACCCACTCAGAAATCCCTTTACTCAATTCATAGTTTGGCAACGTTCCAATGTAGGTAGCACGACCTTTGCCAAATTCTTTTGTAGTAACTGCGGGAAAATCTTTGAAGAAGGGATGATCATAAGTAGCCATGACTCTTGCATCATCGACAATGAGTCCATCTACCCAGTGGGTTGAACCTGCATTCTTTTGACCAAAACCCTTTATGCCTAATGGCAGAGTCAAGTGACTAAATTCGTTGTAATGCACCCCAAGTGCCTCTCGCATTACACCTGGCATTACATGAGTATTTATTGTTCCCTTTGGATTTGCATATCCAGTTCGTGGTGTAACGATGAGGTGTCCACCAGCACGGGCATACTCAACTGCATATTTCAAAACTTCTTCATTCGCAATGTAATAACCAGGAATACAGAAAACTGGATGTGTTCTAACTAATTCAGCAGGATCACTTGGAAGTTGGTCTTCGGCAAAGAACTGCACATGTAAATCTGATGCATAGAAGAGATCACTAAATGTATTGAGAAATTTTCTATATGACTCTTTATCGCCAAGGGGAGCCCCCGATGCTTCAGTGCGAAGCGCTGGTTGAAATTCCATTGCCCATCGACTCTGAGCAGAGATCAACATTGCCACTTCACTTACTGGTGTCAGCCCTAGTGCACGTGGGCCTAATTTGGAGAGCGTGGCACTGATTTCTTTGAAGGATTCATAGGTGCGGCCTGGTTGAAGATTATGACCAAGGATTCCGCCCCAATAACTTTCGTGACCAAATGGAATTGTGTGCCAATGCCAGTACTCCACCATTTCAGCGCCGCGAGAAATTAGTGCAACAGCTACTTGCTCTAATTGACCCGGGTAGGGAGGAAACATTCCTGAATTTGGTGGGTGTCCAAGCATTGTTGCATTTGTTTCGGTAACTAAGAAGTTTTCTTGTTTTAGGCCACGCGCCATATTTGCAAGGAGATAAACAAGTCCTGGTCCTGAATGGCGCGCGGTCCATGGTGTTCCACCTTGAATTTTCTCAGGCTGTGGATGCATCAAACCATCTTGTGGTGAGTAATAGACATTGACTGAAGTGAGATCGAGATTCTTGGACATCTCATTGTCATCACTGCCAGCGCGACCTAAATCAATACATGTTGTAACAAAATGTTTTGCCGGAACAATCTCGCGGACAATATCTGCCTGCCAGCTAATATATTTTGTGGTCAGTTGTGATTGGAATGTGCGCCAATCAAGATCATAGGTCGGATCTGTATTTCCTTCAGGTAGCCAAATATCTTCCCAATCACTTATTTGATGTGACCAGTAGACCAGTCCCCATTCATGATTGAGATTCTCAATAGTTTTGTACTTTGCCTTTACATACTCTTTGAATTCTGCAAATGCGTGTGGGTTATGGAAAAGCTCAAGCCCTGGTTCGTTATCTACTTGCCAGCCAATAATTGATGGATGATCTTTGTAGCGTTCGACAATTTTGCGGATAACGCGCTC
>CAMCCH010000017.1 GCA_945873335.1 Bifidobacterium breve | reverse complement strand
TTTCGAACCGGCGGTTATAGTCCGCGACCCGCACATATCCAATGGGCGGTTGACTCAGTGAAACTCTGAGACCGACGGTTAAAGTCCGGATGAGAGATAACAGCGGAATCGGTGCACCTTGTTTATCGATGACGCCTACGCGCATCTGTGCTCGCTCAGCCTTGCCGGCTTAGGAGTGAGTACTCCCAACCCAAATGTTTCTGCTGCCATTTATTCATCCGATGGCGCACTCATCGCATCTGGTTTTCATAATCGAAAAATTTCTCCTGATCACGCAGAAGTCATTGCACTCAAAAGCGCACAATCCCTTGCGCGCGGAGCAACGATGGTTCTTTCCCTTGAACCGTGTGCGCACACAGGCACAACTCCGCCATGTACTCAGGCAATTATTGATGCAGGTATCACAAAAGTTATTTTCGCAGTGAGTGACCCGAACCCAATTGCAGCTGGGGGAGCGCAGGTTCTGAAATCTGCAGGAATCGAAGTTGAACATATCCATTCTGCCGAACTCGAATTCGTTCAACGTGCCTGGTTACATAAAGTACAAAGTGGCAAGCCATTGATGGTTTGGAAAGTCGCTACAACTCTTGATGGAAAAATTGCAGCAAGTGATTCAACGTCGCAGTGGATCACCGGGGAAGAATCTCGTGAAGATGTTCAATTAGTACGTGCACAATCTGATGCAATTCTCATTGGCACCAATACAGCCATCGTTGATAACCCACATCTGATTCCACGTGGTCATAGCGCGCGGCCTGTGCGCATCATTTGCGGTGAGCAAGAAGTGCCTGCCGCCAATAAGGTCTTTGATAACGAGGCGCGCACAGTTGTAGTCAAAAGCAAATCAATTCCCGATCTTATGAACCTGCTGAGTCAAGAAGGATTCAATCAAGTCCTTGTTGAAGCCGGCCCCACCTTTGGTTCTGCGCTCTTGAAATCAGGAAATATCAACGAACTCGTTATGTATCAGGCACCAAAAGTACTTGGCGCAGGAAAAGACTTTGTGAGCAACCTTGGAATTACCACCCTTGATGATCACCTGGATCTAGAACTTATCTCTGTGCAGCGCTGCGGCAGCGATATCAAATCTCACTATGCAGTGAAGGGGCGCTAAATGTTTACAGGATTAGTTTCTGAACTCGGAACAGTAAAAGAAATCACACGAGGCGAGAGTTCGGCAATTTTCACAATCAGCGCACCAAAGTCGGTATCTGGCTTATCACTGGGGGATTCCATCGCAGTCAATGGCACATGCCTCACAGCTACTTCAATTACTGGCGACTCATTCACCGCAGATGTCATGGTGCAAACACTCTCCCTAACTTCCCTTGCTCAATTAGAAGTTGGCTCACTTGTAAACCTAGAACTTGCTGCCACATTAGATATGCGCATGGGCGGCCATATTGTTCAAGGACATGTTGATGGCACTGCAACGATGGTGCAAATAGTGCCGGGGGATAAGTGGGCACAGTTTGATATCAAAGCCCCAGAACATCTTTTGAAATATGTTGTTGCGCAAGGATCGATTACTCTCGATGGAGTTTCCCTAACTGTTGGCTCTATCGATGATGCAACACAGATAATTACCGTCTGGCTTATTCCTGAAACACTTGCTAAAACTAATCTTTCCCAGAAGAAGCCAGGTGATCTCATTAATGTCGAGGTCGATATCTTGGCTAAATATGTTGAGCGCCTAATTTCTAAGGGGGCTATTGATGGAAAATAATTTCCAAGATGTCCTTGCGCGCTTTGCTCGCGGTGAGATGGTTATCGTCATCGATGATCATGATCGTGAAAACGAGGGCGACATCATCATGTTGGCAGAATATGCCAGCGCAGAAAAGACTGCCTTTATGGTTCGCCATACCACTGGAATCTTGTGCGTTGCAATTACAGCCCAGCGCGCTCACGAACTGCGCTTGCCTTACATGGTGGAAAATAATCAAGATAAACGAAAGACAGCCTTTACAGTCTCCGTAGATTTCATCGAAGGACTAACAACTGGAGTAAGTGCAATTGAGCGAAGCGCGACGATTAAAGCTATTGCAAACACAAAATCGCAACCAACTGATTTCATTCGCCCAGGACATATCTATCCACTGATTGCACACGCTGATGGTCTAAAGGCGCGCAGTGGTCACACTGAAGCAGGCATCGCGCTTGCCGAATTGGCTGGAAAATATCCAGCAGCGCTGCTCTCTGAAATCGTCGCCGAAGATGGCTCGATGGCTAAGGGAGACGTTCTCAAAGACTTTGCTGAACAGGTCAACATTCCAATTATTTCAATTGCACAGATCAAGGAATACCAAGCAACTCTTGCGCTATCTCCAAAGATTGTAACTTTTCCTGCCCATGATTTTGAATGGGTAGACGTTCAACTAGAAAATGGAGTGTGGTCACTTGCCACATATCCATCCCTGAAACATCGCGAGCAAGTAGTAATGCGCTTTGGTCAGGGCAATAAAGTCCCATTGGTTCGCATCCACTCCGAATGCTTCACCGGAGATGTCATTGGTTCGCAGCGCTGTGATTGCGGCGCGCAATTACAAAAATCTATTGCAGCTATCGAAGACTATGGTTACGGATACGTGCTCTATCTTCGCGATCACGAAGGGCGCGGAATTGGGCTAACAGAAAAGCTCAAGGCCTATGGCCTGCAAAATCAAGGCCGGGACACAGTTGATGCGAACCTGGAACTTGGCCACCAAATTGATTCGCGTGATTGGTCTGAAGCGATTTCAATTCTCAAAAACCTCAACCTGACTTCTATCAAGTTATTGACGAGTAATCCTAAAAAGATTGAAGCCGTCACTAGCAATGGCATTACATGTGAACAAATCTCACTTGAGATTGCTCCTAATGAATTTAGCGCAAAGTACTTAGCAACAAAGGCAGATCGCCTTGGACATATTTCAACACAAGTAACTGGAGGAAAATAATGGCCGGCCACGCACCCGATCTCACAATCCCACATCTACCGAATGCAAAAGTTGCCATCATCTCTTCATCTTGGCATTTAGATATTTGCAACGATCTCATCGCAGGTGCTATCCGCGCACTGGATGAGGCAAAGGTAGGAAAAATTGAGGTCATATTTGTTCCAGGTTCTTTTGAGATTCCACTTGCTGCGCAAAAGGCATTTGAAAAAGGTTTTGATGCAGTCGTTGGCCTTGGTCTAGTACTCAAAGGAGAGACTCCACATTTTGATTATGTCTGCCAAGGTGTCACACAAGGCATCATCGATGTTCAACTCAAGTTCTCAAAGCCCATTGGTTACGGAGTCTTGATGTGTAATGATCTTGATCAAGCGATCGCGCGCTCTGGACGTGCTGGAAGCAAAGAAGATAAAGGCTATGACAGCGCACTTGCCGCCCTCAAACTAATTGAGTTATAAGTTATCGCACATGCAACTTCTTCGAAGAGTTCCTCAAATCATTCTTGGGCTCGCACTTGCCTATGCAGGCATCGGACACCTGACAACGAGTCGCCAAGAGTTTCAAGCACAAGTTCCAACTCTGTTCAAAGATTATGCAGACTTTGTAGTTCTAGCATCTGGTGTAGTCGAAATTGTCTTAGGGCTGAGCCTCATTGCATTATGGAAATACCGTGTTCAAGTTGGCGCTTTAGTTGCACTATTTTTTGTCGCAATCTTTTGGGGAAATATTTCGCAATACATCAACAAAGTCGATGCCTTCGGATTAGATAGCGATCAAGCGCGTTTTATACGTTTACTCTTTCAGCCATTACTAGTTATCTGGGCACTAGGCAGCACCGGGGCCTGGCGTGCTTATAGAAGTTCTAGAAGTAAGTAAGACCCTTACTTCTTCTTATAACCAGTTGGGCACTTAGGGTTTGCGCCAGTTACTTTCTTACTGGTCTTTCCCTTCACGCAAGTAATAGAAGTCGATTTCTTTGCAACCGATTTTGTTGGCCCCGCGATAACTACATCCTGGGATAACTTCACGTTGATAAGAGGTGTGGAGAAAGTAAATCCTTTGGCCGATAAATAAAGCCATCCGTTCTTTTCGTTGACAGTAGTTGTTGCAACCTTCTTTTCGCCCTCTGTTGAAGTAATCGAAATCTCAGCTCTAATCGGTGCTTTACTAAATCCATAAATACAACGAGCAACGTCGCTGCGCAAGCTCAGATCATAAGAACCTGATGCCTCAACTCCGCTAGCCTCAAAGTGTGGGGATGAAACCTTGTATGAAAGTGAACTAGTTTCCTTATCAAATACTGGGGGACCGGCTGCATATGCAAGCGCGTTTGTAGTTACTAATCCCGCTAGGTTTCCAGTGTCATCAGAGCACTTGCGCGTTGAATCGTCTTTGCCGTAGTTCAGCGTTTTGAAAGACCAGTAATAATCTGTCGATGTTGCCTTATCTTTATAGGAGGGCACGAAGCCTGAGACGAGGTCCAAAGCTCTTGGCCCTGACATGTTTTCAGTGATCTTAGTTGGATTGACTCCATCACCACTTACTCCAAAGTATTCATAAGTGAGTAGTAAATCTCGAATCTTCTGTGGGATTTCTGCATTAGGAACTAAGAAATCAAGTGATGGAACTTTGACTGGCTCTGCTTCAATTGAGATTTCTGCGCCGCTCTTCCAATCCTTTGTCACAATTGTAGGAAGATAGAGGCGGCCGTGATACCAACCTTCAGGCTTTTTTCCCATTCGAAGTGTTATTCCAAATCGATATCCTGTCGGAAATTCTCGAATTGCTTGACAGGCATTTAAATCAGTTGCAGCACATGCCGATCTATCGGGTGCATATTGGGTTCCATTGCTGCCCCATGATCTTCCACCATTTCTAGTATCGGTGGCTGTAGTCAATTGGAACGTTCCCAAAATTTCTTCGACCGGCATAATTCCTGCTGTAAGGTCACTCAAACTCAATTTTATATTTGCAACTGGTGTCCCCGGAGATTTTCGTTGATTAATTACTGATTGCACGGAAACAAAATAAGTATCTTTACCCGCGCTATTTATTACTCCTGGCAATTTCCACACAGCGCCCATGCCTGTGCTCTGAGGCAAGTTGATAGAAGCATTCTCTTTGACTACGTATCGAGGATCGTTGGGAGCAGTCTTTACATACTGTCCAGCGGTTCTATTTCCACTTGCATCGACTGCCCAGATTTCGGCAATACATGCAATGTTTGTTGTGTCTGAACAAATATCCCAATTGGTATAACCGAACATTTCGGGAGCGTCTGTACAAATTTTGTCAGCCAGGTCTTGGCATATGAGCCAACTCTCTTGAACATTGATATCGCCTTGAGCAAAGAGAACTGATGGCATTCTGCCTAGTTCACTATTTTCTTTGAAATTTAATCCAAGACTTACAACGTTAGGTGAAATCTTCACGCCCGCCTGCGCAACATTGGCCTGCATTGTTGATGCCAAGAGAAGGGCTGCAAGCATCGCTGCCCCGAATTTACGGACTGACTTCATCTGCCCCACCTTTGCCATCTGTATGCCGAGAAGCCTAATAAGACTTTCATCTACTCCGTCAAGTGAGTCGGCTATTTATGCAGGCAATGTGGAGTTCCCTCATAGCTTGAGCCTTCACGGCTACCCCAGGTAGAAGTTCTATGGCAATCCCATTGACAGCCAATCTACATGAGAGTTTACTATTCGTGACTGGAAAGCTTTCCAATAGACCTTTCTTGGAAGGGGAGCCCCTATGTCTCAGCGTGCATCTACCAAGTCACGTCGGTTTAGATTCCCTGAGGAGACCAGTGTGATTTTCGCACTGCTCCTCCTCGTAGCCATTGTCGGGTTCTTGCGACCAACATTCCTCAAACCAGAAAATCTTCTCAATTTGGCCGCGAGCTACTCAATATCTGCGTTACTTGCAGGTTGCATTGTTTATTTACTTTCAATGGGAGAAATTGATCTTTCCTTTGGATGGATTCTCAATCTCTCTGCCGTAATCGCTGGAGTTTCAATGATTGCTGGAGTTCCAGTGTGGATTGCAATCATCATTGGGATTATTGCAGGCGGAGCAATGGGCGCAATCAACGGTGTGCTCACAGTTTTTATGCGCCTTCCACTCATCATTGTTACCTTAGGTACAGCATCTGTGTATCAGGGAATATCACTCATCACTAATAAATCTGGTTCAGTTGTTCCAACGGATGAAAAAATAACTACGAATATTTTCTTTAGAGCACTTGGTGGAGATATTGAAACTCCAATCCCAATCATTCTTATTTTTGTTGTACTTGCTTTTGTAGTTTTGCACCTGATGCTTCACAAGACTCGTTTTGGTTATCGAATTCTTGCAATAGGAAGTAATCCAGAAGCCGCTCGATTGGCGGGTATCCCAATAAAGCAAACAAAGATACTTGTCTGCGCACTTATGGGATTTGTTTCTGGAATCGGTGGAGTTCTTTTTCTTGGCTTTCGTGGCGCAGTTGATCCAACAACTGGCGCAAATTTATTACTTCCCGTTGTCGCTGCTGCCATTATCGGTGGAACAGCGTTATCAGGTGGAGCAGGAACAGTGTGGGGCTCTCTTTATGGAGCACTTATCGTTGGCGTAATTGGAGTAGGTGTTGTATTCCTTGGTATCGATGCAGTGTGGAGCACTCTTGTAACGGGATTAGTAATCATCTTTGCAATTGGCGTTGATCAGATCGTTCGAGTTCGAAAAAATCGAGCGAATTAGCTAAACAAGTTTCAACTTTGTCCATGGGGGACACTGCTTGAATAAATTAGGGAGAATAAGATGCAAATAAAGAGCCGCAAGGCGCGTTGGAGTGCTCTAGCACTTACAACGGGCATGGTGCTAACAGCTAATGGTGTTGCAACTCCTGCGCAAGCAGCAGAGAAGAAGCTCACAATTGGTTTCGTCGTACACGTAATTGGTAATCCATTTATCAATCAAATTATCGATGGCGCCAAAGCGGCTGCCAAAGATTTGAAGGTAACTATTAAGGTAACTGGCCCAGCAGGTGCTGAAGGCGATGCTCAACTCACCGCCGTTCAGAATCTTGCCGCATCTGGTGTTGATGGAATTGCAACATCTGTTCCATCTGCTTCAATGAAGAAAGGCCTAAACGATGTCATAAAGGCTGGAACACCTATCGTTCAATTCAACGGATTCGTTGATGGCGTAAATGCGCCATACGTTGGCGAGAAGTCAGTTGAGTCTGGTCGTCTTCTAGGAAAGATGGTTCTGGAAAAGATCGGCGGAGCCAGTGCTAAGGGCGATGTCATCGTCGGAAACTGTTTCCCAGGATTCCCAGTACTTGAAAACCGTTCGAAAGGTCTTCAAGAAAGCCTCGCTAAGGCACCTGGCATTAAGATCATTGGGCCATCAGATGTAAAGGTTGATGCTGCAGCAAACTTCGCTGCTTGGCAGGGACTTCTTGCGGCTAACCCAAATGCACTTGCAATGGTTGGACTTTGCGCACCAGATGTTGAGAGCATTGGAAAAGTAAATGCTGCCGTCTCGGGATCTAAGACAATCGGTGCAGGTTATGACCTCACAACAGGAAATCTAGCGGCACTAAAAAATGGAACCGCACACATCAGCCTAGGCCAGACACCATTTATCCAGGGCTACCTGCCTGTATATATGTTGGTTGACAGCATCCGTAACAAGATCAAAATCAACAAGTCAGGCTTCATTGATGCAGGAACTGAAATCGTTACTGCAACTTCAGTTATTGAACCATTTGGTTCAAAGCCGCTGACATTTGCACAGCTCCAAAAGATGTCAGCATCACCTTCAGCAACTCGTAAGTACTACGACCCTCTTGTAAAGGGATACATCAAAAATTGGAAGAAAAATTTAAAGCCAATAGCTGATGAATCTGCTTAATACTTACAAATAACTAAGTCAGATCTACGAACGGAGGTCATGCAATGAATTCACATTCAATTGATAACGTGATCTCCGTTCGTGGTTTGGCTAAGCGTTACGGCGGAGTGAAAGCCTTGAACGGCCTAGATTTAGATTTAGAAGCAAATAAGGTTCATGCCATAGTTGGTGAAAATGGTGCGGGTAAATCGACGTTTATGAAAATACTTTCGGGTGGCGTCACGCCCGATGAAGGCAGCATTGAAGTCATGGGGGAGAAGTTCTCATCATTTAGCGTGCAATCTGCCGCAAAAATGGGAATTGGAATTATGTACCAAGAATTGCGCTTGTTTCAACATCGTGATGTGCTGACTAATCTTTTTCCTAACCATGAAATGACAGTCGGGCCCTTTGTAGCAAAAAAGAAAATGGCAGACATCGCAATGCCCGTATTGAAGTCAATTGGACTCGAAGTCAATTTATATCAAAAGGTAGGCGAACTCACCCTCTCTGATCAGCAACTCATTGAACTTGCACGAGTTCTTATTGAAAAACCAAAACTACTTATTTTAGATGAACCTACTTCAGCGCTCAATGCGCGCGAAAGCAAGCGACTACTTGATTTAGTGAAGTTATTGCCAGAACAAGGAACAACCGTTCTATATGTATCTCACAGACTAGATGAAGTCTTTGCGGTTGCTCAGCAGATAACTATCTTGCGCAATGGTTCATTAGTACTGACTAAGCCAGCCAAAGATCTAGATATCCCAACTGTGATCGCAGGAATTGTTGGTGAAAAATCTGGTGTATCAATTGGAAAGAAGTTAGGCAGCAGCAATCTATATTCAAGGAAAGAAAAAGTATTAGAAGTTCATAACCTCAGTAATGGTCGCCAAATTATTGATGTATCTCTCAACGTTGCAGCAGGTGAAATTGTTGGAGTTGCAGGCCTGATTGGCTCAGGCGCTGACGAACTTCTAGAAACACTTTTCGGTGCGCGCCCAAAAGCTTCGGGCACAGTAAAGATAGAAGGTGTAGAAAAAGAGAGGTTGAGTCCGCAAAATTCAGTAGAAGATGGAGTTGCTCTCATTCCTGCTGACCGAAAGCGTGTTGGACTCATGATGGAGCGAAGCGTCTCAGATAACTTGTCTCACGTCTCTATTGGTGGATACAAACAAGGCACTGCTCTTCTGTCCAAAAACGCATTAATTGCAACAGCCACCAAATTAGTTGAGAAATTTGTTATCAAGGCAGAAAATATAGATGTTCGAGTTGGAAATCTCTCAGGTGGTAACCAGCAAAAAGTTGTTATTGGAAAATGGCTAGAAATAAGTCCAGGCCTAGTCTTGCTTGACGACCCAACGCGCGGTGTTGATATCGGCGCCAAAGTGGAACTCTTCCGTTTGGTCAGAGAAATAGCGGCAGAAGGAAAAGGTATCTTGTTCAGATCCACAGAAATATCTGAACTCACAGCCTTGTGCGATCGCATTGTCATAATCAAAGATGGCGTTAGCACGGGAGATGTCAGCGATGTCGACGACGCCGAACTCATAAGATTAATAAATGAATAGTTTTACCTTCACAATCCAAACCAAGTGCAATAGAAAGAGGAGACAATGATCAGAAGAGCCTTTATTATGAAACTGAAGCCAGGGAGTTTGGCAACATATAAGAAGCACCATGATGAAATCTGGGGAGAGTTAGTGGCTGAGATTGAAAAGTCAGGTATCGCTGAAATAACAATCTTCGAAAACGATCCAGTGCTCGTTCTTTATTCAGTTATTTCTAATGTTGAAGCCTGGGACCGTTTGTGGCACTCAGAAGTCCACGATCGCTGGGGAGTTTTGATGAACCCATTGATGGAATTCAATTCAGATGGCATCGTAAATTCAACTGAACTTCGCGAAGTTTTCCATCTTGAAACAAAAGCAGGTAATTAGAAATAATGTCTGACAAGAAACTTGCTCTAGTAACCGGTGCGAGCCGCGGCATTGGAAGACAGCTTGCATTAGGGCTAGCCGATGATGGCCATAAAGTTATTGCAGTCTCTCGCTCTGCCATGGAAACAAGTGATCTCTCTGCTTCTCAAAAATCACTAATTATTAGCATCAGAGGCGATGTGAGTGATGCTTCATTCATTGAAAGATTAGAGAAGCAAGTATCAAAAGAACATGGCGTCGTTCAAATTCTTGTCAATGCTGCAGGGGTCTTTGGTCCCATCGATTTAGTTCATAAGAGCGACCCTGCCCAGTGGACTCAAACAATAGTTATCGATGCCATCGCTCCGTATTACACAGCGCACTATTTCTTGCCCGCAATGCTCAAAAGCAAGTGGGGCCGAATCATTAATCTCAGCTCTGCAGCAGCGCTACATCCACCAGGGCCACTGAATAGCGCCTATGGCACATCAAAGGTTGCACTCAACCAACTCACTCGCCACATTGCTGCCGAAATTGCAGGCTCTGGCGTAACTGCAAATGTTATTCATCCAGGCGATGTTCAAAGTGATATGTGGGCCGATATCAAAATCAAAGCAGAAGCACTGGGTGAAATCGGCAGTGATTACAAAGCCTGGGTGGATTGGGTAGAAAAAACTGGTGGAGATCATCCAAAGAAAGCAATGGATCTTGTTCTCAAGTTAGTAAGTACCGAAAGTGATTCGGTCAATGGAAGATTCTGTTGGATTGATCAGCCACTTCAAGCACCGATTTCAAGTTGGGAAGATCCAATTGATGCCAGACCTTGGGGTTAGCAGTATTTGAATAGATAATCATCGTGCTTGGAACCTTAGGTATTTAGAGAACTCCTCTATACGCCAGTAGCAATCTTTTGCCAGAAGTTAAATCTTTGTTCACCTAAGTAAGTCATTTATATTCACGGTTGAAAATTACTCTCTCGCTGACTCAAGGGCCCCTCCCGAGAGTAAATGAAGTTCACCCGAAACTTACTTAGACCTCATGGAGGACACTTTGAAAATCAAGAATGCCATCGCGGCATTAGCAGTAACAGCACTATTTGCTCCGATGTCAATCGCTGAAGCAAGCACATACTCAGATTCAGGAAGAGCCGTAACCCTTACTATTTTGCATAATAACGATGGCGAATCTGCTCTTTTGCCAGAACAGTCTTACGCACTCCCACAAGGAAAATTAATCTACGGAAGTGCTGCAGCATTTTCAACAGTGATGAAGCGAGAAATTTCCGCAGCCAAGCAAGCAAATAATGCTGTGCTCTCTGTCTACGCTGGAGATTCATTCCTTGCTAGCAAGAATTTAATCTGCTCAGAGCCTGCAAATCCCACTTCGACTATCCCTGTCTATGACGGTCTTGCGCAATCGATGATGCCCTACGACGTTCACATCTTAGGAAACCATGAATTTGATTATGGAACAGGATTCCTCAAGCGCTACATCGACTCTTTTTCACAAAAGGTTCGCTACCAGTTCATTTCAGGAAATCTAGATTTCTCGGCTAACACTGATCTTTCATCAGTGTCCGTAAAGTCAAAGCCGATTCTTCGTGGAAGAGTTGTTGGTAAGAAAGTTGGAGAGTCCTACATTCACAAGGATTACACAACAGGGGCAATCTTTGGAGTTGTCAGTGCTATTACTCCAACCCTTCGAACAATCTCTTCACCAGGAACAGCTAAAGTCACAACTATTGATATCAAAGGCACAGCCGAACTGATCAACAAGCAGGTCGAATCGCTAGAAAAACAGGGCGTCAACAAGATCATTCTCGTTAGCCACCTGCAAGGTGTTGCATACGACAAGGAGCTAGTAGCCCTGTTGAAGAATGTGGATGTCGCTGTTGCCGGTGGTGGAGATGATCTATTGACTAGCCCAGATGTTGCCGAAAGCATTCAAGTTATTCCAGGTGAAGGTAAGGCTGTCGGTAAGTACCCTGAGATGGTCAAAGATGCCAATGGTGTTGATGTTCCACTGATTACAACTAAGGGAAATTACAACTACCTCGGTCGCTTTGATGTTTCATTTGATGAAGATGGCAAGTTGAGCTCATATAACAAAACCACTTCATATCCACGTCGCGTTGTTCCAGCATCATCTGTTGCTGGCTCACTTGGTATCAGAGATGTTGTCAGCCCAGATAAGCGCATCGTTGATTCAGTTGAAAAGCCACTCAATGCTTGTTTAGTTGGATTGGCTAAACCGATTGCTTCAAGTCAGATCGTATTTGCCACAGATCGTGGAAGTGCAACTGTTCTTGGTGTAAGAACTGCTGAGACAAATGGTGGAAATTTAGTAGCTGATGCATTTATGCAGGCATACTCCACACGAGCAGCAGCAGTTGGCTTACCTGCAGCAGGAAGTGCTAATCCAGTAGTTGCCGTACAAAACGGTGGTGGTATTAGACAAGGTGGAGGAACAACACTTCCAATAAATGGTCTTGTCGGTGCAATCAACCGAGGCAATACCTTCGACCTTCTTCCCTTCGATAATCGCCTTGTTGCGGTGACAAATGTCAGCGCTGCAGATATGAAAGATATTTTCGAGCGATCATGTTCAGTTAGCACAGCAGGTGGCGGACAGTTCCTTCAAATAAGCGGAATGAAGGTTTCGTGTTCACGATCTGAAAGTGCAACTGTGGTCTCAAATCCAACAGGTGCTGATAATGCTGGAACAATTACATTACCTGGCAAGCGAGTAAAGGAAATCACACTCGCTGATGGTCGCGCCATTGTCAAAAATGGAGCAGTTGTTACAGGTGCACCAGCTGTCACAATTGTTACAAATCAATTCACTGCCGATGGTGGAGATAACTATCCAACATTCGTAAAATTGACCAAGGTTGCATTCGGAGTCTCTTACGAACAGGCTCTCTATGACTATCTCTTGAGCTTTGCAAAGAACGCCGCAGGCCTACCAGAAGTACCATCAACTGATACACGCTACACACAGAAAACTGGTGAAGGTCGCTTCACCTGGTTGCCATAATCTAGCAAGTTAGAAAATCCCCGCTAATACTGAGTGCGAAAGTGCTCATGTGTTAGCGGGGATTTTTGCGTTACTGCAAGTCAATATTGAAAATCAATATGTGGTCACATCTTCGTGCTCAAAAAACTAAGTAGCTAATTGAGTATCAGTTTCACCAACAACTGCTGATTCAACTCCAAGTACCGAATCCTTCACCGAGAGTGTGTACGTCAGATTAGTGAGCCCGCTTTCACTTTTGACTCCAACCTCTTGAGTAATCTGACTATTTGCAAGAGTGCAACTACTAAATGAATAGCCCTGATTCTCAATGAGCATTCCATATTGCGTGCCGATGATGAAAACAAATTGATCTAACTCCACCGCAGATCTAAATGCTGGTGAGGCATATGAGTAAGCAGAATCCCATTTCTCTTTCGCAATTGCATCGATCTGAGCCGAGATATGTGCCTCAACTAATTGCGCTTCCTCACTAGAACAGGTGCCATCGACGATCTCTTCAAATGCAGCCTTTTGAGAACATCCACTGAGCATCAGCGCCACTACAACTATTGCAATCCAATGCTTCATCGCACAATTCTAATCAACACCAATATAATTTGATTGGCTAGAACGCTCTAATTGGCCTCACAAATGGAAGTCCACTACCTGGGGCATTTGATCCCAAACTCATACGATCTTGGCCTTGCCATTGGTTAGCAAGTTTTCCAAATGTGAAACTTGAGGCCCAATACCCGTTACCCCAATTGATGGCATATGCGCTGGATGCAAAGGAGGAACTTTGCTTCTTTGGGAAATCTTTGATGCAGCAGGTACTAGTTGGTTCAAAAATTCCGCCAGCAAAGAATACGAGTTGTTTTAGCTCTGTGATTCGAGGCAGGTACCAATCTGATTTTCCACCCCCACGATATTTTCGCGCAGCTGTTGCCGCACCAGATTTACAGTTCTTTGCAATTATTTCTGAATTTCCATACCCGGTACTGGCCAAGAAACCAGATTGAGTTTTTCCTTTTACCCATTTTGCATACCAATCACGACCTTGCAGATCCTTTGTCCAGGCCGCGCGGACGTCGGTGTTAGTGCACCAATCCATTTTTGGATCACTCTTTCTTCCAGACCATGTTTTGGGCGCTACTTCTAGGTACTTCCATCCATCGGCTGCATATGCAAGATCGGCTTCAGCATTGCCGTTCTTCCAAACATAAAACGATTTTTCGCTTCGTACATAAAAAATAATTCCACCGCCAGGGCCGATGTCGCCCAAATTGCAGACACCACCTTGCGCGCACGTAATGGCAGTAGCAGTAGTGCTCTCTTCAGCAGTTGCCTCAGCGCTGAGTCCAATTGGAAACACGAGCGCCAATAGCGCAACAAAGATCCAAGTTTTTTTCATGAAGAAAATCTACAGTGCCTACCCAATGAAGGCTAGAACCCGACAACGTTGGCACATCTACTATCGGCGGGATATCTCCCGCACAAACTATTTTTTCGTAAAGCCTGCTGGGCACTTAGGTGAAATGGCTGTCACCTTCCTGACAATCTTCCCCTTTAGGCAAGTAAGTGTCGTGGTTACCACCTTCTTCGCCGGTGCTTTAGCGACTACAGCCTGCTTTTCCTGGGTTAACTTCACACGAATGGTTGGAGTAGAAAAAGTGAAATTCCTAGCAGAGAGAAATAACCATTCGCGTTTGGCATCTTCGCGCACAGTCTCGGTACCAATTATTTGTTCGCTGCCATCGGCATTTATAACTGAAACAGATGCCCGAAATGGTGCATTCGAAAATCCATAAACACATCGTGCTACCGATGATCGAATCGCCAAGTCATAGCTTCCGCGCGTGAGCGTCTTGCCATCATCCATAAGGTGTAGGCCTGCAACCTTGTAATTGAGTGCACCATCCTTAAACTCAGGGGCAGAAGGGGAGTAGACCATTGCATTGGTTGTAACAATTCCAAGCACCTGTGTCTTTTCATCAAAACAAGAATTACCACTTGTTGCTTGATATCCATTAGCACTTGCACCAGCGGAGACAACCCATTGCGCGCGATAACCTGATTTAGTCTTTAAGATCGGCTCAAATGCTGCGAAATCCTCAAAGTTTCCAACTGGGTCATAGCTACCAACTTGAGAACCTTCGCTCTGCATCATCTGGTTGTATCCAAAAGTTCCTGATCCTAAACGCACGCGGGCATCTATCGTGGGGTTATTTATCAGTTCACTCTTCTTTATATATCCGAATGCTCCCGGCGCATTGACAGGTAGGGCCTCAATTTTTATGCGATTATTCTTGGCATCAATGGGATCGACTTTAACGTCAACTTCACTCATTCGACCATAGAGCCAGCCAGTCAATTCAGCGCCCATGCGCATCGTCAATGCTACGCGCGTATTATCTGCAAAATCTTCATACTGTGCGCAAAGACCTGATTCGACCCACGCACAATTTGATAGATCATCATAATCGCGTCCAGTTGGGCGAACACCGTAAGAAGTAGAACCAGCAGCGTTGACTTCCTCATAACTTTCTAACGGGTAATACTTTCCAGACTTTTGCGATACAGGAACAACGCTCAAGGTCATTGAAGTCAATGTAAGTGGCGCATTACTTTTGCCAGCCGCACCAACGCCTCCTCGATTCTGAACGTATACAACACGTGCTATTACGCCATAGGTAAAGTTTCCAGATTTATTGGCAAGCTTTGGCGATTTCCACAAACTTGGACCACCACCGCGCGGCAAGCTAAGGGCCACATCCTCTGGAGTTGTCAGTGATTTAACTTCGTGATCTAAAACCGCAGGCTCCATATCTGTCGCCGAAGTTCCAAGACTTAAACCTTCGATACACATCAATTGATTCGCAGTTGCGCAAGGTGGCAAAATTAATTGCGCCCTGACGAATGAGCCCTTCGAACAATTTGCATCACTTATTGATGAACAAAGATAAGTGCTCGGTGTAGTACTTGGCGTTGATGGCAGGTTTGAAGAGATGATTGATACATTCTCACCATAGCCAGGTTGACGCTCTGAAAAATCAATACCTAAGTAACCTTTGCTACTCCCACCACCTGGCAGCAGATCCATCACACTTCCAGCATGTGTTGGCGTCAAGGTTGTGACTGCCAGCGAAAGCGCTGTGAGGGAGACGATAAAGAACCTGGCAGGAAATCTATTTGGCATTTTGCTTAGCTCCTATAAAAACTGCCCGAATTATCCATATAGCCCTATGCTAGCTTTTTTAGCCAAGGCTAGAGCCAAGAAAATATTATCAACTCAAGTCAATAATTAGTATGGCAAGAGTGAAAACCCCGGATTCGTTCTACAATCACACCTACAAACACGCGAGTTTTTCGGGGAGTCCAATGAGAAAAAGCATGAGGGTTATTTTCACCCTGCTTCTCTCCACCAGCGTTGCAGCATCTGTTGTCACCGGAATCCTTCCAGCACACTCTGCAACCTCATCGCTACCAAGTACATGGCCGACTGTTCCCTCCATTGGTTTTTCATCCAGTGATGACAGCCTGATAGAAACAAATTCTTACATCACTGGTCTTTCTTATGCCGAAGGTGCCACTAGCGGCATCTACTCACGCACCGTCTCGTGCTCATCTGTCGATGATGCAGCATGTGCCAGCGCAGATTCCATATTCGCACAAATGATCTTGCCGCCATGTTCGCCCACCGCTACAGAAATGTGTATCGAGTCATTAGAAGTCTCGGATAAACAAGGTGTATTGAAAAAAGCGACCTATGGATATGAATTGCAAGGAGCGAAATATCCAGCGAGCACAGTTCGAAATTCTCCAGCAGGTTCTTCTGCCAGTGTGTGGAATGCAAAAGAATCCCCGAATTCTTCAGGCGGCGATGAATATGCAGTAGTAGTGAGTGCAACTTTGCAGAACTATCAAAACAAGGGTTGCACGCAATTTCTCACCACACCATGTGCCTTCACCCGAGGTTTCCGTGCGAGGGTTTATCCAATCAATCGCGTTGCAAGCAGCGCCACAAATCAAGATTGCCTTTGGGTAGAAGGACAAAATTGTGCCAAGAAAGTTGATTTCGCCCCTGGAGCACGCGCAGCCCTGACCGTGCGAATTGATAATTCACTCACCGGTTTTCTCTTTGGCCGAATAAAGAATGTAGGCCTTGAACTAACGCCACTTTCCACAACTGCCAACTTACTTCGAGTCGAAGCAGATCCAATCGATGTTCCTAAAATTTATGCCTACGTTGCCAAAAGTGAACTCAGCAAATATCCCAAAATCGTGGAGTACTGGAAAACTCGCAGACAGCAATTAGCTGCAACAGATTTCACCAGCAACGACACCGTTGATACAGGGCCAGCCCCAGAATGGGCGATGGGGGATTTCCAAGCATTTGAGGAACTCGTAAAATCAGGCCCACTTGTTAGTTCAATCTGGAGATTTGGCACGCAAGCAGGAAGTGGAACTGGCAGTAAATGCTTCGATGATAAAAGCAAACTTCAAGGCTTAGTCACCACCAATGCACCCACATACCTTCCCAATCCTCCTGTATTTGAAAATGACGAACTTGCATACAAAGTTGCAGGAGCGCATCACTTAGCCGATGGTGTGACCTTGTTCAAGGGCTCCTACGATCTAGTTCTTCGCAGTGATTTTGCGCGATGCCTCTATGGCTTCACGAGTGCGCCAATTAGAGCAAAAGTTTCAGTCGTCTCTACCGATGGTTCAACGCAAGATATTGCCACTGAATCATTGCGAGAAGATGCCGCTCGTCAATGGCTATTTCTAACTGCAAGGAATTTCACCTTCTCATCTCCAACAATCAAAGTGAAATTGACTCAAGATGCACCAGCCCCACAAGCAACTACGCAAGCAACAACAAAACCTGCACCAATTGCTAAGAAGAGCATTACCTGCATCAAGGGCAAGACAACTAAGAAAGTTACGGCAACTAACCCAGCCTGCCCAAAGGGTTATAAGAAGAAGTAACTTTCCCTTTCAGTCTCCAATGTCAGCCCCCAGCGATACATTGGATATATGAAGCAGATCCCAGGAAGTGATGACAAGGCTCTATTTGTCGAAGTTCCCACACCAGTCAATGCGATGAGCGCTGAAGAAAAAAGAGATTTTGCCGAAGAGATCCTATGAGTGCTGGAGGGTAAAAAATGAAATGTCCAAACTGTAAATCATCAGATGGTGTTAGAGAAATACTCTATGGATTACCGGATGGACCCCCAGATGAAGAAAAATTCGTCATTGGTGGCTGCTGCATCACAGATGAAGATCCAACTCGCAAATGCATTCGATGTGGCTGGAAGGGTCGATACATAAAGAGAAACTTAGGTCTGGGTAGTGAAATTGAAGTTGTAGAGCTCAAAGATATTTCCACAATGAGTGATCCCGAGATTGATTCTTATGCACAGCAGATATGGCAAAAACTAGATAAGCCAAAGCAAGGGGAGTGATCATGACAATTCCAAGAGCTGAGAAATTAGCGATTACCCAACGTGTTCATGCCGCATGGTCGAAAATCTATGATGACCGAGATGATGCCGAGGCCAACGATGCTTACTTCAAGTTGTATGAAGAAGCGATGGCTGCTGCTGAAGAGCACTATAAAGATAGGCCTGCCAGCACTTAGAGACACGTAGATCTGGACCCAACATCCTCCATGGTCACATCATTTAGCGGTACCGCCACTGCGGCAATGTAAATATCAAGATCCCTTGGCGCGAAACGCCTAGGCATACAGGAATATGATTTAGAGAACTTGATTGCCCATGATGAGGAATGAACACAACCATACACAAGGTATCGCACTAGAGCGAAATACTAGATTGGATTAGACTTTTTCCATGACAACACCGCAGAGTTCAATCCCAGCCGTCGGTCCTCGCATCGAGGTTGGCGATGGTTTTGTCCATATTCAAGATTTCATTATTCAAGATCAAGAATTGGCTAACTCATTTCGGGGATTACCCCGTGAACTTCAGATCCAGATGATGGAGTCGATTCTGTCTCGCGGAGTTGAAACTCAGCGCCTTATGAACACCACTGCTGCAGCCGAATCCCTTGAGAAAGTTGCACTAAAGATTTCGAATGACATCGAAGAGAAGAGAAAGAGCCTCGTCGATGGCGTGCACAGCATCGCAGAACAAATCGTTGCAGAGACGGGTGAATTGAGTATGCCTGGCATTTTGGCTACATGGCGAACAAGCTTCAAAGCGCTCCTAGATAATCAATTTGACCCATTGAACGCCGAAAGTATCCTCACAAAATTTGATCAAATGATTGAAACTAAGTCCAAGGCTCAAAACTCTCAAATTTCAGATAAATTGGATTTCAATATTGCTGAGAGCACAGTTAATCTCTTGCAGAAAAATATCAAGGATCACCTCACAACTGAAATCACAAGTTTCAAAGAAAAGTTTGAAGAAGTAACTCGTGCGCTAGGCATTGATTCTGCAGTCAGTGATGAAAAGAAATTACAGTCAAATAGAGGAATCATCTTTGAGGATGTTTTCTATGACATCATCTGCGAGCTCGCGCGTGAGAAGAACGACACTGCTGATAATCCTGGAAAGCGTAAGGTCAGTGGACTCAGTGGAAATAATGAAGGAGACGTTGTTGTCACGATAAATCCTGAGAGTACTCGGGGAGAAACAAAATCTTTCGTCATTGAGTGCAAGCTGAGAAAAGATGGCATAAGCGATAAGAAGGCCATGGAAGAGTTACAACTCGGCATGGATAACCGAGGCTGCAGTGTTGGTTTTATTGTTACCGATCCTTCAAATTCACGCACTCTCGATGATTTCAACTTCTTCTATGAAAAGCCAAATGGACGGGCCATTCTCGTTGTTGACTCACTAGAGCCTGATCCAAACGCGATTAGATTTGCCTATATATGGGCAAGATGGATGTGCATCCGTGAAGGCAATAGTGAGCTCAATTCTCAATCTGTTGAGGACGCAGTAAATGAAATTCGTCAGAGTATTGGTTCATTCACAACCTTGATGCAAAAGAACACCAAAGCAATAAATATGCTCACTGAAAATGATGGACTTATGGATAGTATGAAAAAAGCTATTGCACGCGAACTCGATGGGCTTACCAAGATGATTGAAGAAGCTGCGGAAGCCCAAGAGTAGAAGTTCCGATGATTAAGAGTTATCGGACATAGATTGGATTCAATACAGAATATTTCGTAAAATCCTAATAATTCACGCTCACCCCACACTCACAACTTGAGCCTTCCCAGCAACGCCCGTTACCCTAGATCTCATGCGTTTGAGAGTTCTCCTTGTTCTG
>CAMCCH010000016.1 GCA_945873335.1 Bifidobacterium breve | reverse complement strand
AATGATGCAGAAATTACGAATCTGCTCTGGATTAGTTGCTGCGGGTTGGGGCGCCTTAGCAAGTGAAATTGCAGGCATGAACCTAGCCTCGCTTTAGTGTGTAAAAGGAATTAACGTGCGCCGGCTTTGGCAGCAGCCTTAGCCATTGAAGACTTCTTATTTGCTGCAGCATTCTTGTGAAGAACACCCTTTGCAACTGCGATGTCGAGAGCCTTTGAAGCAGTGCGAAGTTCAGTTGTAATTGCGCCTGCATCGCCTGCAGTTACTGTGTCGCGAAATTTACGGACGGCAGATTTGATTGATGAGCGAACACTTTTGTTGCGAAGGCGAGCCTTCTCATTTGTCTTGATTCGCTTGATCTGCGACTTGATATTTGCCACGTCTGTATATCTCCGAACTTTCTAGAACCTGTGTGGTTTACGCCCGTATGGGCAGAGGCGAAAGGTTACCGTAGAGAGGGCGTTGGACTCAAACTGAGCCAGATTTAGCGCATAGAACGGGCAGTTGTAATCCTTTTGACCGCTTTTTCGAGGGCGTATATGGGATCACTGGCGGCACCTTTTACTTGCGCATCCGCTAATGCAATTGCACTTACTGCATCGGCTAATCCGCGCGGACTCCAATGTGTGAGCTGTCTGCGTGCTTTATCGATTTGCCATGGCGCCATTCCTAATTGGCCAGCTAATTCAAATGATTTACTTCCACGATTAGTTCCTGAAACTTTGGCAATAGAGCGAAGCGCTGAAGCAATTGCACTCGTCACCATTACTGGATCAGTTCCAGTCTCTAGCGCACTTCGAAGGCTAACAAGGGCTACGGATAAATTTCCCTCAATTGCAGCATCGGCAACATCAAATCCTGTTGTTTCAACTCTTCCCTGATGAAATTTATCAATGATTGCTTCATCGATAACACCTGCTGGGGCATCTGCTGCAATCTGACTAACAGCAGATTGAAGTTCGCGAAGTTCGCCACCGAGTGCGCCAACGAGGGCTGCAACTGCGCCAGGAGATGCTTTACGTCCAGCATCGAGAAATAGATCGCGAACAAACTCAACTTTTTCTGCCTCTTTTTTCAAAGGCTCGCAAGCAATAATTTCTGGCTTTACTTTCTTGATTGCATCTAGGAGTGCCTTGCCTTTGACTCCCCCTTTATTGAGAAATACAACAGTTGTTGATGCATCAACTTCGCCTAAGTAACGAATCAATTCATCTTTATTATCTTCTGGTAAATCTTGTAAGTCGCGAATAATGAGGCCACGACGCTCTGAGAAAAGTGATGGGGAGAGCGCATCGGCAATATCGCCAACAATTGTGTCTGCGGCAAAGAGAGTAGTTATCTCAGCGTTCTCGCTTTTGAGCTCAGTCATAATCTTGGCCAGAGCTCGATCAGCAAGGGCAGCTTCGGAGCCAAGAACGAGATAGAACGAATTCATCGCGCGCTCCCCTCTTATCTAAATAAATCGAAACCACTCTTACTTGTTCGTATCGAAATCTTATGCTCGCGCGCCGTCAATGCAATGGTGCCATCTCGATCCGTGCGCACAACTCTAGCGCCACCTTGCCTCAGTGCGGCAATAGTACTGAGTGCGGGATGTCCGTATGAATTACCTTCTCCTACGGAAATAATTGCAATCTGTGGCTTCAAAATCTTCATCAAAGTCTCATCCTGATATTTAGAACCGTGATGACTGACTTTGTATATATCAACATGGTGTAGCGATGGCGCTATCTGTGATTGAGCAGGAGGTTCTAAATCACCTGCAGCAAAGAGTGAGTAATGAGGTGTCTCTACTAATAGCGCAATACTGGAATTATTTATTGCGGAACCATCCCCCGGCATTGATTCAAATGCACGCACTGTACTTTCTGGCCAAAGAACTGAAAGATTTATTCCTCCGGCGATACTTGTTTGCATTCCTTTATGAACAATAGTTATTGGCCTCTTTCCGATTAGTTCGTAGACGCGTTGGCTCTCAACGTGGGGTTCGCTATTTGTGCTTACCCATAACGCTCCAATATTTCTCCCATTCATTGCCCCTTCTAAACCTTGAACATGGTCTGCGTGAAAATGTGTAAGTATCAATAAAGAAATTTCCTCAATACCTAGTTGCCGCAAACAGCGATCTTCGGCTGCAGAATCGGGCCCTACATCAATGACAATTGCTCTGTGCGATCCGAGGTTGAGAACTAGCGAATCTCCTTGGCCAACATCACATTGCGCTACCTGCCAATCACCAGATGGAAATCGATGAATCCATGTCATTGCTAATAGCAAAATCAAGAAAAATAGAATTACTTTGCGGAATATAGGTTGTAGAAAAATGCGCATTGATATGGCTATGGCGATAATAAGAATTATTCGAATAAATCCCTGCATGCCAACACCAAGTGATAACACGGGAAAATGTGATGCCCATTCCGCCACAGCGCCAATAAATGCTGCTGGATAACGGATGATAGAAATCAATATTCCACTTACGAATGGAACAATTGGGGCAAGTAGTGCTGCAATAAAACCCAGAATTGTAATAGGTGCGACAACAGGGGCTGCCAATAGATTTGCAACAACAGAAATTGGTGAGATGTAACCAGAGAGTGCTACAAGAATCGGTGAGCAAAATAGGGTTGCAGCAATCGGTGGCGCAAGTGCCTCTGCAAATAATTTGGGAACATATCTCGTGAAAAATGTAACAATCTTTGGAGCGAAGAGTAAGAGTCCGGCAGTTGCCATAACCGATAAGGCGAATCCAGCATCACGACTTTGCCATGGATCTGCAATTACTACTGCTCCCATTGCAAAACCTAGCGCTGGTAATGAATCACGAGCCCGACCGCTTCCTTGAGCAAGTAGTAATACTGCAGCCATTGCAGCAGCGCGCAAGACTGATGGTGATGGACGAACAAGGGCAATAAATGCAATCAATGTCAGTCCTGTAGCCCCAAGCCTCCATCTAAGTTTGCGTACTAAAAACTGCATGAGCCAGAGCACGAATCCTGAAACGATTGCAAAATTTGCTCCACTAACTGCAACTAAGTGAGTGAGTCCCGACCTCTTCATCGACTCTTTGAATTGCGCACTTTGTTTTGACGTATCACCAAGGACCATGCCAGGAATCAATGCACCAGAATCACCATCGCCACTGATCTCTCGCAGACCTGTTCTGATGCTGCCAAGTGTGCGAGCTACGCGTGATGCAGGAGTGAGAACAGTGATATCGCCTTCAAGGAGCGCTAGTACTGCAACTCGCGCTTCATCGCTACGGATTACTCGTGCACGTGCACTAAAACTCTGACCAGGCAACAATGAATAAGAATGGGAATCCTGAGTAATAATTCTTATTGGAATGCGCAGATCGAACTTTCCAAGCTCACCTTCAACATGAATCGCTCGTGCAAGAAATGTGTAGTTTTGTGGCGCAAATGTAGAGCCGTAGACCTTGCGTGCACTCTTTGTTGGGTCAGTGACAACCTGGGCGATGAGATCAATACTCGATCCATTGAATTGCCTAATTGCCGAGTTTTCAAGTGATTGTTGTCGAAGTGACATTGTTGCCGAACCAACTAAGAGCGCAGCAACTACAACAATGAGACGTGCCTTGTGGCTAAAGATTGCAAAGAGTGTGAGTATGAGTGAAGTTATTGCTATTCGCCAGGGTGCAAGTGCACTTTGAGCAAGTGCGCCAAACCAAATTGCAGCGCCAATGACTAGCGCACGATAATCAACTACACGCTGACTTTGCTCTTGAACTCTTCGAATTTCGCGCTACCTATTCCTGAAACCTTTTGTAAATCTTCGATTGTCATGAAGGGGCCATTGACTCGGCGATATTCCACGATTCTTTTCGCAATAACTGGTCCTATACCTGCAAGGCCATCAAATTCTTTAGCACTTGCTCTATTTATATTGATGGGACCTCGAGGAATTACCTTTTTGATAATTCGCTTACCGTTGACGGTACGCACCGTTGGATTGACATAAATCTGTTCACCATCTTTTACGACTCTTGCCAAATTTAGCTCGCTCAAATCTGAACCGGTAACACCATTTCCTGCAGCCCGAAGTGCATCAATGACACGTGATTGCGCAGGCAATGAATACACACCTGGATTATTGACTGCTCCCGCTACATCAACAATTACTTCTGGTATTGCAATTTCAATTGGTATCTGTGGTGCCGCAATGACTTCTTTGCTACTTCCACGAAAGACTACAAATGATGAGAGAACAAGTAGCCCAACTCCCATAATGAGTAATGCGCGTTTTTGTATGTGACTATATGCAAGGTCATGCCACCAATAATTGATTCTTTCCCACATATCTTTGATTTTTTCCATTGGCGGATTCTCGTCTTCGAGAAATCACCCAAGGCGTGAAGCGTTACTAGCTGTTGATAACGATATTGACGAGTTTTGGTGCGCGAGCAATCACTTTGAGAACGGTGACACCTTTGAGCGCTTCAACGATGACAGGGTGCGCCATTGCTTGTTTTTCGAGATCGCCGTCAGTAATAGATGGTGAAACTTCAATGCGCTCTTTGATTTTTCCATTGATTTGGATGATGGCTACAACGCTCTCATCAACAAGAAGTGTTGGATCAACAGTTGGCCATCCTGCAAGTGCTACTGCTGGCCTATGGCCAAGGCGCTCCCACATTTCCTCCGATGTATATGGGGCAACGAGTGAGAGCATGATTGCAATTGCTTCTACCGCTTCGCGAGTTGCAGGATCTGCAGGACCGCACCCTGAGTCAATTGCTTTGCGAGTTGCATTGACAAGTTCCATCACACGAGCGATTGCAACATTGAATCTAAATGTTTCCACAGCAATACCGGCATCATGAAGTGCTTTATGAGTTGCTTTACGCAATGTCACATCACCCTGAGTGAAGTCAACACCAGGGGCACTGGTGATATCTCCCGATAAACGCCATGCACGAGTCAAAAACTTTACAGAACCAGATGGTGAAACATCAGACCAATCAACATCATCTTCTGGTGGACCAGCAAAGACCATTGATAGACGAATCGCATCAACACCGTGATGAGCTAATTCATCTGAAAGTCGAACTAAATTTCCACGGCTCTTCGACATTGCAGAGCCATCCATAACAACCATTCCTTGATTGAGCAGACGTGTAAATGGTTCGTTGAATGAGAGCATGCCCATATCGCCAAGTACTTTTGTAAAGAAGCGGCTATAGAGCAAGTGCAAGATTGCATGCGTTACGCCGCCGACATATTGATCAACTGGTAACCAAGTATCGATATCTTTGCGAGCAAAAGGTTCATCGTTATTTGTCGATGATGGATATCGCAAGAAATACCATGATGAATCTACGAAAGTGTCCATTGTGTCTGTATCGCGCTTTGCATCGGCCCCACACTGAGGACATTTCACATTCACCCATGCAGTTGCAGCGCCTAGCGGTGATGTTCCCTTTGGTTTGAGATCAAGACCTGCTGCATCGGGAAGTGTGAGTGGAAGTTGATTTTCTGGAACGCCGACTTCGCCACACTTTTCGCAATGGATAATTGGAATCGGTGTACCCCAGTACCGTTGGCGCGAAACTAACCAATCGCGCAGACGATAGTTTCGTGCTGATTTTCCAAGACCATCTTTCTCAAGTTGGGCATTGATTGCAGCAATTGCATCGGCCTTATTCAAGCCATTGAGTGAGCCAGAATTTACAACGCTGCCATCGCCTACTGTTGCGATACCCGTTTCACTTGGATCTTCTTCGCCAGTTTCAACAACAACTCGTACCGGTAATTTCATAGCGCGCGCGAAATCTAAGTCGCGTTGATCGTGTGCTGGAACGGCCATGATCGCGCCCGTTCCATAATCTGCGAGCACATAATCACTTGCCCATATTTGTAGTTTTTCTCCATTGACTGGATTGATTGCATAGCGCTCTAAAAAGAGACCACTCTTTGGGCGATCAGTTGCTAAGCGATCAATATCGCTATCGGCCTTAATCTTTTCAACGTATGCCTTGAAATCTTTTTCTGCTGTTGTGCCTGAGGCAAGTTCTGCTGCGAGTTCTGAATCTGCTGCAACAACCATAAACGTTGCACCGTACAAAGTATCGGGACGCGTTGTGTAAATAGAGATTGGTTCTGTGCGACCTTCAATAACGAATTGCACATTCGCACCAGTAGAGCGGCCAATCCAGTTGCGCTGCATTGTCAGCACTTTGTCTGGCCATAAGCCTTCAAGCTGTTGCATGTCATCGAGTAAGCGATCTGCATAATCTGTAATCTTGAAATACCACTGGTTGAGTTTTTTCTTTGTTACAGCGCTATCGCAGCGCTCACATAAGCCTGCGACTACCTGTTCATTAGCAAGTACTGTCTGACATCCTGGACACCAGTTGACTGCTGAATCTTTACGATATGCCAGACCACGTTCGTGAAGCTTGAGGAATAGCCATTGATTCCAGCGGTAATACTCAGGATCACACGTATTGAAAACTCGGTCCCAATCAAATGAACATGCATAACGTCGCATCGAAGCTTTCTGCGTTGCAATGTTTTCATAAGTCCAGATGCGCGGATCTTCGTTTCGTTTGATCGCAGCGTTTTCTGCAGGAAGACCAAATGCATCCCAACCAATTGGGTGCATAACGTTGAAACCTTTTTGAACCCAGTAGCGTGCAATCACATCACCGAGTGCATATGCCTCTGCATGGCCCATATGTAAATCACCCGATGGATAAGGAAACATATCCAAGACATATTTCTTAGGACGAGGATCGTCGGCTCGACCTGATTTGAAGGGAGTGAGTTCATCCCAAACAGGGAGCCACTTTTCTTGCACGTAGGCAAAGTCGTAAGCAGCGTGTTCGCGCTCTTCATTGCCTTGCGATGTGGACATGAGGTGAGTTTATCGGGCTTTATGCCCAGGTAATGCCAGTTAGTTCTTCACTTACTGACCATAAATTTGCAGCAAGTGATTGATCATAAGAAAGAGAAGTCCCACGGGTGAGTTTTGGAAATCCGCGCATCTCCATCAAGCCATCTGGACCAATATATGAAGCTCCTACTAAATCTGGAAATGTAGCAGCGCACAGCGTTGGAAGTGCGCCTCGAGCTGAAGATTGAGCAAAGAGAGAATTCATACCGCCAGTAACTCGTGATTCTAAAGTGGCTCCACGCATTTGCGGAGAAACACTTTGCAGATTCGTTGCAGACCATCCAGGGTGTGCTGCATAAGCATTGATGTTCCAGTCATTTCTAATTGAGCGACGCTGTAATTCATTGGTAAAGAGCAAGTTTGCTAACTTGCTGGCACCATATGCAGCCCAAGGTTTGTATTCACCTTTTGCTAATGCGCGATCTCTAATTGTTTCCTTAGATCCATCACCAAAATTTCCAAAGCGGTGCGCTTGGCTTGCAACACTGACAATGCGCTCTTGAACTTTATTTCTCAATAGAGCCGCAAGTGCGAAATGACCCAAGTGATTAGTACCGAGTTGTGATTCAAACCCATCCTCAGTTGTCTTCAGTGGCGTAGCCATAATTCCAGCATTGAGAATAAGAACGTCAAAATTTTGAGTAACGGCTGCAGCAAAGGAATGAATTGATTTCAATGAAGTCAGATCTAAGATTGAAAAGGAGACTCGCTCTTTTCCTAGTTCGACAAAGGTTGCTTCGCCTTTGCGCTCATCGCGTGCAGTAATAGTGACATGTGCACCCTTGCGAATAAGTTCGCGAGCAGTCTCTTTCCCAAGTCCACTTGTTCCACCAGTAACAATAAATTTCTTACCAGTGAGATCTGGAATATTTTTCGCGTTCCATCCGCGTGGAATTGTAGTTACATCTGCCATGTGGAGCTAAGGGGATTTGAACCCCTGACCCCCTGCATGCCATGCAGGTGCGCTACCAGCTGCGCTATAGCCCCGTACTTACGAGAGGGCAAACCTACCGTAATTTTAGAATGACACTATTCGGGTGAAGCAGCGCCGCTTTCTTCACCATAAACAGGCTCTGGAATTGATCCAGCATTATGTTCAATCAAATTCCACTGACGGGGATATCTCTGCAATATTGACCACGATGCATTTGATAATCCGCCGATTACTCCCCAATGACTTAGTGGGAGTTTGAGCAAATCTCCCAGTACGCAACGCGCTGTTCCACCATGTGTTGCTACAACTAATAATTGATTTGTTTTTCCTTCAAGTGCCTTACTTATCGCTCCAACTGCACGGGCTGCGACTTCACTTCGCTTCTCCCCTGTTGTGCCTGCAGGGTTATCTTCGCCATCAATCCAGCGAATAAAGTTCTGAAAATCTTCTTCACGATTCTCTTTTCCAGTCTTGCCTTCCCAAAGCCCACCATTTGTTTCACGCAAGTTTTCATCGATTGAAACTTGCAGACCTGTTAGATCAGCGAGTGCTTGGGCAGTAAATTTCGCACGCTGCAAATCACTTGAAATGATTGCTGTCGGTTTCATGCCTGCCAAGATTTCTGCAGCATGTTTTACTTGATACTGACCAACTTCGTTGAGTGGAATATCAGAGTGACCTTGGAATCTATTGACTACATTCCAATCAGTTTGGCCATGACGCCATAGGAGTACGCGATTACCGTCCATGGAGTGCGGCAGCCTTTACTGCATCTAATTCAATCATTGGGCAATCGTTCCACAATTTATCCAACATGTAATAACGGCGTAATTCACTGCTCTGGATGTGAACAACGAGATCTGAATAATCAAGAAGAATCCATTCAGCGCCATGTTCGCGACGTGCAGGTTTCTCACCAATCTCAGCCATCTTGCGCTCTACCTCATCGGCAATTGCATCGACTTGGGCAACATTGTGCCCCGTTGCAATCAAGAATATTTCGCTCAGAACTAATTGGTCTGATAGATCTATTGCAATAACATCTGTTGCAAGTTTTTCAATAACAGCATGGGCTGCAACTTGAGTAATTTCTATTGTTTTACTTTGCGCTGGCATAGAGGCCATTCTCCTTTATATAGTGAGCAACAGATTCAGGAATCTGATTACTTGATCCTTCGCGAATCTGTGTTGCAGAAATATCTAAAGCAGATATGTCCAAACCTTCGAAAGAATAACCTGGTCGTTCGATGACAATGATTCTACATTTCTTTTTGAGCTCTTCGACCCGATGCCATTTTTCAATATTGACATAAGCATCCGAACCTACGAAAAGAATGATCTGAGCCTGCGGATAGGTTGCTGCTACTGCATCTACGGTATCGATGGCATAACTTGGACCTTCACGCAGAATTTCAATTGGATTTACTTCAACTCTTGATCGTATTTCTGCAGGAAGTGAATCAATAGCTAATTGGCACATAGTTCGTCTTTGAGCACCTGTTGCAACTGGTGCATCAGTGCGTAGTAACGGTTGGCCTGCAGGAACTATGAGTAAATTATCGACAATCTCGCGTTGGATTAGTTGAGTAATTACATGGAGATGGCCCAAATGAATCGGGTCGAATGTGCCTCCGTAAATACCTACCGCAGACAAATTAGTCCCGGTCGAAACGCAGTGTTATATAAAGAAGTAATGAAAATACAACGAATGCGCCGATCCCAAAAGCATAAGGAGGCGCTGGAAGTTCGCGAAGTGTTTCGGATGCACGAATAATCATGGTGAAATACTACCCCTTGCCTGCTAGTAGTTCCTTGAATTTTGCCTCATCGATAACGGGAATACCTAATTCTTCAGCCTTAGCTAATTTAGAACCAGGCTCTGCACCCACTAAAAGATAATCAGTCTTCTTCGAAACTGCCGAAGCCGATTTTCCACCATGGGCAATGATTGTCTCTGAAATTCCATCACGAGTGAAGGATTCAAGTCCACCTGTGACTACAAATGTGAGCCCAGCTAAAGTTTGGGGAAGCGACTCCACTTCTTCGGCAACCACACGAACTCCTGCGGCGCTCCATTTGCGAATGATTTCACGATGCCACTCGATGCTAAACCAATCAATAATTGATTCAGCGATTGTCGCACCTACTCCATCAATGAGCGCTAACTCTTCTGCACTTGATTTCGCAATTGCATCAATGGAGCCGCAATGTGTTGCAAGCGCTTGCGCAGCTGTGGGGCCAACATGGCGAATTGAGAGTGCAACAATAGTTCGCCATAGTGGACGCGTCTTTGCTTCATCAAGTGCTGAAAGCAAAGTTGCAACATTCTTTGAAGCACTTCCATCTTTTTTTGTAAAGAAATCTGATTTACTGAGTTTCTCCGCAGTGAGATCAAAGAGATCGGATTCATCCGTAATTACTTTACTTTCCAGAAGTGCCACAGCTGCTTCATACCCTAAGACGTCAATATCTAGGGCTGCGCGAGAACCAATGTAATAAATGCGCTCTCGTAATTGCGCCGGGCAACTCTGAGTATTTGGGCAACGTATATCTACATCTGCCTCACTCATGGCTCGTAATTCACAGGCACACTCTGGGCAATGCGTTGGCATAACAAAGGCCTTCTCTTTACCCGTTCTGCGATCGATAACTGGACCGAGTACTTCAGGAATAACATCGCCCGCTTTGCGAATAACTACGTAGTCACCAATCAAGACACCTTTGCGAACAATCTCTTCGCCATTGTGAAGTGTCGCATTAGTAATCGTTGAGCCAGCAACTTTTACAGGTTCCATAAATGCAAAGGGTGTAACGCGGCCTGTGCGACCAACGCTGACCTTGATATCGAGTAATTTTGTGACAACTTCTTCAGGTGGGTACTTATATGCAATAGCCCATTTTGGTGCACGGGATGTGAAGCCAAGTTTTTCTTGAGATGCGATTGAATCTACTTTGATAACTACGCCATCTATTTCATGTTCCACATCGTGGCGATGCTCGTTGTAATATGAGATGAATTTTTCAACGTCGGCCCGTGTTGAGCAGACTTTGAATCGCTCACTCGTTGGAAGACCAAGTTTTGCAAGCAAGCCATACGCATCGCTTTGGGAGTCAAATGAAATATCTTTACGCGCACCGATTCCATGAACTACCAAACTCAATGGACGCGAGGCGGTCACTCGTGGATCTTTTTGACGAAGGGAACCTGCGGCGCCATTTCGAGGATTAGCAAAGAGTGCCTTGCCAGCCTCCTCCAAAGATTCATTGAGTTCATTGAATGCAGCCAATGGAAAGAAAACTTCACCCCGAACTTCAATAAGTGAGGGAATATCTTTTCCGCTGAGTTGGTGTGGCAATACTTTTATTGTCTTTACATTCAGCGTTACATCTTCACCGGTTACACCATTGCCACGGGTAAGGCCGCGAACTAATTGGCCATTCTCGTATGTCAGATTGATTGCAAGGCCATCTACTTTGAGTTCGCAGAGAAAGGATGGCTTCTCAACTTCTTTTTCAACTCGGTCAAACCATGCACCCAATTCTTCTAGATCAAAAACGTTATCTAAACTCATCATCTTTTCAAGGTGATCGCGCTGTTCAAACTGGGTAGAAAATCCCCCACCAACTTTGAGAGATGGAGAATCGGGTGCTAAAAGCTCTGGGTGTTTACTCTCAAGTTGAGACAATTCACCCAGCAGAGCATCGAACTGCGCATCCGTGATTGTCGGCTTATCTAAGACGTAATACTTGAACTGATGCTCACGAATCTCATTGGTGAGTTCATCGATTCGATGTCTTGCTGTGTTGCTCACTAGTTAGTCTCACAAATTGTTGCTGAACCAACGACGCGATCACCATCGTAAATAACCATTGCTTGCCCGGTTGCTAATCCTAAAAGGGCTTCATCTAATTGCGCATGCAAGTTTGTTCCATCAAAGAAATAATTGCATGGCAGTGCTTGTCCGTGTGCGCGAATCTGTACGAAACCTCGTGTTGGTGTAGATGTAACTGCGGCTCCACACCACACAGGGCGCTCACCTTTCATAGAAGTAATTGCTAATTCTTCACGCGAACCAACTACAACCGTATTTGAAACAGGTTCGATCTTTAGAACAAAGCGAGGAGATCCATCAACAGTGGGAACAGTGAGGCCTAAACCTTTTCGCTGACCAATTGTGTATGTGTATGCACCCTTGTGCTCACCAATCTTTGTGCCACTCTGATCAACAATCGGACCAGTTTCACTACCCAAGCGATCGCGCAACCACCCTGCGTTATCTCCTGATGGAACGAAACAAATGTCATGACTATCTGGTTTTTCTGCAACAGCTAAACCACGCTCTGCAGCCTCTTTGCGTATATCAACCTTTGTTGTATCTCCTAAAGGAAATATTGCACCGGCAATCTGCTCAACCGTTAAAACCGAGAGAACATATGACTGATCTTTAGAGATATCAATTGCACGATGCAGGGTCTTGCCTTCTGGAGTTATTTCTGTGCGTGCATAGTGGCCAGTGACAACACCATCGAACCCCATAGCGCGTGCGCGATCTAAGACTGCTGCAAACTTTATCTTTTCATTACAACGAAGACATGGGTTGGGCGTGCGACCTTGTGCATATTCTGCAAGGAAATCTTCTACAACTCCATCATGAAATTCTTCTGCCATATCCCAGATATAGAAAGGAATACCGATGACATCGGCTGCGCGACGTGCATCATGTGAATCTTCAATTGTGCAACACCCACGGGCACCTGAACGATATTTTTGAGGATTAGCAGAGAGAGCTAAGTGCACACCAATAACTTCATGGCCCTCTTCAACCGCGCGCGCAGCCGCGACCGCTGAATCAACTCCGCCACTCATTGCTGCAATTAGTTTCATGAAAGATTTGCCGCCCGTCCACGAGCAATCACATCAGGTAGTACTGACAAAACGTAATCAATATCGCTTTGAGTAGTCGATGCTCCAAGTGAGAAACGCAAAGAAGATTGTGCTGTTTTCTCACTATGACCCATTGCTAATAGAACATGGCTTGCTTCATGGACTCCTGCACTGCACGCCGATCCTGTTGAGCAAGAAACATTGGCACTATCCATGAGTAGAAGAAGGGTGTCACTTTGTGTTCCGGGAAAAGTGAAATTTACAATTCCTGGGAGACGAGAAGATTTTGCGCCATTGAGAATTGCATCTGGTAAAAGAGTTTGAACGTTAGAAATGAAATAGTCACGCAATTTAGTGACTACATCAGATACATATTGATGGGACGCAATTGCAGTGGCAAAAGCCACAATGGACGGAGTGTTGAGTGTGCCACTTCGAATTTCGCGCTCTTGTCCCCCACCATGTAATAGCGCAGGTATTTCAATTCCTCGCTTGAGAACGAGTGCGCCTATTCCAAGTGGTCCGCCAATTTTATGTGCGCTCAATGTCAGTGATGTAAGTCCGAGCTCTGAGAATGAAAGTGGAACTTTTCCAAAACTCTGGACAGCATCGCAATGAACAGGAATGTCGCCAGCAAGATTTACTAATTCAGAGATAGGTTGCAGAACTCCAGTTTCATTATTTGAATGCATGACTGCAATGAGCGCAACTTCATCGGCGCGCTGTGAGAGAAATTTTTCTACAAAAGCACAATCAATAACTCCATCATTGGTGACAGGAATTTCGATTACTTCAGCCTTCTCATGGGTTACTAGCCACTGGGCTGGATCAATAATTGCATGATGCTCAATTGCAGAGATAAGAACTACATTGCGTCCTTCTGCACGACGCTTCCAAAATAAACCTTTGAGAGCAATGTTGTTCGCTTCAGTGCCTGATCCAGTGAAAATAATTTCAGATGCAAGCGAACCTACTTCGCGTCCAATTACTTCGCGCGCCTCTTCAATATCTTTGCGAACGCTTCGACCAGGTGTGTGCAAACTCGATGGATTGCCTAACTTGGAAAGCGCGGTAGTCATCGCATCAATTGCGCAATCGAGCATCGGCGTAGTTGCCGCGTGGTCGAGATAGATGGAAGACATGGCGCTAAGTCTAGGACTTGCGCGCGATAACGCCTTCCGTTGCCTTGGGCAGCACTGCAAAGAGGTCACCGATTACGCCAAAGTCAGCGATATCAAATATTGGCGCTTCGCCATCTTTATTGACGACCACGATTGTCTTACTTGTCTGCATGCCTGCGCGGTGTTGGATTGCTCCAGAGATTCCACATGCAACATAGAGCTGGGGGCTTACAGTTTTTCCAGTCTGGCCAACTTGATGTGTATGTGGATACCAACCTGCATCAGTTGCAGCGCGTGATGCACCAACGGCTGCACCTAACGCATCTGCTAATCCTTCAACTGCTGCAAAATCTCCATTAGTTCCGCGTCCACCAGATACAACAATATTTGCTTCGGTAAGTTCTGGACGTCCACCTTTTACAAATGGTTTAGATGAAGTAATTGTTGCTTTCTTTGCAACATCACTCACGCTCTTTGTTGCATTTTCAACTGTAGGAGTCGCTGCTGCAGTATTGGCCTCAATGGTATTTGGGCGAATAGTCATGATGCTCACACCATGCGAAATTTTCGAGTGCACAGTTGTGGAGCCACCAAAGACTAATTGAGTTGCAGTGCCATCGGCTGCAACATCTACTGCATCAGTAATAATTCCTGAATCAGTTGCAATTGCTACACGAGCGGCAACCTCCTTTCCAAAAGCATGAGATGCAATAAGCAGAGCTGCCGGCTTCTTCTCAGTAACAATTTGTGAAATGAGATCGGCATAGGCAGGAACACCATGTGTTGCAAGGTCTTCTGACTCGATTGAAATAACAGATGAAATTGGGCCTGTGAGCGCTGAAACTATTGCACCGCTCTTGCCAGGTGCTGCTACAACGATTGCAGTGACATCGCCCATGCGAGCACCCGCCGTTGCAAGTTCAGCTGTTGTCTTACTTACTGCATCGCCTTGAAGGTCGACGAGAATAAATACGTTGCTCATATCAACTTCTTTCCCGCTAGGAAATCAACTAATTCTTTACCGCCATCACCAGAATCGGTAACTTTTATTCCAGCTGCTCTCGGTGGGCGTGGGGCTGAATCAGCAACGAGTGACCACGCACCTTGAACAGAAACTCCGATAGCTGCGCAATCGCGAACATCAATTGTCTTTTTCTTAGAAGCCATAATGCCCTTGAAGGATGGATAGCGCGGTTCATTTATCTTCTCGATAACACTGAGTACTGCAGGAAAACTTGCGCCCATGGAATCAACGCCGGCATCTGTCACGCGTGTAATTGCAACAGTTGACGCACCTGGATCAACAACAACACTGCCCGCAAAAGTTAGTTGAGCCCAACCTAAGCGCGCTGAAATCATTGCTGGAACAACGCTCATACGAGCATCTGTTGATTCAGTTCCGCACAGCACTAAATCAAATCCACCGGTTTCAATTACTTTTGCAAGAACTGCTGATGTTGTAATTGCATCAGCGCCTGCGAGCGCACTATCGCTAATAAGAATTGCATCATTGGCACCCATCGATAAAGCCTTTCGAATTGCCTCAGTTGCACGCTCTGGTCCCATAGAAATAATGGTCACGCTATTAGCGCTGCCTTCTTCGTTTCCACCATGTGCTTCTGCAATTCGAAGTGCCTCTTCAACTGCATACTCATCGAGATCATTGAGCACTGCATCAACGCCTTCGCGATCGAGAGTTCCGTTGATCATCTTCTTCTCAGCCCAGGAATCTGGTACTTGCTTGACGCAGACAGCGATCTTCATGGAGGACAGGTTACTGGGCGGTAATGAGCATCGCCACCGATGAGGCAAACCTTCACGCACGGTTTGCCAACACGTAACCTCAAGTATGAGTTGAGAGTTTGCTGAGCCCTCATCCTCTTGCCATGACCAGAAAGCTTCGCGTGGCCATCGTTACCGAGTCCTTTCTCCCCCAAGTAAATGGCGTGACCAATTCTGTATTGCGCATCCTTGAAAGTTTTTCTCGTCAGGGCCATCAAGCGATAGTTATTGCACCTGAAAGCGTTGATGGGCCTCAAGAGTATGCCGGCTTTCGTGTCAAGCGCGTACCTAGTATTTCTGTGAAAGGTTTGCTACCAGTTGGCATGCCTCAGAAAACAATCAAACCGTTGATCGATGGTTTTGCACCCGATGTTATTCACCTTGCATCACCATTTTTTCTTGGAAAATATGTAGCAAAGATTGCACAAGATTTAGAAATACCAACGCTCTCTATTTATCAAACCGATGTTGCAGGATTTGCGCGACATTACGGTCTAACTATTGCCCACGGATCTTTGAAAAAATGGGTTGCGAATATTCATTCTCAAACGAATCGCACCTTGGCCCCATCTTCATGGTCATGTAATGACCTTCGTGAATCAGGTGTTCCAAATGTGCATATGTGGCAGCGAGGGATTGATTCAGTAAAATTTGATCCTCAGAATCGCGATATTGAACTGCGAACATCCCTACTTGGTATGCGACCTGATCGAAAAATTGTTGGATACGTCGGAAGACTTGCTAATGAAAAAAGAATTGATGACCTCGCAATTCTAGATTCTCGAGATGACTTACAACTTGTAATTATTGGAGACGGTCCTGCAAAGAACCGCCTGAAGAATCTGCTTCCCAATGCCATTTTTGTTGGCTATAAGAGCGGTGAAGATCTCGCAAAATATTACGCCTCACTCGATCTCTTTATCCACACTGGCAAGCACGAAACATTCTGCCAATCAATTCAAGAGGCACTTGCATCTGGTGTCCCAGTTATCGCACCAAATTCTGGTGGGCCATTAGATCTCGTCAAGCATGGATGGACTGGATATTTGATCGATACAAGTAATTCTCAAGAACTCAATCATGCGGTAAATCTAGTTCTTAGAAGTCCTGAACTACTTACTATGTCAAAGAGAGCTCGTGAATCAGTAATTCATAGAACGTGGGAAAGCGTGAACTCTCAACTAATTAGCCACTATTCCGAACTCATTGGCGCTAAAGCAAATAGAAGTGGAGAACTTGTCGCATGAAGATAGTTCATATTGCAAACTTTTATGGACCAAAATCTGGTGGTATCAGGACAACGCTGCACCAAATTGGTTCCGGGTATATCTCCAAAGGTCACGAATTTACATACGTTGTTCCTGGATCTGCACTCTTTTCTGAAATGACTCCACATGGGCGAAAAATTACAGTTCCTTCTTTCATACTTCCATTTAGTGGCGGATACAGAATCATTAGAAGCAATAGCGATTTGAAGAAACTTCTTATTACTCTCGGACCTGACATCATCGAGGTATCCGATCGCTTCACGCTTTCCTCTATCGGAATATGGGCGGAGAAACGGCAGATTCCAGCTGTTGTCTTTAGCCACGAGACATTGAGCGGACTTGCAAAGACATATCTGCCGTTTTCAATTCAAAAATTAGTAAATTGGCACAACAGAAGGCTCGCTTCGCGTTTCAAGCATGTTGTAACAACCACAGAATTTGCAGCGAAAGAATTCCATCACATAAGTGCTCATAACATTGTCAGAATTCCACTAGGTGTAGATCTTCAACACTTCCACCCAAATAAGCGCAACTCTGAATTGAGACAGACTCTGCTCAAAGGTTCTGATGTACTTCTCTTACATTGCGGGCGTATGTCACCGGAGAAGAAGCCTGAACTTTCAATTCAGACACTTCGCGAACTTCGCTCACGTGGAATCAATGCTCATCTCATTTATGTTGGTAATGGCCCTATGTACTCAAAACTTCGTAAAGTCAGCGCAGACCTGCCCGTCACATTCTTGGGCTATATAGCAAATCGCGAAAACCTTGCTGAGATACTTGCAAGTGCAGATGTTTCCATAGCACCTGGTCCAATAGAAACTTTCTGTTTAGCAGCCCTTGAATCTATTGCTTCAGGAACTCCTGTCGTAGCCTCCAACACAAGTGCTGTTGGCGAATTCTTATTACTAAACTCTAGAGAACAAGTTGGAGCTGTTGCTAATGGCAATCCAATTGATTTTGCAAATGCAGTTCAACAGATTTTACAGATTCGAAATGTTGACACCTCGCTATCAATGAGAGCGCATCAGCAAGCAGAGAATTATCCATGGAGTTCAACAGTTGCAATGTTGCTCAACTTGCATGGAGAAAAAAATGAGATTAGAAAATCTAAGCATCGACTTAGGGCGGCGTAAATGGAGCGCATTGCAACCTTGGCCATCCTCGGAGACAGTGCAGCATATGGAATCGGCGACATGGATTCACAAGGAAATTCTCGTGGATGGAGCTACTACCTTGCCCAAAGCTTTCAAGATCCACTTGTCTATGTGAATTTTTCAAGGCCAGGTGCGCAATCTGCAGAAGTTCTAAATACACAACTTCCTAAAGCGCTGGACTGCAAACCTGATATCGCTGCAGTTATTGTGGGAGGAAACGACTTACTCCGTAATGGTTTTTCACCTGAAGCTTTCTATACAAACCTGAGAGAGATAGTTTCTTCACTAGATAAACTCAATGTTCAAATCTTGCTATTACAACTCCATGATCCAACTCAAATACTTCCCATACCCCAAATTCTGGCCAAAGTTCTGCGCCGGCGAGTCAATGCTGTCAATGCTGCAACTTATGCAGTTGCCCGAGAGTTCGATTCACATGTATTGCATACTCGAAAGATTGAAAATATCTACGAAAGAAAAGTCTGGCATATTGATCGCATGCATCCGAGTAAGTTGGGGCACCAAATGATTGCTTTTCATTTCAGGGAAATTCTCAAGAAGTACTGGAATATCGGAGATATTGAGATTGTTCAACCTGAGACGAAGTCAAGACGTGAATCAATGAAGTGGATGCTTCGTAATGGAACACCGTGGTTCTTCAAGAGATCATTCGATCTTTTGCCTGCTGCAATTATTCTTATGATTATTGAATTAGGAAAACTTATATTCAAGCGCCGTGGTGAAAATAGCCAACTTTACTTCCCAAATTTTCCTCACCATTTTGAGCAAGAATTTCAACAAGTTTCCGAAGCTCGCGTCTCCTAGTTTCACTTACTAGGGAGTAGTCGCCTAATATTGAAACCATGTTGGCAATCATTGCTCCTGGTCAAGGAAGCCAAACTCCCGGAATGCTCAATTCATGGATTGAGGATGCCGAGAGCAAATCTCTTCTCGGTTCTTGGTCTGATGCCATTGGATTAGACCTTCTTGCTTTAGGCACAAGCGCAGATGCTGATGAAATAAAAGATACGGCTAACGCGCAACCCCTGATCGTTGCTGCTGGACTCCTATCAGCGCGCGCACTTGGGATCGAGAATTATTCTGTTACCTCCGGTCACTCCGTTGGTGAGCTAACTGTTGCGGCGCTCTCTGGTGCAATTTCACACGAAGATGCTTTGCGTTTAGTTCGAGCGCGCGGATCGGAAATGGCAAAAGCAGCAGCGCAACAACCATCTGGAATGGCGGCAGTACTAGGTGGTGAGCGCTCCGATGTTGTTAGCGCGCTGAATGGATTAGGACTTATCGCAGCAAATGAAAATGGCGGTGGACAAATAGTCGCTGCAGGAGATTTAGCCTCACTTGCCACACTCGGTGAGAATCCTCCAGCGGGTTCACGCGTAAGAGCGCTCGCAGTTGCCGGTGCTTTTCATACTTCTTATATGGCAAGTGCAGTAGAACCATTACGAGCACTCGCCGCCACAATTACTACGCATGCTCCAACTATTCAGGTTATTTCTAACAAAGATGGTGAAGTCGTCACAGATGGCGCACACGTACTTGAGCGCATCATCAATCAGATTGCCAATCCTGTGCGATGGGATTTGTGTATGGAGAGATTGAATTCATTAGGTGTAACGGGTGTCATTGAACTAGCCCCAGCTGGAACTCTGGTTGGCTTACTCAAGCGAGGCGTTCCAAGCATTGAAACAATGGCGCTAAAGAGCGCAGAAGATATTGATAAAGCACGCGAGTTTGCAAAGGGGCATCTATGAAAATAAAGAGTGCTCCAGTAACCAATAGCGCAATTCTCTCAGTTGGTGCATACAGACCGCATCGCGTTGTTCCTAACTCCGAAATTGTTGATCGCATTGATTCGACTGATGAATGGATTATTCAACGAACTGGTATTGAATCTCGCAGATTTGCAGGAGATGAGGAGACAGTAATAAGCATGGCTCAAGCAGCATGCGAGCAAGCGCTCCAGCGGGCCAAACTGACAATTGCAGATATTGACACAGTAATTCTTGCAACCATTTCATATCCGTTCCAGGCACCGAGCGCCGCAACCGAACTCATTGTTGCTCTAGGAAATCCAAAAGCTGCTGCATTTGATATCAGCGCTGCCTGTGCAGGATTTTGTTATGGCGTTGCAATGGCAAGTGATTTGGTGCGATGTGGAACTTCTAAAAATGTTTTAGTTGTTGGTGTTGAAAAACTTAGTGATTACACAGATCCTGATGATCGCGCCACTGCATTTATTTTCGCCGATGGAGCAGGAGCAGTTGTTATCGGTCAAAGTGATGAAGTCGGTATTGGACCAACAGAGTGGGGATCAGATGCAGATTCACGCGATGCAATTATTTTGAACCCTTCTTATTTAGATTTCAAGAAGAACCCGAAACTTGGAGTTGCAGATCTTGGATGGCCAAATATTGCTCAACAAGGGCAAGCAGTTTTTCGTTGGGCTGTCTATGCAATGAGTAAAGCGGGATTGCGCGCACTCGATGCCGCTGGCATGACGGTGGATGATTTAGATGTTTTCATTCCGCACCAAGCAAATATTCGAATAATTGAAACAATGGCAAAAGAGATGAAATTGCCTGACTCTGTAGTTATTTCAGATGACATTAGAAAAAATGGAAATACTTCTGCGGCATCAATTCCCATTGCTATGGATTCATTACTTTCAGAGCGCCCTGATCTTTACGGGAAAACTGCATTGCTCATTGGCTACGGTGCGGGCTTGGTTTATGCGGGGCAAGTAGT
>CAMCCH010000015.1 GCA_945873335.1 Bifidobacterium breve | reverse complement strand
GATATGGCGGCGCACTTCACTCCTAAATAGAGAGAGAAGTTCCGCGTGGGAAATATCCTGGAAGTAGTAGGAGTTGAAAAGAAATATCCTGGTGTAGTCGCAAACCGTGATGTCTCACTCCAAGTACGTGAAGGCTCTATACACGCCATAATCGGTGAAAACGGTGCTGGAAAATCAACCCTGATGAAGACTCTCTACGGTTTGATTCGCCCCGATGCCGGTTCAATAAAAGTTTTTGGTCAAGAAGTTTCGCTGAAATCTCCTCAAGATGCAATCGCACTTGGTATCGGCATGGTTCACCAGCACTTCAAATTAGCCGATAACGCAACAGTTTTAGAGAATGTAATTTTGGGTAGCGAACCATCTCGCTTTGGTTTTGTTATCAAATATGACGAGGCTCGTAAGAAACTCCTCGAAATCGCGCAGACCTATCAATTGGATATAGATCCCGACGAATCTCTTTCAAATTTGGGCGTAGGTGAGCGACAAAGAGTTGAGATTGCAAAAGTATTATTCCGAGGAGCAAAGATTCTCATCCTCGATGAACCCACAGCAGTATTGGTGCCACAAGAGGTTACAGAACTATTTGAAAACCTAAGAGATCTCGTAAATAAGGGCCTAACTGTTCTCTTTATTTCTCACAAGTTAGATGAAGTACTTTCCATTGCAGATGACATCACGATTATGCGCCAAGGCACGACAGTGACAACTAAAAAACCTGGCGAGACCAATAAGAAGGAACTTGCAGAGCTGATGGTCGGCGGAGAGTTGCCTAAGCCAATTGCTGGAGTTCAAAACATTAGCAAGAAGAGCATTCTTTCTATCAAAGAGGCTTCATACTCTCGACATGATGGAAGAGAAATTCTTCATCATCTCAATCTCGATCTTCACGGTGGTGAAATTCTTGGTTTAGCCGGTGTTGAAGGTAATGGTCAGAGCGAACTTATTGAATTAATCATGGGTTTACTTTCACCAACGAGTGGCAGCGTTGAAGTTCTTGGATTAGATGCTGCCCACACAAACACAAGAGATATACGCAATGCAGGTGTTGCCTACATTCCACAAGATCGTCAACGCGATGGACTCTTAATGTCAGCACCGCTCTGGGAAAATCGAATACTTGGTCACCAATTTGCATCCCCAATGGCAAATGGAATTTGGGTCAATAAAGGTGCAGCAGCGGAAGATTCCAAGCGAGTTGTTGAAGAATTTGATGTAAGAACGCCTGGAGTCAATGTATTAGCGAGCGCACTCTCAGGTGGAAACCAACAAAAGTTTATTGTAGGTCGAGAATTAAGTGGTGATCCAAAGTTAATCGTTGCAGCGCAACCTACTCGTGGAGTCGATGTCGGTGCCCAAGCAATCATCTGGGATCACTTGATGAAGGCGCGAACACATGGGGTTGGCATTCTGCTCATTTCAGCTGATCTAGAAGAACTCTTCTCGCTCTCAGATCGCATCGCTGTTATTTACAGTGGAAGCATCGTTTCGATACTCGATCCTTCGACTACCACCGCAGAAGATCTTGGGCTTGCCATGACTGGAGCAAAGAGCGCATGAGAAAAAATAGACTTTTTTGGGGAGCAATCGCCCCGCTTGCAGCAATACTCAGCTCACTTCTATTGGTTTCTCTTATCTTGATTCTTCGCGGAGTAAACCCTCTAGAAATTTTCAAAGTCATGATTTCCTACGGATTTAGTCCACGTAACTTGGTCTCTGAACTCAACCAGACAGTTGCATATTATTTAGCGGGCGTTGCAGCGGCTATTGGCTTCAAGATGTTGCTCTTCAATATTGGAATCGATGGCCAATATCGCATGGGTGCATTTTTTGGAGCAGTAGTAGGTGCGGCAGTTAATCTTCCGCCGGTATTGCATGTATTACTTATTGTTGTTGTAGCAATGATTGCCGGAGGCCTATGGGCTGCTATCGCGGGATATTTAAAGGTCCGACGTGGAGTATCTGAAGTAATCAGTAATATTATGCTCAACTTTATTGCAGCAGCGATTATTGCATTTTTGTTAGGCGAGGAACTCTTAGGAATTCTTCCTGAGGGATCTCAGAATGTTCAGACCAGGCCCATACCAGTAAGTGGTCAGATGCCAACATTTAAGATGTTCAATGGTGAAGTCTATTCCTTCCTCTTTGTTGCTATTTTTGTAGGTATTGCTTACTGGGTAATGCTCAATAAGACAGTCTTTGGATTTAACTTACGAGCAACTGGATTATCTTTCCGTGCCGCGCGATCAAGTGGTGTCAACGCACCGGGAATGATCTTTGTAACAACTGTTTTATCAGGTGCTATTGCGGGATTAGTTGGTATCGGAACGCTTCTATCGGATACTCACTCCTACAGTATGGCCTTTCCATCTGGTTATGCATTCACTGGTTTAGCACTGGCACTACTTGGCAGAAATCATCCAGTGGGAATTTTCTTTGCCGCCTTTTTATGGTCTTTCCTTGAACGAGCTGCACCTGTTCTGGAATACGAAGGTGTACCGCCTGAAATTGTGATTGTCATGCAGGGAACAATCGTTCTTGCAATTGTTATTGCATATGAAGTTGTCGCACGAATCAATCTTCGTCAACAGCAACGTGCGGTCGGAAAAGTCAATGCTGAACTAGTTATTGATAAGGAGTCCAAGTAATGGCTACCGATGCAAAGAAGGCTGCGACAAGCACAGGCAAAGTGAAAACATTCTTCAAATCTCCGGCCCGTATCACTTTAGTTGTTGCCGGTATATTTTTTATCATTTCGCTAGTCGAAAGCTTGACTGGAGCCACAGATATTTCATCACCTGGAACATCTGGAGCAACTCTTCGTTTTGCTATTCCACTTCTTATGGCTGGTTTAGGTGGATTGTGGGCTGAACGAGCAGGCGTTATCAATATCGGCCTTGAAGGAATGATGATTGTTGGAACCTGGACTGCTGCTTGGTTTGGATACCTCCATGGGCCGCTGGTTGGCTTTATGGCTGCGGCAATCTTTGGTCTTGCTTCAGGTTTCTTCCACGCAGTTCTAACAGTAAAAATTGGAATTGATCAAGCAGTCTCAGGCCTTGCGATAAACCTCATTGCAGCAGGTGGAGCCAGATATTTATCAGGAATATTTTTCCCACCAGTTGGTGGAGACAGAACCGTCTCGCCACCTGTCGATTCATTTCCAACTTTTACTATTCCTGTGATTGCACCGTTTTTAGAAAGCATCGATGCAAAGAACATTTTCTTTATTTCAAACCTAGCTGGAGTGTTTCATGGATTGACCAAAGATGTTTCATTAGTAACCATCGCGCTATTACTTCTTGTGCCATTAACGTCATGGATTCTTTGGCGTAGCAAATTTGGACTTCGCATGCGCTTCTCGGGAGAAAATCCTATGGCTGCCGAATCTCTTGGTATAAATGTCTATCGAATTCGATACATTGCAATCTCGGTCTCAGGCATGTTGGCATCCCTTGGTGGTGCTTATCTTTCACTCGTTGCCTCCTCTGTTTACAGAGAAGGTCAAACTGCTGGCCGAGGTTTTATTGGTCTGGCCACTGTGATCTTTGGTAACTGGAGACCTGGTGGAGTATTTGCGGGCTCAATTCTTTTCGGATTTACCGATGCTCTTCGAGTTCGCCAAAGCGAATCAGTGATGTCACTGATTATGGTTGCAGGAATTATTGCAACTGTTCTTGCTCTCTACTATTCAGTGTCGCGCCGATGGAAGCCGGGTGCTATATCGGCCATTCTTGCTCTTGTAGCTTTTTGGATTCATCAACGTGTTGATGTCATTCCTCAAGAGTTTGTAACGGTTTTCCCTAACTTTGCAACGTTGATTGTTCTTACCTTCCTGGCCCAGCGACTAACACCGCCTGCCATGGCAGGTATGCCTTATCGCCGCGGCTCTGAGTAAGGAAATTTTTTGATATGACAATCAACTGGGATTCTCCTGTCTTGGCAAGCCTGCAACCTGTTGTAAAGAACGCAAAGCTTGTTCGAATTAATCAAGAGAAGGTCACGCAAGTAGCAGATTGGATGGCATACGAAGAGTTTGCCAAACCGGATGGTTCGATGCTCTTTGACTTTGGAAAAGATCCAGATGTCATTATGGATTTCACCTTGGTTGTAAACACAATGAACTTTGCTTTTACAGATTTCTCTACTGGTGTGAAGTTTGAGACAGATTACATCGGCAAGCGCTGGTGTGACTCAGAAGCAATGGTTGCCTGTATGCATCGTGCAATTGGTGCTGGAATCCCATTCTTCAGTGGCGAATATCTATCTGAGGTTTCACGTAAAGACCTGGAATCAGTATTTGCGGGAACGATAGAGATGCCTATGCTCGATGAGCGCGTAGTTCTTTTCAACGAAGTGGGCCGTGTTCTAGTCGAGAAGTATCAAGGTCGTTACTCTAATTTTGTTCGCTCCTGCACCCCACGTCTCTATGCCAACGGTGATGGACTGCTTGAAAGATTGACTACCGAGTTCCCTCGTTTTCGTGATGTGAGCAACTATCACGGCTCAGAAGTGCAGATTTATAAATTGGCCCAACTAGGAATTTGGGGAATGCATCTTGCTCTTTCTCCAAGAGGAGCATGGAAATTAGAAGATGCTAGCAACCTCACCGCTTTTGCTGACTACATTGTTCCTGTTGGGTTGCGCGTTATGAATATTTTTGAATATGCACCGGAACTCGAAAAGCAGATTAATAGCCTTGTCGAAGTAAAGCGAGATAGTGAAGCCGAGATTGAATTACGCGCTAGTTCGATTTATGTTATTGCTAAACTTACAGAGGAGATTAATAAGCGACGTCCTGGAATGGAGCCGCTACTGCAACCACAGGTTGATTTCCGTTTCTGGAAGACGTATCACGCTACACATTGGCCCCACCATCTAACAAAGACTGTGATGTACTAAAGATGAAGATTTATTTCGCTGGTCCGCTATTTACCCCATACGAGCGAACATTTATCGATCAATGTGCAAAGCGAATGCGCGATGCTGGGATGCAAGTCTTTGTTCCGCACGAAATCGCGCTGCCAGATCCAGTAACTACTAAATTTATATTCGAGACAGATGCACGAGAAGTACTTGGGGCAAACGTTCTCTTAGCCCTTCTTGATGGCCCTATGGTCGATGATGGAACGGCTAGTGAGATTGGAATCTTCTGGGCGGAGATGCAACATGACAAGAGTAAAAAGGGAATGATCGGATTGGTGACAGATACCCGAGTAATACGCGATAGAAATATGATTGACGGAAAAGGCATCAACCTTTTCGTTCGTGGCTGCGTAGAAGATGCTGGTCACGTAGTTGATGGTTTTGATAAAGCTTTCGATATTCTTCTCAAGTGGAAGAAAGAAATAGACTCTTAGATATATTTTTCAGTTTTTAGATCAGAATAAAAGGAAAATTAGACAATCTTGGCTGGAGAGGAGCAAGTATGAGAGTAATACTTGATACCGATCCGGGCATTGATGATGCGCTGGCAATTCTCTTACTTGCAGCATCTTCTGAGATCTCACTACAAGCGATAACAGTTACACATGGAAATACGACAGTAGATAAATGTGCAAAGAATGCCTTACAAATCGCAGAGCTTTGTGATCTAGTAAATGTTCCCATCGCACGTGGCGCATCAGAACCGTTAGTGAAATCATTGTCAGTAGCAGAAGAAACTCACGGTGATGGTGGGCTTGGTTATGCCATTCTTCCTGAGCCAACTTTGAAGTTATCTACGTTGCCTGCGGTTGAGCTCATCATCAATTTGGTTCATAAATATCCAGGTGAGATTACCTTGCTATGTATTGGCCCCATGACAAATCTTGCACTTGCAATATTGCGTGACCCATCGATTGTGCCCTTGATCAAAAATGTTGTATCTATGGGCGGAACAATTCATGCCCCTGGTAATGCAACTCCATCATCGGAATACAACGTTTTTTGCGATCCGCATTCCTTTGACGTTGTTATTCGAGCGGGCTTGAAATTTACTTTGGTTCCATTAGATGTGACGTATGAGTGCTTGTTTCAGAAGAGACACATGGATCGCATTCAAAGCAAGAATCCAGCAGTTCGAAAATTCATAGAAGATTCCACTCGTTTTTATATGGAATTCCATGATGAATATCAAAGTATTGAAGGCTGTGCAATCAATGATCCCTTAGCTGCAGCAATATTGATAAAGCCAGATTTGGTTCAATACGCCGATTACCATGTTACCGTTGAATTAAAGGGTGTTCACAATGTTGCAAAGACATCTGCTGATCACTTCAAAGCAACGGGTAAAGCGGCAAATAGCAAGGTTGCAATGAAGGTAAATGTTGAAGCGTTTATGGATTTCTTTATTGAAAGAGTAAATACGCTATGAGTAATTCAGATTCCAAGCAATACCATATTCAATTACAACAAGGTGATGTAGGGCGATATGTATTACTCCCAGGTGATCCAGGTAGATCCGAAGTAATTGCTCGCCATTTAGAAGGCGCTATTCATGTTGCTACGAATCGCGAATATGTTACTTACACAGGTTTTCTTGATGGAGTAAAAGTTTCGGTTACCTCTACAGGAATCGGATGCCCGTCAGCTGCAATCGCACTAGAGGAATTAGTACGAGTCGGTGCAGATACTTTTATACGAGTTGGAACTTCTGGTGCAATTCAACCTGGAACTAAATCTGGGGATTTGGCAATTGTTACAGGTGCAATTCGTGATGAAGGTACCTCAATTCATTATTTACCAATTGCATTTCCAGCACTTGCTGACATGGAAATCGTTGCTGCACTTAGAAGTGCTGCACAAAAAGCAGGCTTGCCACATTCCCTCGGCATCTCTCAATCTAAAGATTCCTTTTACGGAGAGGTTGAACCAGAGCGCTCTGGTGTCACCAGTCGACTTCTCGATCGTTGGCATGCGTGGCAAGTTGGTGGCGCAATTTGCTCCGAGATGGAGGCGGCTGCGCTTTTCATAGTTGCATCAGCACTCAAGGTTCGTGCTGGAGGAATCATGGCTATGCATGGCGAGGGTCCATTTGGTTCACTTGAGCCATTGATTGAAACAGCAATTTCGGGAGTTCGAGAACTAATTAAAGCTGACCAACTAAGCAAGGAGTTATAAATGGAAGCCAATGGAAAGCAGTATCACGTTCAATTAGCACCGGGTGATGTTGGTCGTTACGTATTACTTCCAGGAGATCCAGGTCGATGTGCACCCATTGCTGCTCTCTTCGATGATGCAAAATTAGTTGCATCTAATCGTGAATATGTTACATACACAGGCTATCTCGATGGCGAAAAGGTATCCGTAACTTCAACAGGAATTGGCTGCCCATCAGCTGCAATAGCAGTTGAAGAATTAGCAATTGTTGGCGCAGACACTTTTATTCGCGTTGGAACTTCTGGCGCAATCCAAAAAGATATTGTTTCAGGTGAGTTAGCGATTATTTCAGGTGCTATTCGTGATGAAGGAACATCGATTCATTACATGCCAATTGAGTTTCCTGCTGTTGCAGATTTAGATCTAACGCAAGCGTTACAGCGCGCAGCAAAGAAGACTGGCGTAAAATTTCGTACCGGAATAACTCAATCTAAAGATTCTTTTTATGGTCAGCATGAACCAGAGAGAATGGGCGTTGCTCGCAATCTCCAGGATCGCTGGAAAGCATGGGAAATTGGGGGAGCAATCTGCTCAGAGATGGAAGCCTCTGCAATATTCGTTATCTCTTCCATGTTGCGAAAGCGCGCAGGTGGAATTATGATGATGCATGGCATTGGTCCAGTGATTTCGCTCGATCCACTTCTAGAGACTGCAATTCAAGGACTTCGAGAGATTATTGCCTTCGATAGAAGCACTGGGAAGATTTAGGACTTCCCTGCAGCCTCTATTGCATCAATCATTAGATCCCAGAATTTCTTAGCATCAAGATCGAGTGCAACAGTGGCATTGGCTGCGCGCTCCTCGCGCTTATATATATCGACAACCGTTGCACCGCGGGTAAATTTTCCATCTAATTCAACCTCGACATTGACGAATCGCGACGATACAACGCTTGGGTCAATAAGGACGGCAATAGCCACGGGGTCGTGCAAAGGTGGATCGGGCATCTCAAATACATCGTTATACGTTTGAGCAAAGAATTTGAGCAGACCAATAATTGTTATTGAAAGATCACTCTTTAGTGCTTCAAGGCGAGCAAATACTTCTTTGGTGACTAAGGCTTGATGTGTGACATCGAGTCCACACATCGTCAATTTCAAGCCGGAATGCAAGACGATATCGGTAGCTTCAGGATCCATCCAGATATTGAATTCAGCATATGGAGTTCGGTTTCCACGCGATGCGCTGCCACCCATAAAGACAATCTCTTTGATTTTGCTTTTCAATTCTGGATATAGCTTGAGAAGTATTGCAACATTTGTTAGCGGACCAGTTGCAACGATTGTGATTGGCTCACTTGATTCACGTACTAATCGAGCCATGAGCTCGATGCCACTTTCTTTAGAAAGTTCGAAGTTTGGCTTAGGTAGTGGGGCTCCATCGAGTGCAGTCTCACCATGAATATCAGTAGCGGCTTCAGCCGAACCCAATATGGAAACACCTGAGCCTTGCGCGACGGGAACTCTTATTTTTGCGAGTGTGCAAATACTGAGGGCGTTATATGTAACTTTATCGATTGCACCATTTCCTGAAACTGTAACAATTCCTCGTAAATCAATCTTTGGATTGTATGCCGCCAAAATAATGGCAAGTGCATCATCATGACCGGGATCGCAATCCAAAATGATAGGAATTTGTGACATTTAGTAGTTACTCCTCTTTAATTGAAAATACTCACTTCAGAGCTCCAATGCTAACGAAAATAGGCACATTTACAAGAACGATACATGGCAACCCCTTCTCACCATTAACATTCTTCAGATATAATTCAATTGTGCAATTAGTAGATGGAACAGATACGTCAATACGACGTTTTCTAAAGCAACTTCCAGGAGTTGATCAAGTCGGCGCAGAATCACGTGCAGCAATGCTGGCAACTAGAAGTATTAAAACTACAAGTAAAAAATGGGCAATTGATTGCGCAATCTCAATGATTGACCTAACAACTCTTGAGGGTTCAGATACAGATGGAAAAGTAAGAGCTCTTTGTACGAAAGCAGTACATCCAGATCCAACAGATCCCAGTGTTCCAAGTGTTGGTGCAATCTGTGTTTACAATGACAAAGTTGCAACTGCTAGAAAACATCTAGATGCAATAGGTGGGCAATCAATACCGGTGGCTGCAGTATCAACTGCATTTCCATCTGGCCGTGCAAGTTTAGAAGTGAAGAAACAAGATACTTTGGATGCACTCAATAACGGTGCAACTGAAATAGATATGGTGATTGATCGAGGAGCTTTTCTCTCTGGAGACCTCGTAAAAGTCTTTTCTGAAATCGTATACATCAAAGAATTATGTGCAGATCGTGCTCATCTCAAAGTCATTCTTGAGACTGGAGAGCTCGTCACTTTGGACAATGTACGAAGAGCCTCACACCTAGCCATGGCAGCGGGAGCAGATTTCATCAAGACAAGTACCGGAAAAATATCTCCTGCAGCAACAGCTCCCGTAGTTTTGGTCATGTTGGAGGCAGTTAGAGATTGGTATGCAATGACTGGTATTCGAATCGGCGTTAAACCAGCTGGTGGCATTCGCACGACCAAGGATGCAATCAAGCAATTAGTCCTTGTTCGCGAAACAGCAGGAGAAGAGTGGTTGACGCCAAAGTTATTTCGAATTGGAGCAAGCGCCCTACTCAATGACCTACTCATGCAACGAATGAAATTGCGCAACGGCAACTACGCCGGGCCTAACTATGTGACATTGGATTAGACATGACTTTTGAATACTCTCCGGCACCAGAATCAACTGCAATCGTTGATATTAGTCCGCAATACGGTCTATTTATCAATGGAAAGTTTGTAGCCGCTAAAGGTTCAAAGACATTCAATACGATTAATCCTGCAACTGAGAAAGTTCTTTCAAAGATTGCATATGCACAAGCAAGTGATGTAGATAAGGCAGTCGCTGCCGCTCGTACTGCTTATACAAAAGTTTGGTCAAAAATGGCTCCTCAGGAGCGTGGTAAATATCTATTTAGAATCGCACGCATCATTCAAGAACGCGCTCGTGAGTTCGCTGTGCTTGAAACAATGGATAACGGAAAACCAATTCGCGAGACAAGAGATATTGATATTCCACTTGCTGCAGCACACTTTTTCTATCACGCTGGCTGGGCAGATAAGTTAAAGTATGCAGGAGCTGGAGATAATCCTCGTCCTCATGGTGTAGTTGGTCAGATCATTCCTTGGAATTTTCCACTACTCATGCTCGCCTGGAAAGTCGCACCAGCGCTGGCGACAGGCAACACGGTCGTTCTCAAACCTGCAGAGACAACTCCGCTGACCGCACTTCTCTTTGCAGAAGTTTGTCAGCAAGCAGGACTACCCGCTGGTGTTGTAAATATTGTTACAGGCGATGGCGCAACCGGTTCGGCACTGGTCAATCATCCTGATATCGATAAAATTGCATTTACTGGTTCAACGGGTGTTGGTAAAGGGATCGCACGTGCGATTGCAGGTACAGGCAAGAGTGCAACACTCGAATTAGGTGGCAAAGGCGCCAATATCGTCTTTGATGATTCACCAATTGATCAAACAGTTGAAGGAATTGTTAGCGGTATTTTCTTCAACCAAGGTCATGTTTGTTGCGCTGGATCACGGTTGTTAGTTCAAGAAAATGTCCATGATGAATTGATTGAAAAACTCAAGCATCGTATCTCTCAGATTCGAGTGGGGGATCCTCTCGATAAAAACACTGATTTAGGTGCAATCAACTCTGCTGCACAACTAGCGCGTATCAAAGAGATTTCTTCCAGCGGGGATGCAGAAGGAGCGCATCGCTGGAGTCCAGAGTGCTCATTGCCTGAGAAAGGTTTCTGGTATCCACCAACAATATTTACAGGTGTAACGCAAGCAAATCGAATCGCACAAGAAGAGATATTTGGACCAGTACTTTCAGTTCTAACATTTAGAACACCTCAAGAGGCGATTGATAAAGCGAATAACACTCCTTACGGTTTATCTGCAGGTGTGTGGAGCGAAAAGGGTTCTCGAATCCTCTGGGCTGCTAAGCAACTCAAGGCTGGAGTTATCTGGGCTAATACTTTCAATAAATTTGATCCTGCAAGCCCATTTGGTGGATACAAAGAATCAGGGTGGGGTCGTGAAGGTGGGCGACATGGCTTAGCGGCATATTTGAAGGGCGGAGAAAAATAATGAGAATTGATATCCGTAAGACTTACAAACTCTATATTGGTGGAGCATTTCCTCGAAGTGAATCTGGACGCACATATGAAGTTACTGATGCGAAATCAAATTTCATAGCTAACCCTGCTCAGGCATCTCGAAAAGATTTACGCGATGCTGTAACTGCTGCCCGTGGTGCATTTGGTGGCTGGAGCAGTGCAACTGCCTTCAATCGCTCACAAATTCTTTATCGTATTGCAGAGATGATGGAAGCACGCAGTGAAGAGTTTGTTGAAGAGATTGCGCTGCTTGAAGGAGTCTCTCGAGTGGCTGCCAAGAAACAAGTAGATCAAGCAATAGATGCCTGGGTTTGGTATTCGGGCTGGTGTGACAAAATTTCAACAGTTGCGGGATCTACGAATCCTATTTCGGGTCCTTTTTATAACTTCACAGTTCCTGAATCAGTCGGTGTAGTTGGAGTATTTCCAGCACAAAAAAGTGCACTTCTAGGGCTAGTTCAAGCAATAGCTCCTGTTATTGCTGGTGGAAATACTGCAGTGGTTGTTGCAAGCCAAAAATACCCGCTCTGCGCAGTAACACTGAGTGAAGCGCTAGCTACAAGTGATTTACCTGGTGGAGTTGTAAATATTCTTACCGGGATTACAAGTGAACTCGCACCTTGGATGGGTGCGCATATGGATGTGGATGCAATAGATGCAACTGGGCTATCTAAGGAATTAGATAAAGAAGTTCGTGTATCTGGTGCGGATAATCTGAAAAGAATTCATAAATTCTCTAGTTCAGATACACCTCAAAGATTGCTTGCATTTATGGAATATAAAACAGTCTGGCACCCAATAGGGATTTAGTTTCCAGTAATTGTTTTAATCCACATATCTTTCATTGCTTTGATATCTATTTCTAGAACCACATCTACTTTTGGTGCGTGAGTATGCGCAGATTCAGGCGCAATATCGGCATATGACCTGTGATCACATACTGTCTGTCCGCGATTTGGCCCATGAGTTGTATCAACAACAACTCTAAGACTCTGTGTTCGCGCTAGTTGTGGCGCGATAGCAGTTGCTATGGCTCCATAATCTCCAAGAGTTACATCATGTCCCATTTGTTTGATAAATCGGTCAACAAGAGTTCCTGCAAAAAGTGAAGCTTTATCACCTTGTGCGATCAGGCTCTTAGCATCGTCTTGAGTCATCTGAAGATCAGTAAAAACATCTAATCCATACATGGTGATTGGAACACCGCTGGTAAAGACAATTGCTGCAGCTTCTGGGTCATGCCAAATATTGAATTCTGCTGTTGCAGTTGCATTTCCAACAGATGCTGAACCACCCATGAGAACAATTCTTTCTAGTTTGCTTGCGGCATCGGGGAAGGCCCTAAGGAAGAGTGCAATATTCGTCAGCGGCCCTATCGGAACAAGTGTCACTGGCTCAGAACTAGCGTTGATGAGATCCCTCATCAATTCAATTGCAGTGCGCGGGTCAAGAGTGCGCTTGGAATCTTTCGACTGCATTTCAACCATTCCATCAGTGCCATGTACAAATTCGGCATAACTGGGAAGCTCTAAGAGTGGTCTTGCAGCACCTCGTGCAACAGGAATATCGCCAGCATCTGCAGCATCGAGAACTGTGAGGGTATTAGCAACAACGTTATCTAAATTTGTATTTCCATCAACACATGTAATGCCAATGAGGTTTACTAGGGGAGAGCGTGCAGCAAAGAGAAGCGCGAATGCATCATCAACTCCTGTATCAACGTCAAGAATGATATTCATAGATTTACCTTTCAATTGATAGTCGCTGGAATCTTTTCATATCCTCGAAGTGAAAACGTTGGTCTTCGTGTTGCTTCACCAACCAGGCTCATATGTGGAAAACGGGAGAAGAGTGCTGGAAGTGAAATATTCATCTCCAAACGCGCTAGAGGACCACCAAGACAGAAGTGGATTCCTGCTCCAAAGCCAATGTGTGGATTTGGATCGCGCAGTAAATTCATAGTGTTTGGATTTTCAAAAATATCCTCATCGCGATTAGCAGAACCAAGCAGACTCACAATCTTCTGACCTTTTTCGATTTTTACCCCGCCAATTTCTGTATCTTCAGTTGCGGTTCTATCGAAGAAGTGAAGAGGAGCATCGAAGCGTAAAAATTCTTCAATCGCTGTTGTAGAAATAGCATACGGATCACTTTTGAGAAGCTCCCATTGGGATTCTTCTTTGAAGGCAGCAACGATCCCATTTCCAAAGCCGTTGACACTGGCTTCATGCCCAGCATTGAGTAAGAGAATGCACGTTGCGATTAGTTCGTGTGCATTGAGTTTCTCCCCTGCCTCTTCCACAATCGCTAATTCACTAATGAGGTCAGTACCAGGCTTCTTTTTTCGCGCAATCATCAAATCATGAACGTATGCCGCAAATTCAGAGGCTGCACGCCTAGCGCCCGCTTGACTCTCTTGTGTTGGGCCAACTTCATACATCTTTACAATCGCTTGCGACCAGGGGCGCAACAAGTATTCATCTTCGACTGGAAAATCTAATAGCGCAGCGATTACTTTTACAGGAAGAGGCTCTGCATAATCAGCAATTACGTCAAAATCCTTCTTCAGTGCTATTTGATCTAGTAATTCTTGAGTCAGAGTTTGTATTTGAGGAGCAAGTGCATCAATTCGACCTCGGTTGAAAGCTTTCGCTACTAATGAACGCAGACGCGTGTGTTTTGGCGGCTCGCTATCTAAAATTGAATCTGAATGTAACCAATTGAAATCAAACCATTCTTCTTCTGGTACGCGAGGTCGATAGATTCTTCCCAAGGACTTATTTCGTAGAACATCGTTTGCATCCCGATGTTTAGCAGCCAAGAAGAGTCCAAGATCGTCATGCCAAATAGGTTTTCCATATGCTCGCAACTCTGCTAACCCGGGATAAGGGTTTGCAATAAAGTCTGGATCTTTGAAATTGAGCATTCTTACTTATCTAAATTATCTGGTCCAAATGCCCACGGTAAAAGGTGAGCCATATCTTTTGCACCCTCAGGTGTCATGTGTACTAAATCATTTCCGCCATGTTCAAATAAGAGTTGGCGACAGCGCCCGCACGGAGATAAGAATTCACCTTGCGCATCGACGCAAACGATTGCAACAAGTCGACCGCCACCAGATAAAGCTAAATTCGAAACTAACCCACATTCAGCACAAAGGCTAAGTCCGTAGCTTGCATTCTCAACATTACATCCAGTGACAATTCGACCATCATCGACGAGGGCGGCGACACCGACAGGAAATTTTGAATATGGAACATACGCACTCTTCATTGCAGTCTTTGCGCTCTTGTGCAATAAATCCCAATCGATATTTATCATTGGGTGATTCTAAGGTGAATAGTAGGCAACGGCTACATCTCTGGCGAGAATATTTCGCTTAGTCACTACTTGTTTAGTAAGGTAAACCCACTATTCGATTTCATAAAGGGGGCTGCGATGTCATTGAAAAAACGTCCCACCCCTGACCAAATCAAACGCTTACCAAAAGCTCTACTTCAGGATCACTTAGATGGCGGTCTTCGCCCACAAACGATTATTGATATCGCGCAAGAGATTGGTTACGCATCACTTCCGACACACGATCCTAAGGAATTAGGGGATTGGTTTCGCGAAGCATGTGATTCAGGTTCACTCGTTAGATATCTAGAAACCTTTTCTCACACGATTGCTGTCATGCAACGCCGCGAAGATATTGTTCGTGTAGCCCGAGAATGTGCGATAGATCTTGCGCGTGACGGTGTTGTATATGCAGAAGTACGTGGTGCTCCAGAGTTATTTACAAATAAAGGTCTGACAATGTCGGATGTCATTGAGGCAACGCTTGAGGGTTATCGACTTGGTGAGGAAGAAGCAAAGGCTGAAGGTTTTAGTATCCGAGTAACATCGATTCTTTGCGGAATGCGACAGAACAAACTGTCACAAGAAGTTGCAGAATTAGTTGTCAAATATCGCGATGCCGGTGTTGTTGGATTTGATATTGCTGGCCCAGAAGACGGTTTCCCACCGAGTGATCAAATAAAAACTTTTGATTATCTACGTCGCGAAAATGCACACTTCACGATTCATGCGGGAGAGGCCTACGGATTGCCATCAATTTGGGAGGCAATTCAATTATGCGGTGCTGAGCGATTAGGCCATGGAGTGCGAATCATCGATGACATTGATTTTTCTGGTCCTACTGCAAAACTTGGACGACTATCTTCCTATGTCCGCGATCGTCGAATACCTCTAGAACTATGTCCTACTTCAAATTTACAAACAGGGGCTGTTCATACAATCAAGGATCACCCAATTGGTAAGTTAGCAAAACTAAGATTTAGAATTACGTTGAACACAGATAATAGATTGATGAGTCAGACTTCGATGTCCCACGAGATGAGTGAGCTAGTCAATGCATTTGACTGGAATTTCATAGACCTTCAGCGCGTAACGATAAATGCGCTCAAGAGTGCATTTATTCCTTTTGAAGAACGACTTGCAATTATTGAAGAAGTTGTAAAACCGGCTTATTTATCAATCTCTGCTGAGTAATTTTCTAAGAGGTCCTCGCAGCACTTCCAACTGTGATTGTGCCCTTTTTTCATCGGCTGCAATTACCTCTATGTAACATTTCATCTTTGGTTCAGTACCACTTGGGCGAATAATGACGCGAATACCACCTGCAAGCCAGATTCGAATTCCTTCTGTTGGTGGCAAATCATTTGAAGGTTTTGCTAGATCATCAATTGATTCAACGAGAAGGCCCGAAATCTCCTTTGGCGCATTAGCGCGAAGGTCGGCGAGGATGAGATCCATTTTGCTCAGATCAGTAAAGCGGATTGAAATCTGTTCTGTTGCGTGAAAACCATCTCTCTTCCACACTTCATTGAGCAAATCTTGCAAAGTCTTATCTTCCTGGGCGAGATCGCTAGCAATTTGCGCCAAATACAGTGCTGCAGATATCCCATCTTTATCGTTGACAGTTTTTGAATCTACGCAGTAGCCGATTGCTTCTTCATAGCCAAAAGTTAGGTTATCTATTTTTGCTAGCCACTTGAAGCCAGTAAGAGTCTCTTTGAAATCGAGTGAATAGTGATGAGCAATTTTTTTAAGCGCAGAGGATGAAACAATGGAATTAGCAAAAGTTCCTTTCTTTGCGGTCCGAGCAATTGCTTCACCGAATATGACTCCAAGTTCATCTCCGCGCAACATTCGCCACTGTCCTTGCGAATCCTTGATGGCTGCAGCGCACCTATCAGCATCGGGATCATTTGCAATTACTAAATCGGCATCGAATGCGCGTGCAGTCTCGAGCGCTAAATCAATTGCACCAGGCTCTTCAGGGTTAGGAAATGCGACAGTTGGAAAGTCTGGATCAGGCTTTGCTTGTGCATCTACAAGAATGAGAGATGCAAAGCCACTGGAATGAAATACTCGCTGCACAGTCTCTGTTCCGACTCCATGCATTGCCGTATAAACAATCTTGAGATCTCCTGGGTTCTTAGCAAGGCGAGCAGTGCGATGAATGTATTTCTCGATTACATCTTCATCTAAAACTTCCCATTTATTACTTCGTTCAACAGATTTCAGGGAAGTAATTGCTGCTATTTCTTGAGCAATTGAAGCATCGGTTGGATTTATTATTTGCGATGCGTTGTAATTGATTCCATCCACAATTCCGCCTAAATAAACTTTATAACCATTATCTTGCGCTGGATTGTGGCTTGCAGTGACCATCACTCCAACATCACAGCCAAGTTCTTTTGTTGCAAATGCTAAGACTGGAGTCGGAAGTGGCCGAGGCAGAACAAAGACTTTCATTCCTGCACCTGCAAATATTTGTGCGCTATCACGTGTGAACTCTTCCGAGCCGTAACGGGCATCGCGCCCGATGACAACTGAACTTAGTCCACGCTTTTTCATATATGCCACAAGTCCAGCAGCAGTGCGCCCAACAACTGCACGATTCATACATGATGGTCCTGGCCCTAATGGCCCACGCAATCCAGCAGTTCCAAATTGCAAAAATCCTGCAAATGACTTTCGCAGATTAACTTCATCATTAGCATCTAACCAAAGTTGTAATTGCGCAGCGTTCTGTGGATCTGGATCATCAGCAATCCACTGCTCAACTTCATCAAGGAATATTTGATCCATAGTCTTACAGTAACTTCGGAATAACCCCTTTGAGAAGCGCACCCATTGAATCAGCAGCTGCCTTGCCTGCAGCAATTACCTCTTCGTGATTGAGCTTTTCGCCAGTAACTCCCGCTGCCGCATTTGTAACTAATGAAATTCCTAAAACCTCAGCGCCTAGTGCATGTGCTGCAATCGCTTCTGGAACGGTAGACATTCCAACAAGGTCTGCACCCATCGCTCGCATCATCAAAATCTCTGCAGGTGTTTCATATGTCGGACCACGCCAATGCACATAAACACCTTCCTGCAGAGAGGCATCTTCGCTCTTTACTATTGCGCGAATTCTCTTGCTATATAGATCTGTGAGATCAACAAAGTGTGCGCCAATCAGGGGAGATGTTGCAGTGAGTGAAATATGGTCACGAATCAAAACTGGTTGGCCAACACGATATTCCTTATTGATTCCGCCACATGCATTGGTCAGAATCACAATTTTGCATCCAGCTTTTACTGCAGTGCGAACACTATGTACTACAGGTTCAATTCCTTTTCCTTCGTAAAGATGCGTGCGACCAAGAAATACAAGCGCACGAATCTTCTTTGCACCATCATGAATCTCGTACGAACGAACTTTTCCAGAGTGACCTTCCACAGCAGGTGGTAAGAAACCAGTAATTTCATCAGCACCGCACTCATAAGCCGGTGTTCCAAGAGCATCTACCGCGCTAACCCATCCCGATCCCATAACAAGTGCAATGTCGTGGGATGCAATTCCCGTGCGCTTAGCGATTTCATCGGCAGCTACTTGAGCCGCTGCTAGTGGATCTTTGTATAGAAGTTCAGTATTACTCATGCCTCAATAATGTCACAGAGGCGAGTGCCACTCGCAACGGTGTCGCCAATTACTGCTGTGAGATCAGAAATAACGCCATCTTTATGAGCAACGAGTGGTTGTTCCATCTTCATTGCTTCAAGAACGATGACAAGATCGCCCACCTTCACGCTTTGACCGGCTTCGACAGCAATTTTTACGACGGTACCTTGCATTGGACTCTTGAGTGAATTTCCTGCAGCAGCACCTGAGAGTGATTTCTTTGCACGATGGCGTTTCACAACAGGTGCGGGAGCGTGGACTAATACATCAAAGCGCTTTCCATTAACTTCGGCAACTAATTGTTGTGGCGCCATATGTGTTTCAAGTGCAGGCTCTACTCCAACGTAGGCAGGAATCTCATTCACAAATTCATTTTCAATATAACTTGTGTAGATACTGAATTTTTCAGTGAAGGCACTATCTTCAAGAATTGCACGGTGAAATGTCAGAGCGGTCGCAAGGCCATCAACTTTGAACTCTGCTAGCGCACGACGTGCACGTTCAATCGCTTCTTTACGAGTTGCGCCGGTAACAATCAGTTTGGCAAGAAGTGAATCAAAATTTCCGCCAATTGTGTCGCCATTTCTAAAGCCTGCATCCACGCGTACACCGGGACCTGTTGGAATTTCCCATTGCGTTATGCGTCCTGGTGCAGGCAAGAATGAGCGACCAGGATCTTCACCATTGATTCTAAATTCAAGTGAATGGCCACGGATAATAGGATCGTCAAAGCCGAGTGATTCCCCCATAGCAATTCTAAATTGTTCGCGCACTAGATCGATTCCAGTTACTTCTTCACTTACTGGGTGCTCTACCTGAAGACGAGTATTTACTTCAAGAAATGAAATAGTTCCATCTGAGCCAATAAGAAATTCGCATGTACCTGCGCCTATATATCCAGCCTCTTTCATGATTGCTTTGCTAGAGCGGTACAACTCTTCATTTTGAGCATTAGTAAGGAAAGGCGCTGGTGCTTCTTCTACCAATTTCTGGTGGCGGCGCTGTAATGAACAATCGCGAGTACTAATTACAACTGCGTGGCCATGCTTATCGACTAATACTTGAGTTTCAACGTGACGAGGTTTATCTAAATAGCGTTCAACAAAACACTCACCGCGACCAAATCCAGATATTGCCTCACGTACAGCCGATGCGAATAGCTCTGGAATCTCCTCCATTGTGCGCGCAACTTTGAGCCCGCGACCACCACCACCATGTGCTGCTTTGATGGCAACAGGTAATCCATGTTCCTTAGCAAAAGCGGTAACTTCTTCGTGGCCTTCAACAGGATCTTTTGTGCCAGCGACAAGTGGAGCACCTGCCTTTGCCGCAATTTTGCGTGCAGAGACTTTATCTCCTAGCGCACGAATAGCAGCAGGTGGAGGCCCAATCCAGATTAAACCTGCATCAATAACTGCTTGGGCGAAATTCGCATTTTCAGATAAAAATCCATAACCAGGGTGAACAGAATCAGCACCAGATTTTTTAGCTACTTCAATCAATTTTTCAATATTCAAATAGGTTTGGGTGGCAGTTATCCCATCGAGTGAGAATGCATAATCTGCACTCTGTGCATGCAATGAATTGCGATCTTCTTGAGAGTAAACCGCAACACTCTCAAGCCCATGATCTTTACATGCACGAATAACGCGCAAAGCAATTTCGCCTCTATTAGCAATGAGTACGCGTTTCATACCATTTCCTTTACTTCTGGCCAAGAATAGCCAAGTTGGTTCATCGCTTTGCGTAAGAATGGCATAGAAATTCCAACGACATTTGTGTAGTCGCCTTCAATGGATGGAATAAATGGAGAACTAAATCCATCGAGCGTGAAGCCACCTGCAACATGGAGTGGTTCACCAGATGCAACATAATCATCAATTTCATCATCAGTCATATCGGAGAAAGTAACTTTTGTGGTTACGCGATCTGAAATCTCTATATTTCTTGCTGTATCAATAATGCAATGACCAGTATGTAAATATCCAGAGTTACCTCGAACTCGTGATGCACGCTCTTTTGCGATTGCAGGCTCTCCAGGTTTACCAAGAGATTCTCCTTGAAATTCAAAGGTAGAATCACATCCAATAATAATTGCAGGAAAATTAATCTGGTCACGAATGGTATGCGCCTTTGTTATTGCAAGGGCAATCACCATATCGGCAGGGGAAAGTGAATTGAAAAATGGCGTTTCTTCATCGACATGGCTCACCATTATTTTTGGTTTCAATCCTGCAGACTCCAACAATCGACGTCTTGATGAAGATTGAGATGCGAGAACAACTGTTGGCATTTATGAATTATTCCTTGCACCAAAAGTGATTTGGTGCGGAAGAGGTTGACGCAATTGAGGTAAGCCAAAAACGCTGCGCTTGATTACTGGCTCTAGTTTCTCAGGAGGATTGGCAATGAGTGCCTCTCGAATGGCTTCCAATTCCTGCGGGGTCGGATTTCCAGATGTAACAGTAAATTTCATCAGAGTGGAATATTTCCGTGCTTGCGGGCAGGCAATGAATCTCGTTTTGTCTTCAATGTTCTAAATGCCTTTGTTATGTAAGCACGAGATTGATTTGGCTCGATTACTGTGTCAATAATTCCGCGTTCAGCGGCAAGATATGGATTCGCGAGTGTCTCGTTATATTCCTCAACTAATTGAGCACGCTTTTTCTCAGGATCTTTTGCTTCACTCAATTCACCACGATAAAGAATGTTTACAGCACCTTGAGCACCCATGACTGCAATTTCTGCAGTTGGCCATGCAAAGTTAATGTCGCTACCTAAGTATTTGGAACCCATAACGATAAATGCACCGCCATAGGCTTTGCGAGTAATGAGTGTGACAAGTGGTACTGATGCTTCAGCATAGGCATAGAGCAATTTTGCTCCACGGCGAATAATTCCGTTCCACTCTTGTTCTGTACCTGGCAAGAAGCCGGGAACGTCTACAAGGGTGAGAATAGGAATATTGAATGCATCGCAGAAGCGAACAAATCGTGCTGCTTTTTCACTTGAATTTATATCGAGTGTTCCAGCTAGTTGTTGCGGCTGGTTAGCAATAATTCCTACAGACTGGCCTTCAATTCGACCAAAACCAACAATGATATTTGGTGCATAAAGTGCATGAACTTCTAAGAATTCGCCTTCGTCTAGTAAGGCATTGATTAGAACTTTCATATCGTATGGCTGATTAGTGCTATCGGGAATGAGAGTATCTAGTGCAATATCTGATGCTTTCTTTTCCAGAAGTTCAGTTGGTGGAAGTTGTGGAACTCCATCCATATTGTTACTAGGTAGGTAGGAGAGAAGTGCTTTTACATAATCAATTGCATCTTCTTCACTCTCAGCTAAGTAATGAGAATTACCAGTGCGCGTATTATGCGTAAGCGCACCACCAAGTTCTTCCATCCCAACATCTTCGCCAGTTACAGTCTTGATGACATCTGGACCAGTAATAAACATGTGTGAGGTTTCGTTGACCATAACGGTAAAGTCAGTGAGCGCAGGAGAGTAAGCAGATCCGCCTGCGCACGGCCCGAGAACCAAGGAAATTTGTGGAATTACTCCTGATGAGCGCGTATTGAGGCGAAAAATTTTTCCGTAACCGCCAAGGGATGCAACTCCTTCTTGAATACGTGCTCCACCTGAATCATTGATTCCAATCAATGGAATTCCACTCTTGAGAGCAAATTCTGCAATCTTTACGATCTTTTCTGCATGCACTTCGCCAAGACTTCCACC
>CAMCCH010000014.1 GCA_945873335.1 Bifidobacterium breve | reverse complement strand
CTGTTGTATAGATGCGACTAATAGTTAAGCCTTTGCCCTTTACAGTGTTATGGGCTTTGACTTTTACTGGTCGGTTGATGACCGTCTCTGACATATGTGTTTCCCCGATTTCTTTAGTTGTTGCTCTTAATTTTTTGCATGTTTGTATTACTTACTGCATTTCGTGCTGGGGAATTACTTTGACTTGCTGAGGAATTGCTCGAAGGCAGAGCTCGCAGTAAAGCGATCTCGCCTTCGAAATCTTCAAGGGAGGCAAAGTTACGGTATACAGAGGCATAACGTAAGTAAGCGACCTCATCGAGATCTCGGAGTGGCGCAAGGATTGCCATTCCAACTTCTTGGGCTTCGATTTCTGCTTGACCTGTGGCGCGAAGAGTCTCTTCAACTCGTTGTGCCAGTAGAACAAGATCATCTTCATCAACCGGGCGTCCCTGGCATGCTTTGCGCACGCCAACCAAGACCTTCTCGCGGCTAAATGGCTCTGTTGCCCCACTTCGTTTGATGATATTGAGCAGAGCTACTTCTTGAGTTGAAAAACGTTGGCCACATTCTGGGCATTCCCGGCGACGGCGGATCTGAGTGCCATCTTCAACAGGGCGGGAGTCAACAACGCGGGAATCATCGTGTCGGCAGAACGGGCAAATCATCTCGGCGTGTCTCCTTTCGAAATACTCAGTATTTTCACAATTAGATGTAAAGAGCTTTTGTGAAAAAACCCATCAGTAGCGCTTTTTTCACTACTTATGGAACTTTATCACGGTTTGACCCCTACATATAGTGGAAACCATAAAGCAAGTCTTGAGGGTTTTTTGGGATGCGCCGTGTAGAACTTTCTTCGCGTGTCGTGTTGGATCTACCTATTCACAATTACTTGACGGGGATTCGAAGCCTTACGCCAGCCTGCACATCAACGCTATCCAAAGAATTCACAGTCACAATCTCATTGACCAAGGCACGGACATCGCCGCCATCGGCGAGCGCACTAGCAAGAGTCCAAAGGCTCTCCCCTGGCGCAACGACAACAGTTACGAATTGAGCTGGGCCCGCAGGGTTTTCAACACTGCCTGCTCCTGCCTTCATGGCAAAGCCAGAGGCCATAAGAACAGACAGGGATAAAACCACGAGGGTGCGCGCTAGTCGACCTCGGCGAGTCAGATGACTCGCAGACGGATTGATCGACGTAGCTGAAAAACCTTGATTTGTAAGGGTTATTGCACTCATGGTCTTTATCTCCTGCTGGTACTACCTTGGGGAAGGTATTCGAACACTTGTTCGATAAGGCTAAGTAAACACCACACCACTGACAAAAAGCAAGCGAAATTCGAACATATGTTTGAATTTTTTGCCAATCTCCCCTACCCTTCTTCCATGGCTAAAAAAGACTCCGCCGCTACAGGCGCTTCAATCACCCAGCTCCCCGACGGTCCTGAAGGTGCCCATGGCCTGACCCCGCGTCAGCTCGCCATCCTCACCGCTATCAAAGAGGCAGTTGATACCAATGGCTATCCACCTAGCATGCGCGAAATCGGTGCCTCCGCTGGCCTAACTAGCCCCGCATCCGTGAAGTATCAATTAGAAATTTTGGAGAAGAAAGGTTTCATTCGTCGCGATCCAACTCGTGGTCGCGCTCTTGAAGTTTTATTGCCAGGAGAAAAAACAGCAGAGAATTCAACACCGGTAGATGCAACTAAATACATTCCACTCGTTGGTCGTATTGCAGCCGGTGGACCAATTACTGCAGAGCAAGAAGTTGAAGAGACATACCCACTTCCTGAATCACTCGTTGGTAGTGGTGAATTATTTATGCTCAAAGTTGTTGGCGATTCAATGATCAATGCTGCAATATGCGATGGTGACTTTGTTGTTATCCGTGCACAAAAGGATTGCAATAAGGGCGAGATCGTTGCTGCGATGATTGATGGCGAAGCGACTGTAAAAACTTTCTCACGCAAAGATGGTCACATCTGGTTACTGCCAGCAAATGATGACTTCGCGCCAATCAATGGTGATAACTGCGAGATTCTAGGAAAAGTTACAGCAGTTCTTCGTAGCCTTCGCTAATTATTTCTTCGTGTAGCCCTTAGGGCACACAGGCTTTATCGCTGTTACCTTTTGTGTTGTCTTACCCTTGACGCATGTAATAGTTATTTTCTTTGCAGCCGGTTTAGCGCTGGCTTTCGTAGTTGCCTTCTTACTTGGCGCAGCACTTGCCTTAGTCGTTGCCTTTGTACTTGCCTTAGTTGTTGCTTTCTTACTTGGCGCAGCACTTGCTTTCTTACTTGGCGCAATAGTTGAACATGTCACCACTGACTTTGCACCCTTTTTTGCAGGCGGAGCCGTTACACATTTGACGCTTGGTTTAGTAGCAGTAGATCCTTTTGGATAAGTGGTAATACAAGTGACTACACCTTTTCCACCTTTTGTCACTGGTTTAGCTGTTGTACAGACAACACTTGGTTTAGCTAAAGGTGATGCACTATTACTAGAGATCACAGCACTAGGTGATGGTGAAGGCGATGGAGATTTACTTGCACTAGGAGATGGTGAAGGTGATCCACTCGCACTTGTACTAGGCGATGGTGATGCCGACGCTGTTGCAGTATCTTCACCGCCACCAAAGCCACCGCCCCCTCCTCCTCCAAATCCCCCGCCACCACTTCCAGATGTTGATGAAGATGTTGGTGTTGGAGTTGGAGTTGGAGTCGATGATGCAGATGCTGTTGCAGTTGGTGTTGGTGATGCGCCTTCATCATCGGCGCTTGTGATAGTTACTTCATCTGAGGCCGTTGAAACGCTACCTGTAGTACTAATTGCAGTTAGAGCAGTAACGGTAAATATCGCACCCACGCCTTGATCTAAATCAGTGAACTCAATTGTTGATGCACTACTAGAAGCAGAAACACTCTTACCGCTATTCGTTTCTGTGACGACGTAGGAAGTAATCGATGAGCCACCATTTTCATTTCCGACTAATGCGGTCCAATTTACTGTTGCAGATCCGACATCTGGAATCGCAGTTGGTTTGTCCACCTTTTTTGGAAGCGTGGTGGGTGTTGCAGTAAGAGATGAAGCTGACCAATCACTAAAATTCTGATTTTCAATGGTGCGAACTTGAACAACGTAAGTAACTCCGCCAATCAGGCCAGAAATAACTGCTTGCGTATTCTTCTTACCACTTGCAGCAGCAGTTGCAACAGTTGATGTTCCAGCTCGAGTTGCAATGACAGCGTAGGCAGTTGCACTCTCTACTTCATCCCATGTCACAGTAAGGCTTGCATTCAAATATGGGGCATCGGTACTGGTTCTAACAACCACATTTGTTGGCACACCCAAGGCTGCCGAAAAACTCATCTGCGGAAGGATTATCTGCACGCTCATAAGAACTAAAATGAACGATAAGCCAATGCGTAAGAATCTTTTCATTAGGTAAGAGTGATTGTCTTGCCTGTATAGGATCCAGAGTTAGCAACTATTGAAGTGGTTCCTGTTGTAGGAGTTGCAATAAATGGATTCACGGCATTGAGCGTCCAGGAAACTGTTGTATCTAAATAGAACTCATAGCTTCCATCAGTTCCAGTTACAGTGCTCACTTTTGTAACTCCATCGGAAGATGTTGCAGTGATTGGAATATTTGCCAATAGCTCACCGCCCGAAACGACTGTTCCAGTTACGTTTCCAGCAGCCATAGTTATTCGACCAACGTTTGAAGTGAATGTGGCACCAGTAGATGCAGTGACATTGCCACCAGAGACTGTGAAGTAAATAGTCTTTTCGACGCCCTTGGATTTACCTGGATACAAAATCATCTTGTATTGCTGGCCACCAGTGTTATCAGCAAGGAATACGGCGCCTCTACCTTGATCATTGAGATAACCATCGGCGGCATAAGAATATGAATCTCCAGAGCCTTGCAGAATTTCAAACCAGCCCCATGCATTTCCAGTTCCTTCGCGGTCATAGACAACAAAAGTTACATTCGGTGAATCGAAAGTAATAGTGATTTCGGCGTGCGTTGTCGTATTGAAAGATGCGATGTCGTAGACCTTGGGCGAGTAGCGTCCGTAATACTGACCTGATGGATATGCCGTAATTCGATATCTAGTTCCTGATACCAGGCCTAACCCAGCTTGGCCAAGTTCGTTTGTACCGTAACCACTTTCGCTAATCACATCTCCGCTGCCATTTAGTTCTTGAACTGATAACCATGACCATTTATCTGGCAAGCCAACTCCGCCGTTTGTTGGAATACGAAGAGTCACTTTTGAATTAACAACACCTAATGCAACATTTCCAATATCTCCAACGGTGGTGAAATAGGTGGAGACTGGAGTAAAGGTTGATCTATATCCAGGGTAGAGATTCAAGCGACATGAAGTTCCGCAAGTAACAACTGTTGATGTGTCAATATAAGCAGTCAAATATCCATCATTGTCAGTACTTCCACCAAAATATTGATTTCCATAATTGCCGTTGATCCACACATCTGAAAGCCCAGTACTTGAATTCAATGGAGAAACAACACGAAGCTTAAAGTTAGGCTCTTTCATGCGAATAGTCAGGGTTTCACCAGCAATTCCACCCGAAACTACGACTCGATATTTGCCTGAGTTCGTCGATCCGCCACCAGATTTACCCCACGAACGAGCGACGATGTCATATGTTCCATCCGGGATAGACATTGCAAACTTTCCTCGCTCATTGGAATGCGTCGAGTATTCCCACAGTTCTTCACCATTCCTATCGCCACCTACAGCGATAGGTATTACTTGAGCCCATTGAACTGCTGTTGAACCAGTTGCGCCTGCTCCTGACTGCAAAACCGAGCCCGAAATAGCGGGACTGGTAAGAGCAAAGGAATACTGACCAGATTCGGCCGTGACGGTTTCATTTCTATTCAAATTTCGTACCGAAGTAATGGCACCTGATGAGACCGTAATAGAGAATCGAGACTGGGTGTAACTAGCTTGTGAGAGTCCACCTGGATAAACCATCAATTCAAAAGTGCCATCTTCTAAGTAAGTTGTAAAAGAACCGTCGTAACTATTGAGACCTTGTCCCCATTTATAGTTCTTACCCGAGACCGCGTCATCGGAGACTTGATACACACTTGCATTGCTATCACTAACTGGTGCACCTGCAGGAGTTGTTATACGTCCAACTAAATTTCCCTTTCGAAGGTTTACATCACAGACAACTGATGTTGCAGTCTCAGAAAGTGTGCAGTCATATCGTTTAGTTTGAACAAAGCCACCGCTTGCATAACCCTTATTGCTATATGGGTAAACCTCCACTGTATAAGTACCTGGCAATACATTGAATGCAAACTTGCCGCCATTGATCCATCGACTAGCAACGTAGTTATACCCATACTCATTTTCTTGCAAAACATTAACACTCGCACCATAGTTAATACGGTCTCCATCTTCAAATACGGTGCCAGTCAAGTTAGAGACTGGAAGTTGCACGACGTAATACCCATCGGAATCAATAGTTAGTAACTGACCCTTGGCATTAGTCATTGAGGTCACCGTGCCCGTTTCATCAATGACTATCTTGAGCTGAGTCGTTGCCTCGTTTCCAGTTCCCCATATATCAACATTGGCATTCCAAGTTCCTGCACCCAGTGATGCCTTTGCTTGACCAACTTCATTGACGCGAGACCAGTCCCAAGTCTTAGCTGGGATCGTGTTTGAGAATTTGTTATCCCATTGATAATTGAAACTTACGTTGGCAAATCTGTAAGCAGTTCCACCTTCACCGAGTAACTTAATTTTGGTGTTATACGAAGCTAATGTTATATCGCATGTAACGACAGTTGCTGTATCGGAAACGACGCATGCATTACTTACTGTCCTACCGCCGCCGGCATAGTTTTCGTCAGCTTCTGCTTGGAATTTGTAGGTGCCTGGATCTAAATAGAAAGCGAATTTTCCTTCACTATTTGTGCGACGGGGTTCAGCATATTCACCACTAAACCTTGCCTTAGTCCCATAATCAAGACCTACTTGGATGTAATTTCCTGGTGAAACGCCCGTTGGTCCTCTAACAGTTCCCACAACTGTTGGCGCACGAAGTTGCAATCTCACGCCTGATGCGCCGATTCCATTAGTTACCGTTACAGAAGTTTTAGCAGAATCAGCCTTTGTCATATCGTTTTGTGGTGCTTGTGCCCAAACATCATATGTACCATCTTTATTCAAGATTCCCGCAAATGCACCAGAATCATCTGTATTGAAATATTGCCATTCGGGACCTGATGTTCTAACCCCTGTGTTAGGAATTGGGGTGGTCCCATTTGGCGCTACAACTGTTCCAGCGATATTTGGAGCTTGGAGTCTAAGTGCGTAAACACCATTTGCATCAGGAGTAACGACCGCACCAGTTACGAAATCCTTCACTGAAGTTATCGTCGCACCTGACATTTCAACTTTATACCGGCGATAAACACCATGACGATTCGAACCATCGGAAGGATAAACAGCGACTACGTAATATGCATCTAAGCCATCAACAACTCGTAATGGAGATTTGTAGAGGCCGCCTGCTTGCTGACTGATGCCATAACCCTGGCCCCAATTTTTAGTTTGAAGTTCAACGTCTGCTCTAACATCTTCATAAAGATCCGCACCTGAAGTACTTTGAATCTTAAAAATGAAATTATCGACTGGATGATCAATATTGCACGTTGAGTTGCCTGATCCAACTGTGCATGTGCTCATGACTCCAGCTTTACCGTTTTCACTGGTTGTCATGACATAGCTGCCAGCATCTACTTTTACTGCATAACTTCCTCTTGAAGTTGAAGCAGATCGATAATTTGTCCATTGCTGCGTGGAAGAATTAAAGAAGCCCTGGATACTTATATATCGATCAGTGGCTGCGACCCCACCAACGCTGAGAGTGCCAGTCAGATTTGGAGTGCCAAGATTGACGGTATAAACCCCACCTGATGCGCTAAGTACTCCAGCGTCTTCATCCGTGACTGAAGTAACCGTTCCTGATTCAACTTTGACAAGTATGGTGGCTGTAATTGCTGGCGGAGTTACATTTCCACTTGGGTTTACGTAGAATCTGTATTCACCATCTCGTAACAAAGTTGAGGCGATACCTAATTCATTGGCGCTGAAGTTATACCAATTCCACTTACCGGCTGTTGGGTATCCATAAACATAAGAATTTGAATTAATCGCCCCATTAGCCTTTATCAAAAGATTAAGATTTGGAGAAGCTAATCGAATTCCCGAAAGTGCCGTAGCAGTATCTATCACTTGTAGGGTGTCATTGTCTGTAAAGGAAGATACTGTTCCTGATTCCACGCTGAATGAAAATTCACGACTAACACCATCACGATCTGGTGAATACGAGCGAATTGATAATGTGTAGTCACCATCGACTATTGAAGGTGTGAATTGGCCTAATTCGTTTGCACCGATACCAAAGCCAAAATTTCGACCTGGAAATGATTGACCCTTGTTGAAACTCCTATTTATTGTGGCACCGACACCGCTTGTAAGTTTTGTGCCAGTTTTATCCAAGATTGCAAATGAGAGATTTGAGGCCGGGAACGCAATATCACATGTTGTTGAAGCACCAGCCGTGGCAGTGCAATTCTTTACTCCACCTACACCGCCATTAGGAACAAACATAACATCGTAATTTCCTGCAGGTATCATCAATGCGTACTTACCCAAAGAATTGATCCCACTTGAACCGAAATCAACTTGCTTATTCAAAACCGTATTCCAGATGCTATTTATATACCCAGTTGTTGCAACTCCATCGACACTCATCGTGCCAACGATGTTGGGGACTTCAAAGTCCAATACATATTTACCGGCAGCGTTGACTGTCAGAGTCTCTCCGCTTGCACGACTTACTGATACAACTGTTGAACTCTCAATCAATACTGAATAAGTAGCTGAAACAACTGTAGGAGATTCATTTCCAGTCGGATTTATCGTTACAAGATTTAGGCCATTAGGGAGATCCATACTTATCAAGCCTTCAGAACTTGAAGATGTGCTCACTTCACTAATGGTCTTTCCATTGCCATCGACTTGGCGGGCATAGGTGTAAACATTCGGATCTGGGTTCGAATTCGCATGAGCGACGGCAGAGAAATTCGGTCTTCCTAGTGCAAGTGGTACAACTCCCGAAACTGCTGCAATTACATTTCCAGTGACTTTATCAATCACTCGACTAGCAACTCCACCGGTTACCGAGAACGAGTAAGTGCGTCGTTGTCCATGAACTGAGGCATTACTTGAACTTACGATTACCTCGTAATCTCCATCCTGAAGTGCAACAGAGAAATCTCCTCCATTCCAATTATTGAAATAATTGTTTTGAGGATAGGTTCCTAATCGACGGAACTCAACATTTTCGTTATCGGTGATTTTTGCGCCATTTATATCATTGACTGTAAATGAGAAATTGTTCGCAGGAGCGGTTGCGTTGCATGTTGTAGTTCCCGTAGCCGTCACTAAGCAATCCATTGTGATGCTTGGGCCCCAATAATTTGAGTAGTACGGGACGACTGAGAGGAAATATGAACCTTCAGAGAGGGCTATTCCAAATTTGCCATCCCAATTTGGTCCATTTGCAAATATATTTACACTGTTTCCAGATGTCTTATCAATTACTTGGCTTATATAGCCGTACTTAGCAACGCCACCTATGGTCAAGGTTCCCTGCACATTTGCTACTTTCAATGGCAAAACATAAATACCACTTTGCGCCGTAATTGTTTCGCCAAGGGAGTTAGCAATTGAAGTAACAACTCCTGATGCAACAGTTGCTGTGTAGCGAGCGGTAACAAAATCTGTCGAATTCGAATATACATCTATGTCAGTGGTGCCGTTGAATAGTCTTGTGGAAAGTTCGCCACTTGAATCTCTACTCATACATGCATTACTGCCACCAGTTCTGTTGTAAAAACAAACACTTCCGGATGTTGATGGCGTTGATCCACCCATAGCCCGTATTTTGAAGTTATCGCCAGGAATCGGTAGCAAATATCTTGGACCAGAAAGCGAAACAGATTCACCGGTTGTAATGGAGGTCAGAGCAGTTACGACACCTCCTGTTATGGTCATTGAATAGGAGGCATCACTACGGTAAGTCCAATAAGCCTTCATATTCTTGTGAATATTTACTCTATACGTTCCATTTTGTAAGGAAACTGTTTCGGAATCTGTTCCTTGAAATACTGACTCGTAATCCAAATACTTGCCGTCAACCGTCCTATAAATCGAGACTCCGAGCAATGTAGAGCTAACTAATGCGGTGAGTGTTTCTCCACTCGCTCCAACAACTTGGAAAGGGAAGTTATTTGCAGCGATAACGACATCGCATGTCGACACGGAGCTCGTCGTAACCACACAATCGCCAGAGAGCCCGTTGAATTTTGAATCCGTTCCTTCCACTCGGATCTTGTATGTGCCGGCATCAATTGCGAGTGAAACACTCTTGTCACTTAGATAAGCGGAGTTAATGGTTTTTGTAACTCCATTGGCTGCACTAATACGAATAACGTTGAACGTTTTTTTCGTACCACCTATGGTTGAAGTGACATTGAGGCCCGTGGTCCCTAATGCCAACTGATAAACCCCACTAACAGGTGCGGCAGAAGTTGGGAACGAGGTAACGACACCTCCACTTATAACAAAGGTGTACGCCGTCGATAGAACCCGGGTAGTTGCTTCATCAGTATTCGGAGACACCTGAACCTGATAAGTGCCATCTTGGATGTAGCTTTCGAGATTATCGCTTGAGTCCAAGGTAAAGTTCTTGACCGCCCAGGCATTATTTGGGAAATCTTTTGGGTTAGTCAATACGAATTGAACATTGTTGCCAGTCGAGGAAGCACTATTTGTTAGATAAATTTTAATATTTGGCTCACGTACCGTAACCGTCCAGGTAAGCGAAGTGAGTACTTCACCATTTTTCTTTGCTAAATAGATCATAAAAACATATGTACCGGCATAGTCAAGACTTGTCGCGTCAATTCGAATTTGTGAATATGTTGAATTTTTACCCGGATGCTCAGGTGCGATATCGATGGTGTACGTATTATCCGATTGATTCGTAACTCCGTCTTTTGAATAGATAAGAGACACTTTTGGTGTTATTGAAGTAGCGCCAGCAGGCCTCGAAATAATTGCGGCAGTTACGCTCACAGTGTCATTCGCCGAAGTTCCAAAAAATTGGTTAGTGACAACCGCAGATGCCGTTTCATATTTTGCAACTGTGTCGGTGGCAGCATCGATGGTCAAAGATGGGCCAATAATCGCTGCACTCGCTGGGCTTATTGAGAAAACCAATAATGGCGCTAGTAACACCGCAAGGATAATTTGAACTATCCGGCGGCGTATCTCTCCATAGCGCTCCTGAAAGGCCATGGGAAAACCCTACACAGATGGCGGCTTTCTAGCGCGGTGACTATCGATTTTCCACGCATAAATAGGCGTGAAATTTATGGGAAAGGGGTGATTTTTGCCTTTACTTCACTAATAGAAACATGAACTCATCTACTGGAGTCGCCTCAAGTTTTGAGCGGTCTAGGCAGAGATCCAAAATCTTTTTCTGCTGATCTGCTGAGAAAATTCTGGCTAAGTTGATTTTGAATTTTTCAATTAATAATGGAATACCTTCGGTGCGACGACGTGCATGTCCGATTGGATATTCAACAACTTCTTCACCAAAGACTGTGCCATCTGTGCAGGTAATTGTTATTGCGTTAGCAATAGAGCGCTTCGATGGGTCGTGATAATCCACTGTGTATGCCGGATCTTCAACACATACAATCTTTTCGCGAAGTGCGTCAATGCGTGGGTCTACTGCGATTTCGTCTTCGTAATCACGAGCTGTTAGGCGACCAAAAATTAGTGGGACTGCAACCATGTATTGAATACAGTGATCGCGATCTGCAGGGTTACCGAGTGGGCCCTTCTTATCGATAATTCGAATACAGGCCTCATGAGTGCGAATAGTTACCTTTGCAATATCAGCCTCTGTTTTGCCTGCAGCCTTCATCTGAGCAAAGAGTGTCATCGCAGCTTCAACTGCAGTCTGTGAATGAAACTCTGCGGGGAAAGAGATCTTGAAGAGAATGTTTTCCATAACGTATGAACCGTATGGACGTTGGAATTCAAAATGTTTTCCACGGAAAAGTGAATCGTAGAAGCCCCATATCTTTGCGGTCAGTGCACTTGGGTAACCCATTTCGCCAACGCGTGCCATAAGTGCAAGGCGTACCGCGCGAGATGTTGCATCTCCTGCTGCCCAAGATTTACGCGAACCTGCATTTGGGAAATGGCGGTATGTGCGAAGTGCTTGACCATCAACCCATGCAAGTGAGACAGCGTTGAGAGTTTGCTCGCGAGTAAGACCCATCATCTGTGAGACAACTGCAGTAGATGCAACCTTGACCAAGATAACGTGATCTAGCCCTACTTTGTTGAATGAATTCTCTAGTGCGATACAGCCTTGAATCTCATGTGCTTTGATCATCGCGGTTAGAACATCGCGCATAACGAGTTTTTTACCGCTACCAAATGAAGGATTTTGTGCGATCCAATCTGCAGTTGCAAGAATTGCACCGAGATTATCTGATGGGTGTCCCCATTCAGCGGCTAGCCATGTGTCATTGAAATCTAACCAACGAATCATTGCGCCAATATTGAAAGCACCTTGCACTGGATCTAGTCGATATTGCGTTCCAGGTACTCGAATACCCTTTTCTACAACGATGCCTGGAACAAGTGGTCCCATAAGTTTGGTGCAGGCATCGTATTCAAGTGCTTCAAGTCCGCAACCGATTGTGTCCATCAAGCAATTCCAAGCAGTCTCATATGCAACATCTGAATTGATTTGGTAACTCAGTGCATAATCAACGATATCGACAATTTCTTTATCAAATTCTTGTGCTGGTCTTGCGATATGTGATGACACGAAGGATTACCTTTTCTTGTAGTTAGCGGTTTGAAATAGGGACGAATGCTAAATCTTCTGGGCCTGTGTAATTGGCGCTAGGGCGAATAATCTTGTTATCGATGCGTTGTTCGATTACGTGGGCAGACCATCCGGTGGTGCGAGAGATGACAAATATTGGGGTAAAGAATGCTGTTGGGATTCCCATTTGTTTGTAAGCCACAGCTGAGAACCAATCCAGATTTGGGAACATGTTTTTGACATCCCACATCACAGATTCAATGCGCTCAGCGACTTCATACAGTGCCGTAGATCCTTGATCCATAGATAAGTCGTAGGCAATCTTTTTGATAATCACATTTCGAGGATCAGAAACGGTATAGACAGGATGACCAAAACCAATGACAACTTCTTTATTTGCAACACGTTCACGAATGTCGGCTTCTGCTTCATCTGGATTTGAGTAACGCTCCTGAATTTCAAGGGCTACTTCATTAGCGCCGCCATGCTTTGGCCCGCGCAGTGCACCGATTGCACCGGTGATAGCAGAGAATAAATCTGATCCAGTTCCGGCTATAACTCTTCCAGTAAAAGTTGATGCATTGAATTCATGCTCTGCGTAGAGAATAAGTGATGCGTGCATGGATTTGACCCAGAGATCACTTGCTGGCTTCCCATGCAACAAGTGGAGGAGGTGTCCTCCAATTGAATCATCATCTGTTTCTACTGTGATGCGCTTAGCGCTATTAGCAAAGTGGTACCAATAAAGAAGCATGGAAGGAAGGCAGGCAATGAGTTTGTCTGCGATTTCGCGCGCGCCTTCAATTGAATGGAATTCATTTTCTGGTGTAACACAGCCAAGCGCTGAGACGCCAGAGCGCATGACATCCATTGGATGAGCAGTGGCTGGAATCTGTTCCAAAATAGCTTTTACTTGCGCTGGGAGAGAGCGAAGTCCTTGCAGCTTTTTCTTATAGGCCGCTAATTGAGCAGCCGTGGGCAACGTGTCATGAATAAGAAGGTGTGCTACTTCTTCGAATTCACACTGTGCTGCAAGGTCTGCAATATCAAAGCCTCGGTAATGCAAATCGTTTCCACTTTTGCCCACGCTACAAAGCGCTGTATTGCCTGCAGCAACTCCTGAGAGTGCAACTGATTTCTTTGGCTTGAAATCTGCCATGAGGGAAGTGCTCCTTATTTTTCTTCGCGATATTGATCAAGCGCTTTTTCAAATGCGTGGTAATTGATGCGCTCGTATAACTCGTCACGACTCTGCATTGAGTCAATAACACCAGATTGTGTTCCATCCCGGCGAATAGTTTCGTAAACATTTTCGGCTGCTTTATTCATGGCTCTAAATGCTGAAAGTGGATACAAAATCATTCCCACGCCATTGGCTGCTAATTGGTCACGAGTGAAGAGTGGAGTTAGGCCAAATTCTGTGATGTTGGCAAGGATGGGTTTTTTCACAGCTTTTGCAAATTTCTTGTAGTCATCTAATTCAGTAATTGCTTCAGGGAAAACTAAATCAGCACCCGCTGCAATATATGCAAGGGCTCGCTCTATTGCTAAATCAATACCCTCATTTGCGATTGCATCTGTGCGAGCCATGATTTGAAATGAATCATCAGTTCGAGCGTCGACTGCTGCTTTGATGCGGTCAACCATTTCGCCCTTGCTAACAATTTCCTTATTTGGGCGATGTCCACAACGCTTTGCGCCGACTTGATCTTCAATATGCATTGCGGCTGCGCCCGCTTTGATTAGATCTTTTACTGTGCGGCCAATATTGAAAGCAGATGGTCCAAAACCAGTATCGGCATCTACTAACAAGGGTGTATCGCAGACATTGGTAATGCGTCGCACATCAACTAGAACATCTTCAAGAGTCGTAATTCCTAAGTCAGGGACTCCGAGGGAACCAGCGGCGACTCCCCCACCAGATAAATAGATTGCTCGATAGCCAGCGCGCTGTGCAAGGAGTGCGTGATTGGCATTGATTGCGCCAACAATTTGCAATGGTTTTTCATCGGCGAGGGCTTGTACAAAACGTGCACCAGCTGAAAGCGTGGTCATATATGCAGTCTACACATTCAAACTAAGGGCTGCTAATGCGCCGTTGACGATTGAACCTGCATCAAGATCATGAATCTTGTAGAGATCTTGAATTGTTCCTGATTGACCGAATGTATCGACGCCCATTGCAACTTGCGGCATACCCAGCGCTGAACCAAGCCATGCCATTGCATGTGATGCACCGTCATGAATCGACACAATTGGTGCGCGCTCTGTAAATATTGGACGCAGTGCACCAGGAAAAGATGGAGTACTCGCTGTACGAATCCCTTGTTTCAATGTGCGCTGCCAACTTCCATACAAGCGACCAGGTGAAGTTATATCTACAACGTGTGCGATAACTCCCTCACTTGCTAATTCTTTTGCAGCCTCCAGTACTTCAGGCATAACTGCACCTGTTCCAACAAGGTGCACAACAGGTGCATTTGTATCTTCAATAGTTACACCAGCAGTGTTACGACCATCAACCAATCGATACGCGCCAGCTAATACTTGAGAACGAAGAAGAGCTTCACCTAAACGATCACGAGCATCAGTAAATGGTGTTTGATCTATTGGTCGCGTTGTAAGTCGGAAATAAAAGGCGAGTTCACTTGGTCGCAAATCAGGAGTCGTATCGCTCTTACTTCCAGCAACGTGTGCAATTGCATCACAGAGCATCCAATCAAGTGCTTGGGCATATGCGGGCTCCATAAGAACAACGCCTGGCAACTCCATTCCAACAGATGGCGTAATTGTTGATTGATGCGCGCCACCCTCTGGTGCAAGGGTTACACCCGATGGCGTTCCAGTAATAATGAATTTCGCACCTGAATACACACTGTAAATAAATGCATCAAGGCCACGTAATACAAATGGATCATAGACGGTACCAATTGGAATTAGTGGCTGATTGGAATGATCATATGAAAGACCAAGCATTCCAAGGAGCATGAACAAATTCATCTCACTGATGCCAAGTTCTATGTGTTGGCCAGTTGGACCTTCAGCCCATTTGAGAATGGGATCTTCATTCCAGCGACGTAATTCTTTTGGATGAAATACGCCGGTACGGTTGATAAATCCACCAAGGTTTGTCGATGTTGCAACATCGGGTGCTGTGGTTACAAGATATGGACGAATCGCTTCGTCGCGACTAATTTCACTAAGAACGCGACCAAATACTTCCTGCGTTGAAATAGTTCCAGTGCTCTTTACATTTGTTGTTATTGGAATTACGGCGCTTATCTGTGCAGCAGGATCAGGACGCTTCAGTGCTGCGCTACGAAGTGCGAGGAATTTGCCAGCATCACTTGTTAGATCAAAGCCATCCCATTCATTTTCAGGAGTTCGCCCTAATTCTTTGCGCAACACATTGATTTGTTCAGTAGACATCTGCGCTGAATGATTGCGTGGGTCTCCTGCCATTGGCAGTCCCCAACCTTTTACTGTGTATGCAAATACAACACTTGGACGAGTAGTTTGCGCATCGCATTCTTGGAAAGTTTCAACAAGTGATTCAATATTGTGACCACCAAGGTCGCTGAGGATTTCAAAGAGTTCAGTATCGCTATATCGCTTGAGGTGTTCTTCGACTCCATTTGGCGCACCATCTAAGAATCGCGCGCGTAGATCTTCTATCTTCTGACCGTATAAAGATTGGTATTGCTCATTTGGAATGTCATCAAACCATTGTTTGAAAGATTCACTACCGGAGACTGCAAAAGCCTTTTTTAGTTTAGAACCATATTTGACTTCAGCCACATGCCAACCAGCTGCTTCAAATTGTGCGCGCCATTGTGCAATGCGAATACCTGGAATAACACGGTCTAAAGACTGGCGGTTGAAGTCAACAACCCACATCACATTTCCAACACCATCCGTTGCAGGATCTGCCACCGCTTCCCAGATATTTCCTTCATCGAGTTCAGCATCTCCGATGAGGGCGATAAAGCGTGAATGTGGACGCGCACCAAAGTGGGCATCAACATAGCGACGAGTAACTCCTGCAAAGAGTGGAGCAGCAGCGCCTAGGCCAACAGAGCCTGTAGAAAAATCAACAGTATCTGGATCTTTTGTACGTGATGGATAACTTTGGAGACCACCAGCACTGCGAAGTGAGGTGAGGTACTTCTTATCTAAGTTACCAAGTAAGTATTGAATAGAGTGAAAAACAGGGGAAGAGTGTGGCTTCACGCTAACTCGATCATTTGCATCGAGATGGTGGAAATAAAGTGAGGTCAAAATTGAGATCATCGAAGCGCTAGATGCTTGGTGTCCGCCTACTTTGATTCCATCTGTATTTGGGCGATCATGGTTTGCATAATCAATCATGCGAACAGTGAGCCAAAGAGTGCGAGTTTGAATCTCTTCTAGAAGTGCTAAATCTTTTTCAGAAATACCCATGACTATTTGAGCTCTTTGCGCACCGCTACAACTAGTGCCTCATAGTTAGCTGGGGTGTTATATAGCTGACCAGAGATACGCATGAAATATTGATTACATGCTGTTGTAATAGGTACTTCGATTTTATGTACTTCTGCAAAACGACGTTGTAGCGCAATACATCCTTCGCGGCCGCCATCCATTGTATGAAGAGGTATAACACCCAGGGGTAATTCTTCTTCGCGTAATTCATCTTTTCCAACACCGAGTTCTGCCATTACTAGATCTCGGCCGTAGCGCATACGTGCTGTATTCGCTGCGCGAACTCTCTTCCATCCAATAGCGGAATAGAAATCAATAGCAGCGGGGGCTGCAAGCCACGCGCTCAAGTCAACGGTGCCAAGCATGTCCCAGGGCAATGGATAATTTTCATGATCTTGCCAAGAGACGATGAGTGGTCGCATAGCTCCATGCCAGCGAAGGGCAACTCTATAAACACCGCAACCAAGTGGAGCAGATGCCCACTTATGAAGATTTCCAAACCAAAAATCTGCATCTAACTTATCGAGATCTAGTTCAAAGTTTCCAGGTGTGTGGGAGGCATCAATTGCAATTGCAACACCGCGTTCACGACAAAGATCACTCAGTGCTTGAACTGGAAATGTGCGAGCAGTTGCCGACGTTACATGGTCGACTACGAACATTCTTGTGCGCGGAGTTAGCGCTGCTTCAACGAGAGCTACAACTTCTTCATCAGTTGCAAGACGTGGCACGATAACTTCAATCATCTTTCCGCCGGCAGCTTCAACTGCGCGCTTTACCGCATACATCACTGCGCCATATTCATGATCAAGGACTATTGCTTCATCCCCTGCTTTGAAAGGAAAGCCGCGCATTGTTGTACTTGCTGCCTCAGTTGTATTGCGAACTAAAGTGATCTGATCTGGCTTTTGGTTCAAGAAAGTCGCAACCTTCGCGCGAGCCTCTTGAACTTCATTCATCGCATTTCGAGCAAAGAATTTCACCGTGTTGAGTTGAACTCGGTCTTGAATTGCGCGCTGTGCTTGTTGAACAACTGTTGGCACAGAGCCAAAGGAACCGTGATTGCAGTGGTGAACGCCTTCTTCTAACTTCCATGCTGATTTGTATTCCTGAAGATCAAACTCCACGGTTATCCCTTCACAATTCCAGCAGAAAGGCCCGAGATCATAAACTTAGACATCAATCCAAACATAATGACTGTTGGAATGATTCCAATCATGACCGAAGCCGCAAGGCCACCCCATTCAATGTAATAAGCACCAACAAAAGAGCGCATTCCTACTGGGAATGTTTTATTGCCATCAGAGTCAATGAGAACCATCGCTAAGAAGAGTTCGTTCCAGCATTGAACGAATGCGAAAATAAATGTAGCGGCGATACCCGGCAATGCAACTGGAAATACAACACGGAAGAGCGCTGTAAAACGATTGCAGCCATCAATGAGGGCAGCCTCATCGAGTTCAGGTGGGATTCTTTGCAAGAATCCTCGAAGCATGATTGTGGCAAATGGAACCATGCCACCTACATAACAAAATATAAGTGCAATAAGAGTATTGAGTAGGTTGACTTTGCTCAGCAACAAATAGAGAGGAGCTAAGGCGATAAGTCCTGGAATCATCTGTGTAACTAAGAAGACCAACATAATCTGTGACTTACCCTTGAACTTATAGCGAGCAAGGGCGTATGCGCCAAGCATTCCAATAAAGATTACAAATGCTGAGGCTGCAAAGGCGACAACAAAACTGTTCTTGATATAGGTACCAAATGCATATTGGCTAAAGAGCGTGCGGTAGCTATCTAAAGTTGAATTTGATTGAGGCAGATACAACTTCTTGGTAACTTCACGAACTGGACGTATTGAAGTCAGAAAAATCCAATAGAGGGGAAATAGTGTAAAGACGAACCAGATTGCTAGAACAGAAAATTTAGTGACTTTACCTACTGATTTAAACATTAGTTACCCTCCGAGTCTTTCTCAAGGCGGGTGGCTAAGAGGTAGAAAACAGTGAAAATAAAGAGGACGCAAAGCATCAATAGGCCAAGTGCTGAACCACTTCCCCAATCTTGATCATATGTAATTTTTTGAACTAACCACGATGAAAGAATATGAGTTTGTTGGTTTGGTCCACCACTTGTCATACCAAAAATAATGTCTGGAAAATTTGTAATCCAAATTATTCGAAGCAATACAATCAAAATCAGCGTTGGGCGAATGTAAGGAATAATGACGAGAAAAAGCGTCTTCGCTTTTCCGCAACCATCGAGTTCAGCTGCTTCTAAAATCTCATTTGGCACACCCTGGAGCGCTGCCAAAATCATGATGACGAAAAACGTTACTCCATACCAAATGTTTGCGATGATCACTGCAGCCATTGCCCAGTTTGCATTTGATAACCATGGGATAGGCGTTTCAATGAGACCCAGCTTGAGCATCATGTCATTGAGGACACCTAAGTTGTCATCAAAGATCCATTTCCAAACAAGGCCCATGAGAAAACCTGAGAGAGCCCAAGGAATAAAGATAATGCTTTGATAAAGGCCGGAAAATTTGAATTTTTTCTTCAGATAAAGAGCTAATCCAAATCCGATAAAGAATTGGAAGAAGAGGGAGACAGAGACCCATAGAACTGTATTTTGAAGGATGCGACGGAACGCTAAATCTTTGAAAATGCCTCGAAAGTTCTCAAAACCATTGTAAAAGATATTGCTCTGGTCAAAGAGCTTGTAATTCTTGAAAGACATATTTGCAGTTGCAAGAACTGGGTAGTAAATAAATATCGCGACCATGACTAAGGCCGGTAATAAGAACCAAAGTGGCGCAAGAATATTCTGAGCTTTCTTGCCATCTTTGCGTACTAACTTATGTACCGAGGCCGCCATTGCGGGATTTCTCCTGTCGCTAATAATTGAGAAACGATGTAGTGCGAACGGTGGCTAACTCATGAAGAGCTAGCCACCGTCCATAAACGCCTGAACTATTTATTCAGTGCTTATTACTACTTTACGGGATTGATGCACTTTGTATCCCAGAATGTTGCCCATTGCTTGAGCGCATCTGTTGTAGAAAGTGAACCTGCATACATTGCCTGCATGTCCTTATCTGCTTGAGTGAAGAACTCACCGTAGCAAACTTGAGCAACATCAGAACCATCGAGCTTTAGCTCCTTTGGATCTTTACCGATCTTGTCGTAGATAGCCCATGCGCCAGTCTTGAAGAATGGATCAGATGCGGCTGTCTTTGTTACAGGACCAACACCATATGCGCGAGCAAATGATGAGTGCTGTGGATCAGTTGTAATGTAGTCAAGGAAGTTAGTTGCGATGTTCTTGCACTTTGAAGATTGTGCAATTGACCATCCGCCACCACTTACATCTTGTGCTGCGTAGCCTGTTGGACCCTTTGGCATTTGAGCCATGATCCACTTGCCACTATCGAATGGAGCATACTTCTCATCAACAATCTGGATAACTTCGTTATCCTGAATTAGATAGTGAGCTGTTCCATCAACGAAGCCTTGAACCATTTCTGGGTATCCCCATGCAACAGATGCTGCAGGTGATGCTTCTTTCCAGATCTTCATCATGAGATCAAGAGCTTCTTTTGACTTCGCAGAGTTGAACATGCTTGTCTTTGTGCTCTTGTTCCAGTATCCACCTGAGTTTAGGTCTGGTGCATTGTATGCACGGATAATGAAGATCGCTTGTGTAAATGATGCACGTGCTCCGCGCATTGCATACATCGATGATGTTGCAGTGTTTGAAGACTTAGCAGCAAGGATGTCAGCCCATGTGGCTGTACCCTTCTTAATCTTTGCAAGTACAGCAGGTGCTCCTGCAGCAATTGGTTCCGGACGAACGAAAGCAGCCTTTACGTAGTAACCATTTGGCACCATGTAAGTTGTTTTCTTTCCGTACAATTCTGCTTGGAACTTGGAGTAGTCAGTTAGACCAGCCCAACCCTTTGTCTTTGAGAAGTATGGATAGATGTTAGCAAGCTGCTTTGCAGACATTGCTTGTCCCATGATTGCACCAGCTGGCTCAACAATATCTACGTTCTTTGCTTGTAGAAGTTGTGTGATTTTTGCTGCTGAATCTGCCTGTGATGGAGAAATGATTTCTACCTTCACATTAGGGTTCTTTGCCTCAAATTGGCGTGCATATGCATTGAGAAGTGGTGTACGAGCTGGTCCCGCGAAGAATTCGATGAGACGAACTGTTACAGGCTTAGCCTTTGTTGGCTTACAGTTCCATGTTGCATCTGCAGCCGAGCTAGTGCCCATTGTTAGAACGCTAATTGCGAGCGCAACTACAGTGACTGTAGCGATGCTCTTTCGTGTAGCGAGTTGCTTGATCAAATTATTCCTCCTATATAGATGAATATCTCGCCACCTGCTCGAGATTGAACGTTAGGTTATTGAAAAGCGCATTTACTTGCAAGTAATTTGCAGAGACTTTAGGTAACGTCTCGATAACGATTACGCCATGGGGCTAGCGTATTGGGTGACTGTTTTACCGTGCTTTTGTTCATTTGGTGATTGAAAAACTGAATCGAGCATTCTCAATCAGGGGAACTCCCTAGTAACAATTTTTTGCTCATGCATCGCATGCAATTCCATCTTTATCCCGGTCAAGGGAGGCGTTGAGTTCATAGAGTCCGGGATTCGTTGCTTTTCGAATGGGTGCGACTCCAGCCGCTTTTGCAGCGGTGCAATTCGCAAATTTGAATAACGCAAGACCGGTAGGAGTCGGCGTCGGTGTTGGAGTTATTTTCTTTGCAACTTTTTTAGTGAATACAACGGCAACGGCAGAACTCTTGCAGGACTTTACTTTTGTCGTAAGGAAAGCAGCCTCAATTGGATCTACTGATAATTGATATCGCGCCTTTATTGCAATCCAATCTGCAATATATGTACACACACCTTTGGGTGGAAGCCACTGCGCGGGATCTTTATCTCCTTTTGATCTATTTTGGCCAAGAGATACGGCAATCAATGCCCGCGGATCATCAACATCATTTGCAAAGTCTTTACGTTGTTGCGCACTCCATGCCCAAGCACCAGATCTCCACGCCTCCGACAGTGGAACGAGATGATCAATGTCAAGAGATGCTGCCCTAGTGGTTCTCACTCCATCGTATGGACTTAGCCACGTACCTCCTGTGAGAGTGCAAGACTTACCAATTTTTGGCTTGATAACCGCCTCTTCAATCAATACTTCTTCGCGAGTGTTACAGCCATCAGAATCGGCGTCGACCCACAATTTGAAGAGTGCGCGCTCATATCCACCTTCGAAGTCGGCGGCAATTGCCAGCTCAAAGTTCTCTGCCTGGGCTGGTGGCAATGAAAGCAGAAGGGATATCGAAATTAGTGAGACTAATTTTTTCGACATGATTAAGGGTATCCCTTAGGATTAATACAGCAAGCCTCCATAATCTCTCATCTCGCACTGTATAAGTACGAGATAAGAGATTTAGTTGGTAGCCCCGAAGGGATTCGAACCCTCGTAGCTGACTTGAGAAGCCAGAGTCCTAGGCCGCTAGACGACGGGGCCATAGATCTTCATATGTAATGTGATTACACACTTAGAAATAATTTCCTAGAACGATATGTAGTTGTACTTCGCTTTCGCTGGGGTACCAGGACTCGAACCTAGACTTACTGAACCAGAATCAGCAGGGCTGCCAATTACCCCATACCCCAATAGTGCAGGCGTAAGAATACCGTAAAGATTAGAGTG
>CAMCCH010000013.1 GCA_945873335.1 Bifidobacterium breve | reverse complement strand
TTGTATTACTCGTAGCGGGAGCGGGATTTGAACCCACGACACAGCGATTATGAGCCGCTTGCTCTACCAAGCTGAGCTATCCCGCCCTACAAAATAATCTTGCGATTATTTCGAGCCCCCCACCGGAATCGGACCGGTGACCTTTTCCTTACCATGGAAACGCTCTACCAACTGAGCTAGGGGGGCGTTGATCAATATGTGAGGGTACAGGCAATCTCGGCGATTCTAAAAATTACACTTTTAGAGCGCAGGATCTAGCGTGATTTTTCCTGTTGTGCCTCGTCCAACGATTGCCTTATGAGCATCGCCTGCTTTAGATAATGGGAATGTTGCGCCAATGATTGGCTTGAGTTTTCCTTCCATTATAAGAATAAATAACTGCGCAATAACATCGTGAATCATCTTCTCTGGATATGCAAAGCAATGACCAAGCCAAAATCCTGTAATCGTCTTACTAGTTCCAAGCATTGTTATTGGGATTACTGGGGTGGCCATCTCACCAGATGCCATTCCATAAACAATGAGTCGCCCAAATGGTGCAAGTACTTCAAAGCTTGCATCGAAAGTTTTTCCGCCAACCATCTCTAATACAAGATCGACTGGTCTTCCATTATTGGCATCCAACATTGCTTGTGCCAGATTGGCGCTCTTTGCATCAATAGTTACATCTGCGCCAAGGGATTTAGCAAGTGCTGATTTTTCATCAGATGAAGTTACGGCAATAACTCGCGCTCCCCACATCTTTGCAAGTTGAATAGCAATAGTTCCAACACCGCCAGCGCCGGCATGAACGACCACGCTTTCACCAGGTGCAAGATGCCCATAAGTTTTTAGAATGTGCCACGCAGTAGTTCCTTGTACCAACATGGCAAGGGCTGCTTCATCGCTTACGCCTTCTGGAATATTCATTGTCATTGCTGGATGTGCAACAACTTTCTGTGCGTACGCTCCTTCAGAAATGGATGCAAGCACACGCTTTCCATCAGGTGTTGTTCCTACTACTTCTAGTCCTGGGATAAGTGGAAGTTTTTGCTGTGTGACATATTGATTGCGAATCTGCACAGTGTCTGCAAAGTTCAAACCAATTGCACTTACGTTGATAAGAACTTGGTCTGTACCTGCAATTGGATCTGGAAGATCCACTAGTTGCATGACTTCTGGACCACCGAATTCGGTGATCTGTATTGCTTTCATATTTATCCCTTTGTTGAGCCGAGGGTCAAACCGGATACGAATTGTTTACGCAGTACGAAGAAAAGAATCACAGTTGGGGCGGCAACGATGACCGCGCCCGCTGCTAACAAGTTAAAATCGGTTACATATTCACCTTGGAGTTGGCGTAGCGCTGAAGTTACTGGACGCTTGGAATCTTGAGACATCAAAATCAAGGCCCAGAAGAAGTCGTTATAAATCCAGCAGCTCATCAACACCCCAAGTGCAGCCAGCGGTGGTCGCAAGAGCGGCAACATTACGTTCCAATAGTGCCTAAAAACTGAAGCTCCATCAACGATTGCTGATTCGGAGATTTCCTTAGGAACAGTCTTCATATAAGAGGAGAGTACGAAGGTAGCAAATCCAACTTGGAATGCTACGTGAACCAAAACAATTCCCAAATAGTTGTTGTACAGAAGTGATCTATTTCCGAAGAGATCGCCAATTTTTATATATAACCAAAAAACAGGAATATAGGTCAAAACGATTGGCAACATATTTCCTGCAGTAAATAGCAAAAGTAAGCTGAGATTGAATTTGAAAGAATAGCGTGAAACTACGAATGCAATTAGTGAGCCCAAGAAGAGCGTAAGTAGCACGGCAGGTACGGTTACATAAAGAGTATTGAGGAAATAACGTGTCAGACCCATCTGACGAAAGGCATTGAAGTAGTTATCCAGGTTGAGATGCCTTGGCCAAGAGAAAACACCGTAAGAAATAATGTCGTTGTATGGACGAAGCGAAGTCCAAATAGTCCAAAGGATTGGAAAAATCCAGACAATGGCAAAGAAACCAATAAAGACTGAAATGAAATTGTCTTTACGCTTTTGCTTATCGCGATATTTTTTGTCGCGCACAATTGTGGTCATTTGAGATCCTCTTTGAATACAGCACGCAGATATAGAAGGATTGGCCCGACGCAAAGCACCAACAGAATAACTGCGTAGGCAGCACCCTTCATGGAAATTCCTTGACCCGCAAAATTCTGAAAGACCAAGATATTGAGAAGAGGCCAGGCTGTACTTGTGCCATAAATAATGTAAACAAGGTCAAAAGCGCGCAGGGATTCAATGATCGTGATAACCACAATAATGATATTTACGGGGCGCATGGCAGGTAGGACAATCTTTCTAAATGTTTGCCATTCGGTAGCTCCATCAATTGCAGATGCCTCACGAAGTGAGGAATCAACTGATTTCAAGCCTGCTAAATAGAGCAGCATGATGTAACCAATATGGCGCCAAGAGGCAACACCCATAATTACATATGTATTTATGTCGTAGTTTCCCCAAATAGATATTGCATTTCCAATATCGCGTCCCATGATTCCTTGAATAAAGCCACCTGGTTGGAACATGAAATTCCAAATAATTCCAATAATGGCCAGAGAAAGAACGACGGGGATGTAAAAAACGGTTTCATAGAGCTTATGACCCTTGATTTTACGATCAATTTGATAAGCGAGCAAGATTCCTAGAGGTGTTGCGATAAAAGTAAACCACAGCAACCAAATAGCATTATTTTTTAGCGCTTCATAAAAAACAGGCGTACCAAAGAAAATATTTTTATAGTTGGCAATACCAGCCCATTTGATATCACCTACATTGATGCCGTTCCAATAAGTAAAAGATAGAACAATTGTGATGAGCGCTGGCAACCATAGAAAAATAATTTGCATCAATGTTGGTATGCCAATAAATGCTGCAAGCGTAAAACGATCGTTTTTAGAAAGAGTACGGCGACTGCGAATTTTTTTATTCGCAGCCGCCGTCTTCATTTCTTAACCTTAGCCTAGTTCAATAATTCATACGAATTAGAGAGCAGGTAGTGCATCCCATTGTGCTTGAGTGTTGTCAAGAATCTTTGTGAGATCTTTTGGATTCTTGAGGAAGCTCTGAATTGCTGGACCAACAACTGGACCAGCAAAATCGCCACGGGTGTCGCGGTCTAGGAAGAAGCCAATGTTCTTGGCTGCGCCGAGTACTGCGAGCTTTTGATTGTTGAATGCATCATATGAAGATGAATCGAATTCACTGCTGATATAGATGTTTGTATCGCCAGCGGCAACAGCAGCATCAATGCCTTCCTTTGAACCCCAGAACTCTGCAAGTTCTTTTCCACCCTCTACGTTCTTTCCATTGGCAGCAACTGCAATTCCATCGAGTGGTGCATCGATTGAATCTACGCCGTGCTCTGGATTGATTTCTGGGAATGGAACGATCCATAGATCGTCATAGTCTTCTTGTGACTTAGCTAGGAAGTCATTAGCAAACCATGAGCCCATCATCATTGCTCCACACTTCTTTTGGAGCAATAGATCGCGCATGCCATCCCATGAAATATCAAGGACGTTCTTGTTCATAAATGGAATCAATTGACCCATGTAGTTGAAAACTTCTACAACCTTAGGATCGGTCCATTGTTCTTTTCCATTGAGCAAGTCAATGTGGAACTGGTATCCGTTGAGACGCATGTTGAGAATATCGAAAGTTCCCATTGCTTCCCAGCCGCCCTTGTCACCAAGTGCGTATCCGACAAGACCCTTTTTCTGAGTTGCTTCGCACAACTTAATAAGGTCATCCCATGTTGCAATGCTCTCTGGGTTTAGACCGAGTTCAGTCATTGTTGACTTGCGATAGTGCAATCCCCAAGGGTAATAAGTCGTAGGGATGATGTATTGCTTGCCATCTGTAGGGTTTGTTGCACCTTGCACAGCAGCAGCCGATAGTGAACTACCAAGTGCTGCTACCTGATCTGAAAGATCTGCAAGAAGTCCTGCATCTGCACGTGCATTGGTACGCCATCCGGCCATCCAACCAAATGCATCATCTGGAGTTCCTTGCATGATCTGAACGAAGTTATTCTGGAAGTCATCTGAGTTGACTGCCTGTGAAATAACTTTGTTGCCTGACTTTGCTGTGTATGCATCATTTACAGCAATAGCAATTTTTGATCCTGCATCACTGAGATTTCCACGAATTGTGAAATTGATATCACCAGTAACTTTGCTCTTTGCGCATCCTGCGAGGAGTGATCCTCCTGCTGCTAGGCCAATACCGCCAACTGCAGCACCCTTAAGTACTGAACGACGGGAAATGCCTTTTTCTGTATCTGACATTTTCTTCCATTTCTCTAGAGTTGAGCCTTCGAAAGGTCATCAGGTTGTGCGGGGGCACGGCCCTGGTAACGACCTAAACCTAGGCTACTGATGGGTATTTGGCGGAAATCTCATATAACGAAATGATTACATCTTGAAGTAAAACTTGAGGGTTTGAGCGTGGAATTTCGTCGCCTCGCTTCATCCCTAGGAAAAAATCCATTGATTTTCATACCTACTGGGGGCACTATTGATTTCAATTCCCTTTCAAGAAATGGGGCGCCATGAAGATAGCAGCACTGATTTCAGGTAAGAAAGTTGAAACAATTTCTTCAAGTGCAAGTGTTCATGATTTGGTGAACTCTCTCAACACCCATCATGTTGGTGCATTAGTTGTGTCACCAGATGGAAAAAAGATAGACGGAATTGTCTCAGAACGAGACGTAGTAAGAGCAATGCCAGGAAAACTTGATCAACTCATTGGTATGCGCGTACGTGATCTTATGACTGTTGAGGTAATTACCTGCACTCAAAATTCAACTGTTGCCGAGCTCATGACTGTGATGACTGAACGCCGTATCCGACATATTCCGGTACTTTCAGAAAGTGGAGAATTACTCTCTATTGTTTCAATTGGAGATGTTGTAAAAGCTCACATCACAGAAATTGAAAATGAAAGAAAAGCACTTGCTGATTATGTCAATTCCTAAGATCTTGGATTTGGACTGACATTCTTTTTAGGATCGTATTCGGGTAATCCAACAAGTGCCTTTTCAATGGCTGCCATAACATCTTTCTCAAGTTTTACTCCAGAAGCTTTTACATTCTCTTTTACTTGAGATGGCTTTGTGGCACCCATGATGACGGATGAAACATTCTGATTTTGTAGCGCCCAAGCAAGGGCAAGCTGTGACATTGTGAGATCAACGCTTTCTGCAATTGGTCGCAGCGTTTGTACAGCTGTTAGAACGTCATCGCGCATCCATCTAGAAATATGGCCTGCTCCCGATTTCTTATCGCTGGCGCGAGATCCTGCTGGCACTTTCTTTCCTGGCAAGTATTTTCCAGTCAATACGCCTTGTGCAATTGGTGACCAAACAATCTGGCCAATTCCCTCTTTGATTGATAAGGGAACAACTTCCTTTTCAATAACGCGCCAAAGCATTGAGTATTGGGGTTGGCTAGAAACAAATCGAGTCCAGCCGTATTTCTTCTGAATATCTAATGCTTGGCCAATTTGCGTGGAATCCCACTCAGAAAATCCGATGTAATTTACTTTTCCTTGGCGCACAAGATCATCAAATGCTTGAAGTGATTCATCGAGTGGTGATTCGAAATCAAAGCGGTGCATTTGATAGAGATCAATATGGTCTGTGTTCAAGCGCTTGAGAGATGCGTGGGCAGATTCCATAATGTGTTTACGCGATAGTCCACGATCATTTTTTCCTGGGCCCGTACCGCCGTAAACCTTTGTAAATAATTCATATGATTCACGGCGAACACCCTTGAGTGCTTTACCAAGTACTGTTTCGGCGCGGGTGGCTGCATAAACGTCGGCCGTATCGAAGGTTGTGATTCCGACATCGAGTGCTGTCTTTACACATTTGATTGCTGCGTCTTGCTCTACTTGGCTACCGTGAGTTATCCAATTTCCGTAAGAAACCTCTGATACATACATTCCTGATGAGCCGAGGCGACGATATTCCATGCATGAACTCTATTTCTTGTACGTCGTGATAACAATAGAAAATTAGCTCGAAAGTTCAATACTCATATTTTTATCTTGCGTGAAAAGCTCCAGACCCCAAGCATGGCAACAGGAATGGCAGCAAAGAAGCACAACCAGCCATAGCCAAGTGTGCCAATAATTACTCCTGCTAAAGCGCCACCACCAGCGCCCATTAGATTCATTAAGAGATCACTTGCACCTTGCGATGATGGACGAAGTTCATTTGTGACTGACTCTGAAAGAAGTGTCGAACCGGCAATAAGAGTGCAAGACCAACCCAAGCCGAGTAAAAATAGTCCCGTCCCCATTCTTATTACATCATCTGCAGCTGCAGTTCCTGAAACAAATGTGGAGAGAAGAAGAATGAGAACACCTGCGCGGATAATAGGTATGCGTCCAAATTTGTCACTCAGCCAACCAACCACTGGTGAAAATGCATACATCCCTGCAACGTGAACGCTGATCACTAAACCAATAATTGTCAGAGTTACTTCAACATGTGCCATATGTACGGGTGTCATTACCATTACAGAGACCATCGCAACATGTCCTATTGCAATTGCTGCAACCGCTATAAGTGCGCGTGGATTCTGGCTAATCAAGCGCAGCGCTTGCCGCGCAGGCAAGAGCTTGTTATCTATTTCTCCCTTATCTTCTATTTGAATAGCAGTGATATATGGATCTGGGCGTAGAAACAATTGAATAACAATTGCACTAAGACCTAAAGTAATAAGCGCAACGACGTAAGGACCTACCAAACGAGGAAGTCCCAAGACTTCTGCAAAATTTCCCGACGGCCCCATAAGGTTTGGTCCGGCAACTGCCCCGATTGTGCTGCCCCATACAACAAATGAAAGTTGTCGTGATCTAGATTCATCCGTTGCTAAATCTGTTGCCGCAAAGCGCGCTTGATACCCTGAAGCAGATGCTGCTCCAATCAAGAATGCACCAAGGAGCATAAAGATAAGAATTTCTTTTGTTCCACCAATAATTGCAGAGAGCGCACCGATAGCGCCCACGAAATAGCCAACTGAAAGCCCAAGGCGACGTCCACCTCTTTGTGTAAGGCGAGAAAGTGGAAGTGCCATAGCCGCTGCACCTAACACTGAAGATGTTTGAGCAAGACCTGCCAATGTTTCTGAATCTGTAATTGATGCAACAAGTAATGAGCCGGCAGCAACAGTTCCAGCGCTTCCGATACCAGCGAGTACCTGGACGGATGCAAGAACTTTGATTACTTTTTGCTGAATTATCTGTTTTTCATGATCAAGCATTTCAATATCGTATTACAAAAAATATTGAAATTACTCGACTAGCCTCGAATACCAGTCGTAGCAATAGATTGAATCAGGAACTTTTGAGTGAAGAGGAAAATCAGGAATAGCGGAACGATCTGCATGCCCACGCTGGCAAAAATCAAAATCACGTTCGTGTTACCACCCGGTCCAACTAATGATGCAATTCCTACTGGCAAAGTCATTTTTGATGCAGTGGAAATAAAAATATTTGGCCAGAAAAATTCATTCCATGAGGCAATAAAAAGAACTACGCCAAGAGCAGCAAGTGCGGGCTTACTCAATGGCAAAATTATTCTAAAGAAGATCCTAAATGCACCAGCCCCATCAATTTTTGCTGACTCATCGAGTTCCTTTGGAATTGACCTAAAAAATTGCCGGAGAAGAAATATTCCAAGCGGCGTTATCATCGCTGGTAAAAATAATGCAGCGTGATTATCGATTATCCCAATTTTTCTAAAAGCAACAAAACTCGGAATCACAGTTAGTTGAGGTGGAACCATAAGGCCTGCAAGTAAAATCATAAATAAAGTATCTCTACCAAAAAATTCTAGCCTTGCAAAAGCGTAGGCAGCCAGAGAAGATATAATCAGAGCACCTAAAGTAGATATCAGGGCTACTTTTAAACTATTTAGATACTGTTCAGCTATAGGAAATACCTCCCATGCACGCGTATAAGAAGAAAAATCCAGCTTTGATGGTAGCCATTTTGGAGGTATAGCAAATCTTTCCTCCCTACTTGAAATTGAAGTTAACAAAAGCCATACAATTGGCAGGATCCAAAGTACGGCAAAAATAAGAATTACAAGATTCGCAACCTGATCACTAATCTCTGATTTAAAATTGCGTTTAGCTTTCTTGGCATTTACAGTAATTGACTGACTCATCCTTCATGTACCCATCTCTTCGCAAACTTGAATTGTGTGAGCGTAACAATTAGCACGACAATAAAAATTGCTACTGAAATAACAGCACCATACCCAATATCAAAATTTCGAAACGCACTCATATGCAAATATTGCACAATTGAAAGTGTTGCGTTGTCAGGGCCGCCGCGAGTCATGATGTACATCGGCTCAAATATTTGAAAAGCACCAATAAACGCAGTCACGGATACAAAGAAAATAGCCGGAGTACATAGAGGAAATGTGATGTTCCAAAAGAGGCGCAATCCACTAGCGCCATCTACCCGAGCAGCCTCGCTAATTTCACTCGGTATCGCTTGTATGCCAGCCAAAATAACTATGAATGCAAATCCTAAAGTTTTCCAGAGGTCGATCATGATGAGAGTGGGTAGAGCCCAAGTGCTAGATATCAAAGTTGCTTGTGGAAATCCTACTTTCCCAGCATAGAAATCAATTACACCGAATGTTGGATCTAGCCCAAAACTCCAGATGATGGAGGTTGCCGACCAAGAAAGAAGGAAAGGGAAAAAGAATACTGTACGAATAATGTATGCAAAGAATTTTGGAATCCTTCTGTTGACAGCGACTGCAAGAATTAAGCCAAGTCCTACGTGAGTAACTATTGAAGCTATTGTAAAAATAAATGTATTTTTTACTGCTTCAAGTGCGATGGGATCTTTAAAAAGTTTTCCATAATTATCTAAACCCACAAATTTTGGTTGTGTAAAAAAATCCCAAGTGATGAGGCTGTAACCAAAGGCACCAATCAAAGGAAATAGAATAAAGCAGCAGAAAAATAGAATTGCAGGTGACAAAAACAGGAACGGTGTGAACCGTTCCTGTTTTTGTTTCGCCTTTCGAAGGGGCATTTTTTCCTACTCTGTTGTTTTGGAATTAGAGCAGCTTTGTTACTTCTTCCTGCATCTTCTTCATTCCTGCATCTGGCTTGATATTTCCTGCGATTATCTGTCCCCAGATATCTTCGATTGTACGTTGAGTTAGATTTCCTTTGGTTGGAGATGGGATAGCAGTTGCATAGTCAAGTGCTTTATAGAGTTTTTCTGTACCGACTGGGGAATCTGCAAGATAGTCTTGGCTTTCAGCGACAGACTTCAAGCATGGTGATGCCGTTCCACCCGACGTAGCAAATACTGTTGCACCAGAAGACGTACTTAGATACTTTACAAACTCCCATGCTGCATCAACATTTGGTGATGACTTCATAATTGGGAATGCTGCCCATCCGACAGGTGATCCGCGATTTGCACCCTTGTGTGGGAAATCGAAGATCTCGTATTTGTCGACTGCATTAGCTGCACGAACTGCAAGTACTGGCCAACGACCGCCACCGAAAACAGCAAGGTCACCCTTGATGCCAAGTTCGAAACGATCAAATGTGCCACCAGGTGCTGGACTTAATTTTTCAACAACTAATTGACGGGCAAACTCTGCCGCTTCAATCGCCTGTGGTGTGTCACAAGTTGCTACGGTCCAATCTTCATTCATCGTGCTGGCCCCATTTGTTGTTAGCCAAGGCATAATTCCCACAAAGTACTCAGCTGTAACTGGGAACATAAATGCACCAGTCTTCTTCTTTATCGTACGTCCAGCCGCAAGAAAATCATCCCACGTCCAGTCGTCAGTTGGAAGTTCAAGTCCAGCTTTTGCAAAAACATCTTTGTTGACCCATGCAGCCATACAGTTCATTCCACCACTTGGGATGTAGTAAGTCTTTCCATCCTGAGGACCATATTTTTTTCCGAATTCAACAAGTCGGGGATGTGTGTCGGCTAACGCAATATCCATTTCTTCTTGGTCTCGAGCGATCAGGTCGTCAAGTGCTAGCACAACTCCTTTATCTGCGAATAAGAGAGCACCCTCTGTTGCCAAATTGAGAACGTCATACTTGGCTCCTCCAGCCAATTGAACCGCAACAGTATCAGCGTATTCTGCCCAACTAGCAGATGGGATAGCCTGCGCAGTGAAATCTATCTGCGGATATTTTTCTTTGAATCCTGCAAATAATGCATCCCAAGATTTTGCTTGATCCGCGCTACCGTTAAAAACGAACGAAACTGTTGCTGCATCAAGATCTTTTGGTCCATCATCTTTTTTACTGCAGGCGGCTAATGCTGCTGCAGTAGTAATTCCTGCTGCACCGATGCCTGCGCTCTTTAGAACCGTCCTCCGTGAAAAAACTGATTTTTCTGGAAGGGTTTCAGTTACATTTTTATCAGTCATTACTTCCCCTTATTTCTCTGTTGTGTCACGAATAACCCACTCGTAATGAGAGTCTTCAGGTCGAAAGAGTGACTGTCAACGAACATTTATGCTCATTTAATACAATAGAAATGCTAATAATCCCTATAAATCTATTGAATTCCCCTTAGATAGAAGTTGTAAATTCGACAAAGTCCGATTCTCAAAACCTGGCATTTCGATGGACTTTAATCTAAGAATTCCTTCAAGGACCGTGACTGTGATCTTCTTTCCATCACTTTGCACAGTGCCATAAGCATCACCCGTGAAGAAGGGCAGCGCCGCCGTAGATTCCCTCGTAAATGATAATTTTCCAACTCTGCCATCGTATTGTTGACCAGTCCAAGCTAGAATTCCGCCCCAGCTAGCCATCGCACGCGAATAATGATTACCGCACTCTGCTTCATTGAATGGGCTGCGCTTTGCGCCGTCGTACCTATCGCGAATATTTGAAATGCAGTCAACACCTTCTGCTTCCATACCTTCATAAATCATGCCGATAGCTGCGCTGTATTCAAATCCAGTCATAACCTCGTTGAAGTAAGGAAATGGTCTCTTAGGTCTATTTCCTCGAGGATAAGATGCCATAACTAATGCTTTTTCATCACCCAAAACGTAATTTCGCATATGGTTAAATTCCGAGAAGAATTCATCACGGTAATTGAACTTATAAATTGTTTCGAGTGTTTTCTTGATATTTTCTTTTTTAGCCAAATATCCCAAGCCACAAATGTGCGCTAAAAATTGACCTACTAATTGATCGACTAAGCAACCTTCTCCTAATTGAAGTTCGGGATCATCCATATCGGATGCCCCCATCGAGGTGTGTCTGAGCCCTGGATAAATTAGATTTATATTTTCGGGTGGAACAATCTTATGAATGTAATAATCTCCATTAAATAACTGGCTATCCATGTAGGCACTGCCACTTTCAAAGAGTTTTTCGCATTTGTTTGCAAACTCTGTATCTGAATTTTCAAGTGCCATCTCTTGGGAAGCCTTCAGCGCTGCTAAGTACCAGAAGCCCATTTGTGGATTAGGGCCATAGTATTCAACATCCATTGTGTTGTGCTGTGCGCCTTCCATAACGCCATCTTGGTCAGCATCCCAACTTCCGGGAATCCAACAAAATTCCAATGATCGCTTAGCTGCTGGCCAAAGTTTCTTGAGCCATTCTGAGTCTCCAGACAATCGCCATTCTCTATAAAGCTTAACTATGCAACCCATCTGACCATCGGCTGCGGCTAGTTGCCACTCGCGGGCATATTTTTCCAAGGGCAATCCAATGCGAAAACTCATTAACCCATCAGGGCGCATTGCATGAAGGAATTCGAGTTCGCGCATATCGCGGGCAATGGAACCGAACAAATGAGACGATGCTTGTTCATAGTTCCAAACATGCGTACAACTTCCGTGACAACTTCCCTTTCTGTCACCAATTCCCTCCCAACCATAATAATGTCCATCGGCAGTTTGGAAAAAGGTCTGACTTCTCAACGTGCTTAGATTAAAGAGCGCTGATTCTTTTATGGGTTCAGGTAATTCAGATTGCGTGATTGAAGTAATAAAATCCAAACTTCTCTTCTCAAGATCTGGCAGCTTATCGACTACTTGCAATGCGCTATCCCATGCATCCTTGGCTTTCGCGGAATAAGCATTTCCAACCACATCATCGCTGTAAAGGGCTTGTGAAATATCTCCGTAATCTGTACTCATCCAAGCGTGACGATTTGGGAAATTCCATGAAATAACAAATCTAAATGTTGTAGACCCGCCAGCAGGAATTTTACGAATATCAGCTATAGAAGCGACCGGTGAGGGCAATTCGCCTGGCTTTGGCATAAGCGCAGAACTATTCTCATCAAAGAGTGAATCGGTATCTGCAAATCGATTATCTAACTTTCCATCCTCTAAAAAGTCATCCCAAAATTCGAGAAGTGAATCTCCCCATGAATAACTTGCCCAGGAAGTTCTATGAGAAACATTCTCACCTTCGATTAGTGAGAGTGCCATGGTGCCGTATCTCTCTGAATCCTTAGGAACGCCATGACTATCAAAGAGAATTCCGGAGAGTTTCTTTGAAGTCATAAAAGAATTGAAATTTCTAAAATGCTGGAATCCCTCACGAAATGGATGATAGGCGCTTGGAACGATTGGTGATGAACCATCTTCTCCAATGAAATTTTGAAGATTTCCAGCAATAGAAATATCTAGAGAATTCTTCGATAAATTCTTTACTGAATACTCAAGGACTGCAATTGGCAGACTGCTGCTATCGGCATCTGTTGGTATAAGCGGATTGAAGGCTTTGATTTCTACTTCAATTGGAAGATTTGGATCACTCAAAGAAATCTTTGCAAAGGGATATGTGGCTTCAAATGTGCAGGATTTAAATCGTGGCAAACCATGGTGATTGGCACGTGTGCCATATGCGCCTTCATACTCACTAACGTCAATTGGGCCTTCTAGTATTTTGGCGGTGGCTTTAGACTTCTTGTCGCTATCTTGAACTCGAATACAGAAAAAAGAATACTGAGGTATAAAACCTTTTCCCGGGCGGTTCATTACTTCCCAATCTCGCAAATCTCCTTTTCCACCTATAGAAAAGGTCCCTGTCCCAATACCTCCTAATGGCATTGCAATCCTGCGAAGGTTCTCCCCAGAATATTCTTTGAGTGCGCGCCATTTCTGATTATTAGTCATTTAAGCCTCCGAGATAATTGATGAGTAGCCGGAAAATGAAACTCCTGAACTTAGGATTACATTTGAATATGGGGAAAAATCACCTGTCCTAATGACAGCCTTTGCACCTTTTACTTTTTCTTTGAGAGAGCTATGAGGTATTGCAATCTTTGAAGCATGTGGAAATATTTTCTCTACCGCTAAATATTGTGATTTATTCATTGCATTACCTTCTTCGGCTACATAGAACTCTTCAACTTCTAATTCAGAAGAGAGCAGCTTCAAAATTTGTAAAACTGTGGGGATATCCTTATCTACTACTAGGTCTATACAGTCGGCATCGATTGGAATCGGTAAGCCTGCATCAGCAACGACTAAGAGATCGTAATGGCCCATAGTTGCAATCACTCTTGAGATCTCCCTGTTGAGGATTCCTTTTTTCTTCATACGCTCCCTCTTTCATTGGAAGCATAACTTTCTAAATAGGGAAAAAGGGTGTTATTTTTGCTAGCAAAAATACATCTAATTCATTTTCTAATGCTCAGGTAGTGTGCTCTCTTAGGACTATCACAATGTAGGGAAGGGGATGCAATAAAATGGTTCTCCTACTCAATCTTGAGGATGCTGGGCAGAGACGCAATGTTGTGGCTGAAGTCCTTGCTGGCCTTCGACTAGGTGAACCCGTCGCAATCCCCACAGAATTTGGCTACATCTTTGTGTGCGAAGCAATCAATCCATTTGCTATCAAGCGTCTCAAGGCTGCAAGGAATGATCATGGTTCAATCGGATATCCCATTCTTTTTAGTAATTTAGATCAATTGATGAAATTCGCCATTCCCATCCCCGAAACTCTAAAAAATGTACTAGAGGAGCACTGGAGCGGCCTTCTGACATTAGAAATTGAAAAATTGAATAAGAATTGGGATACAGGCGATGGGTGCCATGGTAAAACATTTTATGCTCGCTCAACCTGTGATCCATTTATTCTAGAAATATTGAACTCTTATGGTCCACTGACAATTACGAGTGCCTCTGCGAAGGGATGGCCTTCTCTAGAAACTCCTGAATCAATCGAAGAACATTTTTCTGGCAAGATTCATAGCGTCATAGGAAATGGTCAAATAGCCCAAGCGGGGCCTACAACTGTTATTAGTCATGAAGCTGGTGATATTCTCATATTGCGCGAGGGGGCAATTGGGCAGAAGCAACTTGAGCAGCAATTCCCAGAAATAAATTTTAGGTCGCTGACGGAAATTTCTGAACATGCAAAATAAAAAATACTTATGGCCGATTTTGAAGTCATATACAGGCGATGATCTTCGAAAGATATCAATGCCCGTTGGAGGAATAGGAACGGGAAATATAGGACTTGGTGGCAATGGTGGGTTAGTCAATTGGGAGATATTGAATCGACCTTCTTTCAAAAAAAGCCCTGATGTAAATGCATTTCTCATTAGGGTCGAACAGAAAGATCAACCTCTTTTTACAAAAGTTTTGGAGGGGCCTCTCGACACCTCTCAATATGAAGGCCCATTCGGAGCCGAGGTTCGAAATCATGGAATGCCGCGTTTTCGTGAGGCAACCTTTATGGGGGCATACCCTTTTGGGCAGGTGAAATTAGAAGACAAAAATTGCCTCGTCCAAGTCACAGCGCAATCCTTCAATCCGCTTATACCTTCAGATTCAGATGCAAGCAGTTTTCCAGTAATGGTGCTTCGTTATGTAGTCGAAAATACTTCAAAAGAAAATGCAATCGTCTCTATAGCAAGTAATATCTCAAATTTTATCCGTCCATTTGGCGGTCAAGATTTTTCCTACGTCAACCACAATGAATACTTCGAAAATAGTGATTTCTCGGCAATACAGTATTCATCTGAAATGAAGAATTCAAATGATGAAAATTATGGGAATTTCTGTGTAGCACTTTTGAAACCAGAAAGTCCAACATACCGAACTTCGTGGGCAGATTTAACTTGGCGTGATTCGCTTCTAGATATGTGGGACGATTTTATTGACGATGGAAATTTTGATCTAAGAAAATCAGTGAATGTCGAACCCACTGGCTCCCTATGCGATAAGCGGATCATAAAGCCAGGCGCTGTTGAAGAGTTTACTTTCTTAATTTCATGGTTTTTCCCAAACCGAAGGGGATGGTCTATTGAAGGCGAGGATGGCACCAGTCCTCCTGGTACCAATATTGGCAAGTATTCAGATCTAATAATTGGAAATTATTACACAACACAATTCAGCGACTCTGTTGATGTCCTCAAAAAATTCATTCCCAGACTAGAGGATCTTGAGAATCGCTCCAAAATATTTGTCGAAGAAATACTGAACACAAAATTTCCTGAACCTTTACTTGATTCTGCGCTGAGTAATCTATCTACTCTAAAAACCCAAACAATCTTTCAATCAAGTGATGGTAAGTACTTCGGCTGGGAAGGCATTGGGTATAACGCTGGGTCATGTTTTGGTAACTGCTCACATGTGTGGAATTACGAACAAACAACTGCATTTTTGTTTAGCAATATTGCTAAAGATTTTCGTGAGACTGAATTCTTATATGCAACAAATAGAGATGGTTTCATGTCCTTTAGGGTTACCTTTCCATTGGATGGGCTACAAGCTTGGCCAATCGCTGCAGCCGACGGGCAGATGGGTTGCATCGTTAAGCTCTATCGCGAGTGGACGCTAAGTGGAGATACACAATGGTTGCGTTCATTATGGCCCGCAGCGCGTAAAGCATTGGAATTCGCATGGATACCTGGCGGATGGGATGGTGATCAAGATGGTGTGATGGAAGGCGTTCAACACAACACCATGGATGTCGAGTATTACGGACCAAACCCGCAGATGGGTTTTTGGTATCTGGCTGCTCTTAGAGCGGCCGAAGAAATGGCAGCTGAACTAGGCGAAGAAGAATTTGCTGCTAAATGTCGGAAACTATTTGAAAATGGCAGTGCGTGGATAGATAAGAATTTATTCAATGGCTCGTATTACGAACACAAAATATATCCATTGCAAGATGGCCAAACGATTGCTCGCGGTCTACGCCACGGAATTATGGGTGCTCAAGATACTTCTGACCCAGAACTACAACTTGGTTCAGGATGTTTAGTTGATCAACTTATCGGACAATTTTTAGCAGATATAACCGATTTGGGTTCACTTGCCGATACAGAAAATATCAAAACTGCAGCGCAAAGTATTTTGAAGTTTAATGAAAAAACAGATTTATTCGATCACTTCAATCATATGCGTAGCTATGCATTAGGAGATGAAAAAGGTTTGCTAATGGCCACCTACCCATTGGGGAATCGACCTAGACGCCCCTTCCCTTACTTCACCGAAATGATGACCGCATATGAATACACAGCGGCAGGAAATCTAATTTATAGCGGGGAATTCAATAAGGGAGTTCGTGTTATTTCAAATGTTAGAGAGAGATTTGCTGGAAAGACAAGAAATCCTTTTGATGAAGCAGAATGTGGACGCCATTACTCTCGAGCAATGATTGCTTGGGGGTTATTCTTAGCGTGGACTGGTCAAAAATTTAATGCGAAAAAGAAAACACTTTCCTTTAGAAAAGAATTAGAAAATGCCAGCCTACCTTGGTTCACAGGAGCTGCTTGGGGCACCGTTACCCTTGAAGGCCAAAAGTTATTGATGCATATATTTGAGGGCTCTGTCGATATTGAAACTATAAATTTCAAGGGGCAGAAGTACACAAAGAATTATGAAAACTCAGGTAAGGATTCTCAAACTTATTACTACTCAAAATAGTAAAAATTTTATTGAGTAAGATTTAATCTAATTATTGCAGCTCCCGCTTCGGCACGATTCTTCACACGCAACATGGCATAAAGCTTGACTGTTTCATATCTCGCTGCAGATTCCGAATAAGAAAGAGCACGCGCAATCTCTGTATTCGTCTTTCCTTCTGAAATCATGGCAGCTATTTTTTTGAGTTTCGGGGTAAGTTTCAAATCTGCAAGTTCTTTCTCAGTGTCCGCATCTAAATCTTTTTGACCAGATACCTTTAGCTCAGTGCTAGAGGTGTGATCAATAGCAATACCGACAATTTGTGCGACGCATGAGAAAAAGTCTTGGATTCCTTCATCACATTCAACTTCTTTTTCAAAGAGAAATTCTAAAGTGCCCCATATTTCGTCTTCTGAAGTAATTGGAAGGCAAACAAGTCCTTGTATCTCTGGATTAATGTTACAAATTTCTGCACCTTCGTCGCTGTAATTGAGCAAAGCACTTCGAGTTTCAAAAAAGACTCCAACATTGAATCTGATCGCTTCTAGTTCAGGCGCTTTTGAATCAACGGTAATTCTTATATGTTCGGCTAAAGGGATATCATGGTTTGAAATCTGAGTTACTATCGTAAGTTTATTTGTAGATGTAATTTTTCTGAGACAAATTCCTGTTAGCCCCCAGCTATTAGGGCATCGCAAATAGAGATTTTGAATAAAGTTTTCAACATGGTGTGCCTTTTTCGCGAGCATGAGGCTTTCCTTGAGAAAGTTTAGGATTTGCTCTTCTCTTGATGCATTCATCGGGTTAGACAATGCATACACAACATTTGGCATATCTAGCCGACCTGAATATCGAGGGCCACTCGTAGATTTATCTTTACGCGCGACTAGCATTAGTTCATCCTTGGCAACATAAGAGTGAATTCTGTCTTGACTGGTGTGATTGCACAAGAGTTTTCAATCAAATCTTCAAGATGAGGTAGTTTTTTGAGCCAATGGAGACAGATCTGCGGGTTAGTAATCGCCATTTATGTCTGCTCTTATTACTAATGAGTATGAATACAGCAAGATTCATTGCTACATATTGCGAGAGCTCAAAACTGCATTTACCCTTAGGTATTCCAAACAAGGGTGGTCGCGATGAAGTACAAATCAGTAAAGGGTTTACTAACAGGTGATGAGTCACTAATCCCTGTAACTTTTATCGATAAACTTGAAGATATTTTGCACGGCTTTCTCGGAATCGTACTCTTTATAATTTCTGTATTAGCCGCTGGTTACACCCTGCTACGCCTCATTGAAACTCGTCCCTTTTTCCCATTGGGAATGATTCAAGGAATTAATGACATTTTGTTTGTTGTAATTATTCTAGAAATTATGCGAACCGTTATCGTGCGATTTACTGATGGAGTTTTCCAGCTGGATAACTTCTTGATCATCGGCGTTATTGCTGCAGTTCGACACATTCTTACTGTCGGAGCATCACTTACGATGGAAAAAGAGAAGACAACGGAATATTTCAATCGTTCATTGATGGAGATGGGCGTAAACACTGGAATAGTTTTGGCACTTGTATTCGCATTATTTTTAGCACGTGCAGCGCGTGCAAGATCTGCCTCAAAATAGCGATCAATACTTTGGGGTTACTCCCACGCGATAATAACCTCACCAACTTGATAGGCAGCAACAGGATGGTAAAAAGGCATTGGCTCCTCTTGTTCAGCATGCACTAATTTCAGATTCGGAAATGCCTGTAGTAATTGCATAATTCCTTCTTTAATCTCTATGCGAGCTACTTGTTGGCCAAGGCAACCATGAAGTCCATTACCAAAACCCAAATGACCAAATGCGTCACGAGTTAAATCAAATCGATACGGATCCGGATACTGTCTTTCATCATAGTTTGCCGCTACAGCAGAGACAGAGACTGATTGACCGCGAGCAATCTTTACTCCACCTACTTCAACATCTTCCATCGCGGTGCGAGGAAACATTGTCAAAAAGACTGCACTCACTCGCAGCATTTCTTCAATTCCTCCATCAATCAATGTGGGGTCTTCTCGCAATGCCTTAAGTTGATCTGGATGCCTTAGGAGAGCGAGAATTCCTGTGGAAATCATGTAAGCCACATTATCTCTTCCAGAAACCATCAACGAAAGTGTCAAACCTTCTTTTTCGTTTTCCAGAAGTTCTGATTTCACTAAGTCACTCAGGAGATCATCCGCAGGGAACTCCTTCTTGAAAGCTAGAACTCTTCTCAAGTATTCAATCTTTTCGCTCTCTTCAGATTTTCCAACAAATAATCTTTCATACTCACTGAATAGATTTTCAGGAATTCCGAGAACTCGAGCATGACCAGCTGCAGAGATTGGCTCGGAATAGTGTTCAGTTAGATTAACTGGCGAACCTTGGGCGATTAGGTTTTCGAGCTGTTTGGAAACTATTGCCTTGATATCAGATTCGTATCCCTTTGCGGATCGAACTGAAAAACGACTAGTTGCTGCTCGCCTAATCTTTAGGTGTTGGTCACCATCTAAAAATAGTAAGTTTCCCGGGTCTAGATCACTTGCCGTTGCAAGCTCACCATCGACGATGTTGATACCAGGTGCAGCCTCTTCACGGTCAATATGATGTAAAGGCATTCTGATTGGTTTTTGGCTGAAACGTTTATCTTCCAGGATTAGTTTCGCTAATTCATATCGCGTAACAACGAGACCTTGATGTCCATCCTCATATTCCAAGGGTGTAGCAGCACCTTCTTTGCGCCATTCATCAAATACGGCAGAAGGGCTTAGAGGAGATCCATCAATTGGTACTTTACGAATCTCATGCATAGGACATTTACTAGCGTCACTATCCGATAAAGGTTCGCTCATTTTGAAATCTTATAGTTATGACTTTTACTTGGCTAGGAGTAGAGAAAAGAACTGGTGGCGGGTGAAGGATTTGAACCTTCGAAGGCAGAGCCGGGGGATTTACAGTCCCCTCCCATTGGCCGCTCGGGCAACCCGCCAAGGTCGAACAAGTAGTGCGGCAATTATGGATAGTGCGAGGTGAAAGGATACCTTAGGTATCTAGGCGCGCAAACCGCGTTTTCAATTGATGAATGGAGCCAATACCGTGGCAGCAGATAGCAGTTTCGATATAACTTCCAAGATCGACCGCATGGAGCTCGACAATGCCATCAATCAGGCAATCCGTGAGATTGATACACGTTTTGATTTCAAGAATACAGGTTCAAAAATTGAAATCGAAGGTGACAAAATTTCTATCGAAGCCGATACAGAAGAGCGTGCGAAAGCAGCACTCGATGTTGTAAAAGATAAAATGATTAAGCGCGGAGTATCGCTCAAGCATTTAGATGCGGCTCCCCCACAACTGAGCGGAAAAATCTACAAAATTGCATGTCCTCTCAAAGAGGGAATTTCAACTGAGAATGCAAAGAAGATTGCAAAGTTTCTACGCGATGAAGGCCCAAAGTCATTGAAGACTCAGATTCAAGGCGATGAGCTTCGTGTCACATCTAAAAGCCGTGATGATCTTCAAGAAGCAATTCAGATGGTCAAAGATGCTCCTTGGGAGTTTGCTGTTCAATTTACGAATTACAGATAATTGAGTCGCTATAAGTTAGGCCTACTCTTTGGAGTGAGTTCCTATGTTTTGTGGGGATTGTTTCCACTGTATTGGCCACTCCTAAAGCCGGCAACGGCACTTGAAATTGTTTCTCACCGCGCTGTGTGGACTCTTGCTTTTTGCTTAGTAGCACTTGCCCTTGGTAAAGAACTTAGATCTACATTTGCACTATTCAAAAAACCAACAGTAATCGCACGCTTAGCGCTTTCAACAATTCTCATTTCAGTCAACTGGATAACTTATATCTGGGCAGTCAATCATGAGCACGTAGTTGAAGCAGCTCTTGGCTATTACATAAACCCACTTATCATTATTGCTTTTGGTGTTATCTTGCTCAAAGAAAAGATGCGAAAACTTCAGTGGGCCTCAGTTTCAATCGCAGCTATTGGCGTTGCAGTGCTCACATATGACTATGGTCGCTTGCCATGGGTTGCACTAGCTCTTGCGCTTTCGTGGGGATCGTATGGCTTAGTAAAGAAACAATTAAACCTAGGCGCACTTGAAGGATTAACCGTTGAAACATCTCTCTCATTGCCCTTTTACGGTGGTTATTTGATCTGGTTGGCTCTTGAAGGAACAGGGCAACTAGGCCAGCAAGTAGGAGGAAGTTTCTTGCTCATTAGTGCAGGAATTGTCACTGCTATTCCGCTTTTATTATTCAATGGTTCAACAACGCGCTTGCCTTATACGATTATTGGTTTATTGCAATACATCACTCCAACTATTCAGTTCTCACTCGGTGTCTGGCTCAATCACGAACCAATGCCAACAGCTCGCTGGGCTGGTTTTATAATTATCTGGATTGCCCTAATTACACTTGGAATTGATTTAGTGAAATCAAGTAGAACGGTCGACAACAGCGTCGCAGAGCGAAAATAGCGCTGCAGATGCATCACTGACAGGTAGTGGACCAAGTGCTTCTCGAGCCTCTTTCGCAACCTGATGTAGTTGCAATCTTGATTGATCAAGTGCTTTGTGATTTCGAAGTGCTTTGAGAACTTGGTTTACCGTCTTTGTATCTTTTATGGGCTTTTTCAATAATTTCTGTAGTTCTTTATCTGCCTTATCGGTAGATCTCATAACATTTAGGGTGACAAGGGTAGGAACGCCTTCACGTAAGTCTGTTCCAGGAGTTTTCCCTGACTGATTAGATTCACTAGCAATATCGATTACATCATCGGCTAATTGAAATGCGACGCCGATTTTTTCACCAAATTTTGTAACTGTTTCAGTGACTTCTCGGCTTGCGCCAGAGAGCATCGCACCAAACTTTGCACTTGTGGCAATGAGTGAGCCTGTTTTGTCTGCAACAACTTGTAGGTAATGTTCTAGCGGATCTTCACCGTTTTGTGGACCCTGTGTTTCAGTTATTTGTCCAATTACTAATCGCTCGAAAGTGCGTGCCTGTAAACGGACCGCATCAGTTCCAAGATCTGCAAGTAAGTCTGATGCTTTTGCAAATAAATAATCACCAGTAAGAATTGCGATTGTGTTTCCCCAGCGATCATTAGCACTTTCAACTCCGCGACGTAATGGTGCTTCATCCATAACATCATCGTGATAGAGCGTTGCTAAATGCGTAAGTTCGCAGACAACTGCTGCTTCGATAATTCCACGCGCACTTGGATCTCCAAATTGCGCAGTAATGAGAGTCAATAATGGTCGAAGGCGCTTGCCACCTGCTTCAACTAAGTGGCGAGATGTTTCTACTACGAGTGGATAGTCACCTTCGATGTGACTGCGCAATAGCGATTCAACGCGCTCCATTGAGATCTCAAGTTCTGCCTCAAGAAGAGGTGAGACATTTGGAATCCCAATAGTTGGCATTAGCGAATAAAGGTTGCGAACTTATTGATGAAATCAATAAGCGGTGCTGGGTACACACCGAGGGCCACTGTGATCACAAAAGAGAAGATAACAGTGATTCGAGTCAATACCGACGGAATTACAACTGTGGTTGCATCCTCATGTGAATCAGTGAAAAACATCAAAACGATGACTCGGATATAGAAGAAAGCTGCGATGGCGCTAGAGAGCACACCAGCGATAACGACTCCCTTTGCGCCACTTTCATATGCTGCTGAAAAGATAGAAAACTTTCCGATAAATCCACTTGTTAGTGGAATACCAGCAAATGCGAGTAAGAAGAATGCAAAGACTGATGCAACCCATGGGGAGCGCTTTCCAAGACCTGTCCAACGATTGAGGTCGGTTACTTCACCTGATGAATCGCGAACAAGTGTTACCACTGCAAATGCTCCAACTGTTACCACTCCGTATGCAAAGAGATAAAAAATAGAGGCAGATAGTCCTGATTTATTGAGTGCAATCACACCGGCGAGTAAGAAACCTGCATGTGCAATTGATGAGTAGGCAAGCATTCTCTTGACATCGCGTTGCGCGATTGCCACGAATGAACCAAAGAGCATGGTGATAATTGCTATACCCGAAAGCAATGGTGTCCAGCTCCACTGTGCATTTGCGAAGACTGTGT
>CAMCCH010000012.1 GCA_945873335.1 Bifidobacterium breve | reverse complement strand
CTACCTGATTTGGCAGGTCCAGTAGCAGAATCAGGTGTTGGTCACCAATCATTTACCACAGCTCAGATGATGGGTTGGGTTAAGTTGTTGGCACAATCTGCAAAGACAGGTAAAGCTCCAAGTCAGAAATTTGTTGGTTCATCAATCTTCGCCAAGATTGATCCAAACCTAAATACAGATCCTGACTTCCTACCAAATCTCTTGAAATATAAGAGCTAAGTAGAAAATATCAAGGGCAGGGCTTCGGGAAACCGGGGCCCTGTTCTTTTTTCTTTGCCGATACCCTTAGACCATGATCTCTGTTGCAACTGCCGAAGAGATGCACGCACTGGGTGTGCGCATCGGGCAATCACTTAGAGCAGGAGATCTCATACTTATCAATGGCCCACTCGGAGCTGGAAAAACCGTTCTCGCACAAGGTATTGGGCAGGCACTTGGCCATAGCGACATCACTTCTCCCACCTTTGTAATTTCGCGAGTTCACAAAGGCGCACTCTCGCTCATTCATGTTGATGCATATCGCCTCGTTGATTCAGAAAATCCCAATCTTTATTTGGATGATCTCGATTTAGATTCACAACGAGAAAGCGCTGTCATTGTTATCGAATGGGGCGGACACGAGTCTGCTCGCCTCGATGATGAGCGACTTGAAATCTTTATTGATCGAAGCGAAGAGATTCGAAAGGTGAGCGCTACAGGTATTGGCCCACGTTGGCAAGGTTTCACATTATGAGCACCTCTTTAGTTATTGATACCTCTACAAATCGCACAGTTGTTGGAGTTGTCACCGATGGAAAACTCATCTGGAGTGGTCATCGAGACGGTGCAACTGCCCACGGTCCATCACTGCCGCTCTTAGTAACAGAGGCAATTGCTCAACACAGTATTGATCAAGTTATTGTCGGAATGGGTCCAGGACCCTTTACGGGGCTGCGCGTTGGAATTGCATTTGCTCATACATTTGCTCGTGCACGCAACATTGAAGTTATAGGTGTCTGCTCACTCGATGCAATTGCTGCACACATTGATGAGAAAGATTTCATTATTGCAACTGATGCTCGTCGCAAAGAGTGGTACTGGGCTCGTTACACAAAGGGAATCCGCATTGGTGACCCAGCAGTGAGTTTTCCAGCCGATGTTGAAAAACTAGGTACAACCGTTCACTTCGGGCTTTTCCCAGACCTAATTTCAATGACTCAACTTGCAACGCAAAACACAATTGCCGAACCCATGTATTTGCGTCGCCCAGATGCAGTCGCAACGGCGGATCGCACATGATCACCTACCGCGAAGCAAGCGCACTCGATATTCCAGTTCTTACATCAATGGAGAAAACACTCTTTCCAGAATCTCCATGGTCAACGGCGCAGTTCAAAGAAGAGTTTGCTGGAGTTCCGCGCACACGTTATTTCTGTGTTGCAATCGATGGCGAAAAGATTATTGGTTATGCAGGTGTCATGGTTATCGCCCCTGGCATTGAGGCAGACATACTCACCGTTGGTGTCCTAGAAACGTATAGAAAACAAGGCATAGGACGCGCCTTTATGGATCAAATAGAAGCATGGTCAATTCAACGCGAAGCCCCTGCAATGATGCTCGAAGTTGATGTTGAAAACATCGCAGCCGTTGCACTCTATGAAAGCCTCGGTTATTCAAAGATTTCTACCCGTAAAGATTATTACGGGCCGTCCCTAGATGCTTTTGTAATGCGCAAAGAGTTGGTGATTCCATGAGTCAGCCAATAGTTCTAGGAATTGAAACATCATGTGATGAAACAGCAATCGGCATCGTTCAAGGTCGTACCTTGCTTGCAAATGTCATTGCATCCAGCGTTGAAGAACATGCACGTTTTGGGGGAGTTGTTCCTGAAATTGCTAGCCGTGCACACCTAGAAGCGATGATGCCAAGCATTGAGAAAGCACTTATTGATTCCAAACTATCACTTGCTGATATCGACGCAGTTGCAGTGACTGCTGGTCCAGGGTTAGTTGGTGCACTCCTCGTTGGCGTTGCATCCGCTAGTGGATTAGCACTTGGACTTAGTAAACCTTTATACGGTGTCAATCATTTAGCTGCGCACGTCAGCGTTGATTTCCTCGCCCATGATCAACCACTTGAGCCAACGATTGCATTATTAGTTAGCGGTGGTCACTCATCTCTTCTACAAGTAGATGACATCACGCAATCGATTACAAAACTTGGTGCAACGATGGATGACGCTGCAGGAGAGGCATTCGACAAGATTGCACGAGTTATGAAATTAGGTTTTCCTGGCGGTCCTGCAATTGATGCATTGGCCAAAGGTGGAAATACGACTGCAATCAATTTCCCTCGTGGACTAACCACGACTAATGATTGGGAAACTCGACCATTTGATTTCTCATTCTCAGGGCTAAAAACTGCAGTTGCGCGCTATTTAGAATCAACGCCTGATTATGTAAAAGCAGATGTTGCAGCCTCTTTCCAAGAATCTGTTGTTGATGTACTGATGCTCAAAGCAATTGCAGCATGTAAAGAAAGTGGAATTGATTCACTAGTCATTGCCGGCGGAGTTGCTGCAAATTCGAGACTTCGCGCAGTCGCTACGCAGCGCTGTGAAAGAGCAGGTATTCGCCTTCGAATTCCAAGCCCTGCGCTGTGTACCGATAATGGCGCGATGGTTGCAGCCCTTGGTTCGCTGATGGTTGCAGCAGGAAGATCACCTAGCCCAATGGCTTTTGACGCTGATTCTGGCCTGCCAGTGACCACCGTAGCCCTCTAAAAACTCTAATTTGCCCCCGGGAATAGCCTCGCCTAGAGTTGGCGTTAGCACTCTAGGGTCGAGTCTGCTAATCGGGCAGATCCCCACGAGGAAGTATCACCACTAGTAATAAGGAGAAAGCCATGGCCGTAGCCATTAAGCCACTAGAAGATCGCATCGTTGTAAAGGCATCAGAGGCCGAGACAACTACCGCGTCAGGTCTTGTTATTCCAGATACTGCAAAGGAGAAGCCACAAGAGGGCACAGTCGTTGCAGTTGGACCAGGTCGCTTTGATGATGGTGTCCGCGTTCCTATGGATGTCAAAGTTGGCGACGTTGTTCTTTACAGCAAGTACGGCGGAACTGAAGTTAAGTACAACAATGAGGAGTACTTAGTTCTTTCAGCTCGCGACATTCTCGCTGTAATCGAGAAGTAATAATGGGAAAAATTCTTGAATTCGACGAGCATGCTCGTCGCGCAATGGAACGTGGCGTCAACATTCTTGCTGACACTGTCAAGGTAACTCTGGGGCCTAAGGGTCGCAACGTTGTTATCTCAAAGTCTTTTGGTGCACCAACAATTACTAACGATGGCGTGACAATTGCGAAAGAGATTGAACTCTCTGACCCAGTTGAAAACATGGGCGCACAGTTGGTAAAAGAAGTTGCTACAAAGACAAATGATGTTGCCGGCGATGGAACAACTACTGCGACAGTACTTGCTCAAGCAATGGTCAAAGAGGGTCTTCGCAACTTAGCAGCGGGCGCACAGCCAATGGATTTGAAGCAGGGAATTGAAGCTGCTGTCGTAGCTATTTCTGCCCGCTTGGCTGAGAATGCAACTGTTGTAAAGGACAAGGCACAGATTGCAGATGTTGCAACAATTTCTGCTCAAGATCGCGTCATCGGTGACCTGATTGCAGAAGCAATGGATAAGGTCGGAAAAGATGGCGTTATCACAGTGGAGGAGGCATCAACTACTGGCCTCGAACTCGAATTTACTGAAGGTATGCAATTCGATAAGGGTTACATCTCTCCATACTTCGTAACAGATCAAGATCGTATGGAATCAGTACTAGAAGATGCCTACGTTCTTATCTCAGGAAACAAGATTTCAGCGCTCGCTGACCTCTTGCCAATCCTTGAAAAGGTTGCACAAGCATCAAAGCCACTTTTGATTATCGCCGAAGATGTGGAAGGCGAAGCGCTTTCAACAATGGTCGTCAACCGCATGCGTGGAGTATTTACTTCAGCTGCTGTGAAGGCACCAGGCTTTGGAGATCGTCGTAAGGCAATGTTGCAAGATATTGCAGTACTCACTGGCGGTCAGGTTATTTCATCCGATATCGGAATGAAGCTAGACCAAGTAGGACTTGAATCTCTTGGAAAAGCACGCCGCATCGTAATTTCAAAAGATGCAACAACCATCGTTGATGGAGCAGGAGATAAAACAGCAGTTGCTGCACGTGTCTCTGAGATCCGTAACGAGATTGCAAATACAGATTCTGATTGGGATCGCGAGAAGCTACAAGAGCGCGTTGCAAAACTCGCTGGTGGCGTCTGTGTTATCAAAGTTGGAGCACACACTGAAGTTGAGTTGAAAGAGAAGAAGCACCGTCTTGAAGATGCTATCTCTGCAACTCGCGCAGCAGTTGAAGAAGGAATCGTTATCGGTGGAGGAGCAGCACTTGTTCACGCAGCTGATTCACTTGAAGGCGATCTTGGATTCACTGGCGATAAAGCAGTTGGTGTTCGCCTTGTTCGCAAAGCATGCGATGAACCACTTCGCTGGATTGCAGAAAATGCAGGCCTTGAAGGTTATGTAGTTGTTGCAAAGGTTCGCGCAATGAAAGCCAATGAAGGTTTCAATGCTGCAACTGATGTCTATGGCGATCTTGCAAAAGATGGCGTCATTGACCCAGTGAAGGTAACTCGTTCAGCACTTGCTAACGCTGCCTCAATCGCTGCAATGTTTATTACAACAGAGGCTGTTGTATATGAGCGTCCTGCAGATCAAGAGCCAGAAGCCGGTGGACATGGACACTCACACGGACCTGGTGGACATTCTCACTAAGTAGTTATTCTTACCTCCATGGAGCAGCTAACACTGTCAGTGGATTGCGGTGGCTTGGGTATCAAAGCGTCAGTACTAGATAGTGCTGGAACTATGAGAGCCCAGGCCATTCGCATTTCTACTCCGTATCCACTTTCGCCAACTCGATTGATTGAAACAATTGTTGATCTCTCGAAATCATTACCGGCAGCCGATCGAGTCAGTGTTGGAATGCCAGGAATGATGCGCCATGGTGTTGTTGTCTCCACTCCGCACTACATAAATACTGCAGGACCTCGAACGCGAATGGATCCAGAACTCAAGGCGGCCTGGGATGGCTTTGATATGCGCGAGGGTCTAACGCACGCACTTGGAAAGCCAACCCTTGTTCTCAACGATGCCGAGGTGCATGGTGCTGGCGTTGTTGCAGGTTCTGGTTTTGAAGTTGTACTGACTTTGGGAACAGGACTTGGCTGCGCAGTATTTGATGGCGGAAAACTAGCGCCACATATTGAACTCTCGCATGCAACGATTCGCCGCAACGAAACTTTTGATAGTTGGATTGGTGAACATCAACGCCGACTACTCGGTGATTCTTTTTGGTCGCGTCGCATCAGGGCAATGGTGGATGAACTACGTCCAGTATTTCACTGGGACCGTTTGTATTTAGGTGGTGGAAATTCGCGCCGAATCAAGGATTCAATGATTCATAAATTAGGTGATGATGTGGTGATTGTTCCCAATGAAGCAGGAATTATCGGGGGAGTTCGAGCATGGAATTTGCTCGGCGATAATTAGGAAGCGCTAGAAATAGCTGCTGGAATACGCGAATCAATAATCGCTAAGCGATCATCTTCAGATAGACCGCCCCAAATTCCGTAAGGCTCTTGAACAGCAAGTGCGTGCGCGCGGCATGCAAGCATTACTGGGCAGGCTGCGCAGACAGCCTTTGCTGCATTTTCACGATTGCGTCGGCGTGGACCACGTTCTCCATCTGGATGGAAAAACATCTCTGCCGGTAAATTACGGCAGGCGCCCTCGTACTGCCACTCCCAATTATCGGTAGTGGGTTGGGGTAAACGTGATATCTCAGCCATGCCCCAACCATACAACCGCGCCATAGGTTGTTCAAGTAGCAACGGGTCAGAAGTTGTTCACGAGCGTGTTTTGAAGTGGTGAGTTCGCCCACTTCACGACACGATAGGGGCGTGGAAGACCTTCTGACCGTGGCTGCCGTTGCAAGACGGCTAGGTGTTGCCCCAGCCACCTTGCGCACATGGGATCGTCGCTATGGCCTTGGGCCAACTGACCATCAAGAGGGTCACCATCGCCGCTACCGCCCACAGGATGTGGCCCGTTTAATGGTGATGCGCAGACTCATTGCATCAGGTGTATCGCCATCTGATGCAGCAGAACAAGCGCTAGAACATAAAGGTAGCGCCACATTTCGTGCGACTGAGATGAAGTTTGTAGATCGAAGCGAATTAGTTAACACGATTTATCGTTGCGCAATAGCCCTCGATAATGATTTTGTTGCACAAGCTCTTTCCAAAGATATAAAGAAATATGGTGTCATCCGTTCCTGGCACGAAGTAATAGTTCCGGTGCTCACAATGGTGGGCCAAGACTGGGCAACAACGGGCAAAGGAATTGAAGTAGAACATTTTCTTACTGAAATTTTGAAAACTGTAATGCGCGAAAAAGCATCAAAGATTTCCAAGGTAGTAAATCCGAATCCTGTGGTGCTGGCAGCTGTCGGAGAAGAATTGCATTGCCTTGCCCTGCACGCACTTGCCGCGGCGCTGGCAGAAAAGGGAATCGAATCTTATTTTCTTGGATCGCGAACACCGCATGAAGCCATTTGTTCAGTCGTAACTCGCACCGCCCCACCCGCTGTGTTTTTATGGGCACAGTTGCCAAAAAATGCAAAGGCTAAATATTTCAATGAACTTCCTGTAGTGCGTCCAGCGCCTCGAATTATTCTTGGAGGGCCAGGATGGGACCCAACGGAATGTTCAAAAGTCGCTGTAGTTCATGACTTATCGAGCGCCTGCCTCGAAATAGAGCGTGCAGTAGGGCTCTAAAGCCCCGATAGACTTACGTCTTCATTAGATAAGAGATGGAGGGCCGATGAGCGATTACGAGAAAATCGCGATGCTCGGCCTGACATATGACGATGTCTTGCTACTTCCTGATGCATCTGAGGTAGTTCCATCTGAAGTAAATACAGCAACTCATCTAACTCGCAATATTGCGCTCGCAATTCCATTGGTTTCATCCGCCATGGATACAGTCACTGAATCTGAGATGGCAATTGCAATGGCTAAGGCTGGCGGCATTGGAATCATTCACCGCAATTTGTCGATTGAAGCCCAAGTAACTCATGTGAAATTAGTAAAAAATGTTGGATTAGCAGGTGCTGCTGTTGGTGTTGGTGACGATGGTTTTGCTCGCGCACAAGCGCTCATTGAGGCAGGAGTCGATGTTGTTGTCGTTGATACAGCCCATGGACATCACCGCGCAGTACTAGATGCAATAGAGCGAATCAAAAAGTTTTCAGCAATTACCGAAATTATTGGTGGCAATGTTGCAACTCGCGCCGGTGCGCAAGCACTGATCAATGCAGGAGCGGATGCGGTAAAAGTTGGTGTTGGCCCAGGTTCAATATGTACAACTCGTGTTGTTGCAGGTGTGGGCGTTCCACAGATAACTGCAATTCTTGAAGCAAGCAAAGCATGTGGCAAAGCAGGCATTCCACTTATTGCCGATGGTGGACTTCAATATTCTGGCGACATAGTCAAAGCTCTTGTTGCCGGTGCCAACTCTGTCATGCTCGGATCACTTCTTGCAGGATGTGCTGAATCTCCTGGCGAACTCGTTGAAATTGATGGACGAAAGTACAAGGCATATCGCGGAATGGGTTCCCTTGGTGCGATGCAATCTCGCGGAGAACAAAAGTCATATTCCAAAGATCGCTATATGCAAGACGATGTTTTATCTGAAGACAAACTCGTTCCTGAAGGAATTGAAGGAAGAGTTGTTTACAGTGGCAGCGTTGCAGAAGTGACACATCAATTAGTTGGTGGACTGCGATCAGGTATGGGATATGCAGGAGCCCCAGATATTGCAACACTTCGTCGCGAAGGTCGCCTCATTCAAATTACAGCGGCAGGCTTACAAGAGAGCCATCCACACGATGTTTTACACGTCGCCGATGCACCAAATTACCAAGGTAAGAAGTAGGGGAGCCCGCCATGAGCGAAATTGAAATTGCACCAGGAAAGCGCGCACGAACTGCTTATTCTTTTGACGATATTGCCATTGTGCCAAGTCGTCGTACCCGCGACCCTGAAGATGTTTCAACCGCGTGGCAGATAGATGCATACAAGTTTGATCTTCCAATGCTTGCCGCGCCAATGGATTCAGTTGTCTCACCGGATACTGCAATTGCTATTGGAAAACTAGGCGGACTTGGTGTTCTCAACCTTGAAGGCCTATGGACTCGCTATGAAGATCCACGTATTCCACTTGGTGAAATCGCATCGATGCCAGATAAGCATGCAACAAAGCGCATGCAAGAAATTTATAGCGCACCTATTCAACCCACTCTTATCAAAGAGCGAATCAAGCAGATTCGCGATGCAGGAATAACTGTTGCTGCATCTCTTTCGCCACAGCGCACTGCTCAACTTCATAAAGCAGTAATTGATGCAGGTGTTGATATTTTCGTTATCCGCGGAACAACAGTGAGCGCTGAACATGTTGCATCAGAGAGTGAAGCACTCAACCTCAAGAAATTTATTTACGAACTCGATGTTCCCGTCATTGTTGGTGGAGTAGCAACTGCAACAGGCGCCCTTCACCTCATGCGTGCAGGTGCTGCAGGTGTACTCGTAGGATTCGGTGGCGGTTCTGCTCACACCACTCGTAAAGTATTAGGAATTGAAGTTCCAATGGCATCTGCAGTTGCAGAAGTTGCATCTGCTCGCCGTGAATACCTCGATGAATCTGGCGGTCGTTATGTTCATGTAATTGCCGATGGTTCAGTTGGTCGCAGTGGGGATATTGCAAAAGCAATTGCAATGGGCGCTGATGCAGTAATGATGGGATCACCGCTTGCAAAAGCAGTTGAAGCGCCGGGCCTTGGTTGGCACTGGGGACCAGAGGCGCATCACCAAGTTCTTCCCCGTGGAGAGCGCGTAGCTGTTGGTACAACAGGAACACTTGAAGAAATTTTACTTGGACCATCACATGCAGCCGATGGCTCAATGAATCTCTTTGGCGCACTACGTCGTGCAATGGCTACATGCGGTTATTCCGATGTGAAATCTTTCCAGCGAGTAGAAGTAATTATTCATCGTGCCTAAAGAAGTTCCTGAAAGCGGCGCCGTACTTGTCGTCGACTTTGGGGCTCAATATGCGCAACTCATCGCTCGTCGAGTTCGCGAAGCTAATGTTTTTTCTGAAATAGTTCCTTCAACAATTACTGCAGCCCAAGTTAGAGAAAAATCACCAGCTGCAATAGTTTTATCAGGTGGGCCATCGAGTGTCTATGCCGAAAATGCTCCTAGTTTTGATGCAGAAATATTTCAGTTAGGTATTCCTATATTTGGTATTTGTTACGGTTTTCAAAAGATGGCTGCAGCACTCGGTGGTGTAGTTAGTCAGACAGGAAAATCAGAATTCGGTCGCACGGACCTAGTAGCGAAAAATTCCACAAAGATATTCGCATCGATTCCAGAGAAGCAAAAGGTATGGATGTCACACGGTGATGCGGTCTCACAAGCTCCAGCAGGCTTCACGGTTTGTGCATCCACAGTGGACACACCTATTGCAGCATTTGAAAATGAATCAGGAAAATTAGCTGGCGTTCAATTCCATCCAGAAGTTCTACATTCTGAACACGGTCAGGCAATTTTGAAGAATTGGCTACTCAATATCGCAGGGTGTACACCAACATGGACAACGGCAAATATTGCTGAAAACGAAATTGCAAAAGCTAAAGAGATAATTGGTAGCAAGAGAGTAATTTGCGGTTTGTCAGGTGGCGTCGATTCTGCAGTTGCAGCAGCAATAATTCAACGCGCAGTTGGTTCACAACTCACATGTGTATTTGTTGATCACGGATTATTGCGTAGCGGAGAATCTGAGCAAGTTCAGCGTGATTTTGTCGCAGCAACGGGTGTAGATCTAGTCGTTATAGATGCAGTGTCTCAATTCCTTGATGCACTTGCAGGAGTTATTGACCCTGAAGAAAAGCGCAAAATCATTGGCCGTGAATTTATTCGCTCATTCGAAAAAGCAGCTCGTGATATCGCCGCAGGGGGAGAAGTTGAATTCTTAGTACAAGGCACTCTCTATCCCGATGTAGTTGAATCAGGTGGTGGAACAGGTACAGCAAATATAAAGTCACACCATAACGTTGGCGGCCTACCCGATGATTTGAAATTTACTTTGGTCGAACCCCTTCGAACTCTATTCAAAGATGAAGTTCGTCAGGTGGGAATAGAGTTAGGACTTCCTGAGGAAATAGTGTGGCGTCAACCATTTCCTGGACCAGGTCTAGGTATTCGCATCATTGGCGCAGTCAACAAAGAGCGCTTAGAAATATTGCGCCATGCAGATTCCATCGCACGCGCTGAACTAAAATTAGCGGGCTTAGATCGCGATATTTGGCAATGTCCTGTTGTCTTATTGGCAGATGTGAGAAGCGTGGGAGTTCAGGGTGACGGACGCACATACGGTCACCCAATTGTGTTACGTCCCGTATCTAGCGAAGATGCAATGACTGCAGATTGGTCAAGAGTTCCGTATGATGTCCTTGAAAAGATTTCAACGCGGATCACTAATGAGGTTCGCGAAGTAAATCGAGTGGTTCTCGACATCACGAGTAAGCCGCCAGGAACTATTGAGTGGGAATGATATGAAACGCACTATTGGCATTGCAGTAACAGTTGCACTTTTGGCATCAATTTTTTCAACTTCACCAGCGCTAGCCGCTGAACCAAAAGTAAAGCCACCCAAGTGCACCAAATCAAAGGCTGTTCCTCATGATCCAAAAAGAGTTGCACAACCTACAAAGAGCCTCAAAGCACTTCCGCGCACAATTACTTTTTATACAAATTGTGGAAATATTGTTGTTGAAACGGTAGGTAAGAAAGCGCCTGTAACAATTACTGCACTGACCGCTCTTGCTAAGGCCGGATATTTCGATCAAAGCCTCTGTCACAGACTTACAACTCAAGGTTTATTTGTTCTCCAATGTGGAGATCCAACAGCGAGTGCAGGCGGTAGCCCAACAGGATGGAAGGGTTATGTTGATGAGAATTTACCAACTGGCAAAATAATCACATATCCAGCGGGCACTGTTGCAATGGCAAACTCAGGACCAAATACAAATGGAAGCCAAATCTTCTTTGTCTTCGGTGACTCTACTCTTCAACCAAATTACACAGTGTGGGGCAAAGTTACATCTGGCCTTGATATCTTGACCTCGATTGCAAGTTTAGGCGCCGTACAACCTGATGGTAATGGCCAATATGTTTATGCAGGTGATGGTTTTCCTGTGCAACTAGTAGCTATCGAAAAAGTATCAATAAAATAATTTAGTTTGTGTTTATTATTTTGAAGGCTTCAGCAATTCTTCCTTCTGCAAAGCCTGCCACGCCAGCATTTCTCTGACCCCATTCACGAACCATATTTTCAAGTTCTGAGTTGTGGGCTGTCTGAGATGCATGAGAATGCAGTGCTTTCATCTTTAGATCAAATGTATCTGTGATATCTACAAAGTGATCAGGAGTTGCAAAGCCCATCACCCACACTTCTTTTACTCTCCAAGGTTTTAGACCCTCATCATTGAGTAAGTCTGTAAATGCAAATGGGTTTCTGGCATCTGGATAAACGGCTTGGATTGCTGCTTCACCTGCAGCTAAATGATCAGGGTGGCTTGCGCCAATTCGATCCCAATTTCGCTCAGGACTTTGGCAGACCATTCGATCTGGTTGAGAGATTCTAATTTGGCGCACAATATCTTTACGAAGTTTGAGAGTTGCTTCTAAATGTCCATCAACATAATTCAAAAAAGTTATATCTGTTACACCAATTGCAGCACCTGCTGCTCGTTGTTCCCGCTGGCGAACAGCTGGCATATCTTCCTTCGTGATTCCAGATTCTTCGCCACCTTGGTCTCCATTAGTACAAAAAACATAAGAGACTTCAATTCCTTTTTTTACCCACTGAGCAATCGTTCCGGAAGCGCCAAAGTCAGAATCATCAGGATGGGCATTGATAACTAGGACCTTCTTGATTTCGCTATCGGCAATCGGTTCCATGAGTCTCTCCTTCAATAATGGCTGATTCTAATCTCGGGGGTGGCCATTTAAAGATAGCCTTCCCCTCCTATGAATCAGTCTAACGATCCACTACTCGCAGGGTTGAATCCGCAGCAAAGTGCTGCCGTTACCCATGCAGGTGGACCATTACTAGTTGTTGCCGGTGCTGGTTCAGGAAAAACTCGAGTACTAACTCGCCGTATCGCGTATCTCATGTCACGACGCAATGTTGCTCCGTATCAAATTTTAGCTATTACATTTACAAATAAGGCAGCGGGAGAGATGAAGGAACGAGTTAGCGATCTCGTTGGCCCAGTTGCGAAATCTATGTGGGTATCTACATTTCACTCAGCTTGCGTTCGTCTCTTGCGGCAGGAGGCTAATCGCCTGGGATATTCAAATTCCTTTTCAATTTATGATTCAGCCGACTCTCTGCGCCTGATCACAATTGTTGCCAAAGAGCTCAACTTAGATTCCAAACGCTATCCAGCACGTCAATTCCAATCAATGATTTCAAATGCAAAAAATGAGTTGATGGGGCCAAATGATTATGTAAATGCCACATCAAATCAATTTGAAGAAGTGGTTGCCGATGTTTATAGCATTTACCAGAAGCGTCTTCAGCAAGCCAATGCTATGGATTTTGATGATCTCATTCTCAAGACGGTTCAAGTTCTACAGCAATTTCCTGAGGCAAAAGCCCGCTTTAGATCTCGTTTCCGCCATGTTCTAGTCGATGAATATCAAGATACAAATCATACCCAATACATACTTGTGAAAGAACTTGTTGGAAACGAATCTGAAGGAATTCCTGCCGCTGAACTCTGTGTTGTGGGAGATGCCGACCAATCAATTTATGGTTTTCGAGGTGCAACGATTCGAAATATTATGCAATTCGAACTTGATTACCCAAATGCAACAACAGTCTTACTTGAGCAAAACTATCGATCAACGCAGAATATTCTCAATGCAGCCAATGCCGTTATTACTCAGAATGAAAGCCGCAAAGAAAAGAATCTTTGGTCAGAGGCAGGGGCGGGCGCACCACTGACTGGCTACATTGCCGAGAGTGAACATGATGAGGCTCAATTTGTAACTGATGAGATTCGTGAATTACAAAAAGGTGGGCTGTCACAACCAGGGGATACAGCGATCTTCTATCGCACAAATGCTCAATCACGTGTTTTTGAAGAAGTCTTTATGAGAAGTGCGATGCCTTACAAAGTTGTTGGCGGACTTCGCTTTTATGAACGTCGAGAGGTAAAAGATTTACTTGCATATCTGCGTGTTCTATCAAATCTTGAAGATGAAATTTCGATTCGTAGGGTTATAAATTTACCTAAACGCGGAATCGGTGACCGCGCAATTGAGTGCGTAGAGCTATTTGGAAGCGCCAATGGGTTATCTTTTTGGCAAGCCCTCAATCGCGCAAGTGAAGCGCTAGGGATTCCTAATCGTGCAGCGCAATCAATCAATGAATTTGTTTCCATGCTTATTGCACTCAATGTTCTAGTAGAGGCAAAGACAAGGCCATCAGTAATCGTTGAGGCCGTACTTGAACAATCTGGGCTTTTAGCCGAACTCGAAAGTAGTACTGATCCGCAAGATGAAGTTCGTGTTGAGAATATGAAAGAACTTTTAGCGGTGAGTATGGAATATGAAGAACGCCCTATTGAGGAATTAGGTGAAGACGAAGAGATCTCACTTGCCGGATTCTTAGAAAAAGTTTCATTAGTAGCTGATGCTGATGAAATTCCTGAAGGCGAAGACCATGGTGGCGTAGTAACTCTTATGACACTACATACTGCTAAAGGTTTGGAATTTCCCACTGTCTTTCTTACAGGAATGGAAGATGGAATATTTCCGCATTCACGAACTCTTGGCGAGAAAGATGAAATTGAAGAAGAGCGACGACTTGCATACGTTGGCCTTACACGTGCACGCGAACGCCTTTATATTTCTCGAGCAGAGTATCGCTCGTCATGGGGAGCGCCTACATATAACCCGGCATCTCGTTTCTTAGATGAAATTCCAGAAAATCTAATTGAGTGGCGCAATGTTTCATCGTCGTCACTCTCACCATCGCTGGTGAGAAAAACGAGAACAGTTACTGCTGCACCTCCACGAGCAACAGGAAAGAAAATAAACTCAATTGAATTAGCTGTGGGTGAGCGTGTGTCACATGACACATTTGGCCTTGGCACAGTTGTGGCAACTGCAGGCGAGGGCGAGAAGGCTGAAGCGACAATAAATTTTGGAGAGTATGGCGAGAAGCGTTTGCTCCTGCGTTATGCACCCGTTGAAAAGCTCTAGGATTAGGGCCTTCGTACATCATTTATTTGAATTGGAGTGATCCGTGGATCTCTATGAATACCAAGCCCGTGATCTCTTCGAAAAACATGGCGTACCTGTTCTTGCTGCCGCTATCGCACATACTGCTGATGAAGCAGAAGCAGCAGCCAAAAAAATTGGTGGCAAAGTAGTTGTCAAAGCACAGGTAAAAGTTGGTGGACGCGGAAAAGCTGGCGGAGTAAAACTCGCAGAAGACCCTGCTGATGCTCGCGCTAAAGCTGGGGCAATCCTAGGAATGGATATCAAAGGTCACACTGTTCGCACTGTAATGATTGCAGCCGCTGCCCCTATTGAATCTGAATATTATTTAGCAATACTTCTTGACCGCTCAAACCGCACATTCTTAGTAATGGCATCTGTATCTGGTGGAATGGATATTGAAGAAGTAGCGCATACCGCTCCTGAAAAATTAGCAAAGATTCCTGTATCTGCAATTGAGGGAATTACTCTTGCGAAGGCTCAAGAAATTGTTAGCGCGGCGCAGTTTCCAGCCGATGTTGCAGAACAAGTAGCGCAGGTTTTGCTCAAGCTTTGGGAAGTTTTTCAATCTGAGGATGCGACTCTTGTCGAAGTAAACCCATTAGTAAAAACTAAAGATGGGAAAGTCATTGCACTCGATGGAAAAATAACTCTCGATGACAATGCTGGATTCCGCCATCTTGACCATGAAGCCCTCATTGATCACGGAGCAACGAATGCCCTTGAAGCAGCAGCCAAAGAGAAAGATCTCAACTACGTAAAGCTCGAAGGTGAAGTTGGAATTATCGGCAATGGCGCAGGTCTTGTTATGAGCACACTCGATGTCGTTGCATATGCTGGCGAAAAACATGGTGGTGTCCGCCCAGCAAACTTCTTAGATATTGGCGGCGGTGCATCTGCGCAAGTGATGGCCGATGGACTCTCAATCATCTTGGGAGATAAAGATGTAAAGAGCGTATTCGTCAATGTATTTGGTGGCATCACAGCATGCGATGCAGTTGCCACTGGAATTGTTCAAGCACTTGAATTATTAGGCAATAAAGCAACTAAGCCAATTGTGGTTCGCCTCGATGGAAACAATGTTTTAGAAGGTCGCGCAATTCTCAACAAGGCAGCGCATCCATTGATCGAACAGGCAGAAACTATGGATGGAGCAGCAAATCGCGCTGCAGAATTGGCGGCGAAGTAATGTCTATTTTCCTCAACGAAACCAGCACTGTCATTGTTCAAGGTATGACAGGTTCTGAAGGAACAAAGCACACACGTCGCATGCTTGCTTCCGGTACCAAAGTTGTCGGCGGAGTGACACCAGGAAAAGGTGGACAGAGCGTCGATATCGATGGACATCAGTTACCTGTTTTCAATTCTGTATCAGAGGCAATTGCTGCAACTAAAGCAAATGTTTCAGTGGTATTTGTTCCTCCAAAGTTTGCAAAGGCTGCAGTCATCGATGCAATTGATGCTGCAATGCCACTTGTCGTAGTTATCACTGAAGGAATTCCAGTTCACGATTCTGCAAGTTTTTATGCACACGCACTTGCAAAAGGAACGACACGAATTATTGGGCCTAACTGCCCAGGAATTATTAGCCCTGGTAAATCAAATGTCGGAATTATCCCTGCAGATATCACAGGCTCTGGTCCAATTGGTTTAGTTTCAAAATCAGGAACTCTTACATACCAAATGATGTATGAACTTCGAGATATTGGATTTAGTACAGCAGTTGGAATCGGTGGAGATCCAGTAATTGGAACTACACATATCGATTGCCTTCGCGCCTTCCAAGATGATCCTGATACAAAAGCAATTGTTATGATTGGCGAAATTGGTGGCGATGCCGAAGAGCGTGCGGCTGCATTCATTAGTGAGTATGTAACAAAGCCCGTAGTTGGATATGTTGCAGGATTTACCGCCCCAGAAGGAAAGACAATGGGTCATGCTGGTGCAATTGTTTCTGGCTCTTCAGGAACTGCGCAAGGAAAGCAAGATGCATTAGAGGCAGCGGGAGTAAAGGTTGGTAAGACTCCGAGTGAAACGGCGCAATTGATGCGCGCCATATTAGAGCGCTAGCGCACAATGTTTCAGCGCGTACTTGCCGTTACTTTAGGTCAAGTAGTGCGCAGTATTGCGTTGGTGCTTTTGCCAATCTCTTTTCTCTCCCTCATTGCATGGGCTACTGCAGGCAGCGTCAATGGAAATACAACAGATCCAATGCGTGGTGCAATGTGGATTTGGCTAGGCGCACATCACTTGCCATTCACGCTTTCATTACCGCCAGCTGGTACACCTGGATTACTTTCTTATCTGCCATTAGGCGCACTTGTATTCCCAATATTTGCTATTCGCAGTGGCTTTGCTCGAAGTATGGAAAAACTCGATGACGATGTCTCGCTAGTATCATTTGCCAGAATTGCCTACATTCTGGAATACACACTTATTGCGATGCTCTGTGCATATATGAGTAGAACGGATGCAGTTCAACCACAGTGGTATTTAGCGCCACTTGTTATTCTTCCAATCGCAACCATGACTACCTTTAGCGTTGGACGTCGACTGGTGATTTCTCAAGCTATTCTCTTTAGTTCACGTGCGCTTGCGCTTTTATTGGGAGTAAGTTCAATAATTTTTGGAATGACAATTCTTACTAATCTTTCAATGGTTGAAGATCTAACTCAAGTTCTCCAACCTGGAATACTCGGTGGAATCCTTCTTTTGTTTATCAATATTCTCTATATTCCAAATGCAGTAGTTGCAACACTTTCATATTTAGCAGGCTCTGGTTTTGCAATCGGTTCGGGAACCCTGGTTGCACCATGGAGTCATCGACTCTTTGAAATTCCAGCAATCCCACTATTAGGAGCTGTTCCGGAAGAGAAAGCAATGTGGCATCTTACTTTCATAATTATTATTATCGCTATCGGTGCACTTATGACAACGTGGACTATTCAACTGAGTACTCGCACACTAGTTCAGAGTTACTTTCTTTTATGTGCCATGATTTTGTTCTTAGCTTTCTTTGGTAGCGGAGCCCTCATTACAAATGTTTTGGACTCTGTTGGAGTCTCCCTATGGAAGTTTCCGTTACTTATCGGGGCAGAACTTGGGCTTGGAATATTATTGGCAATTTTTATCCCTAGAATTTCTCTATCGAACCCCTTGAAACGTTGAAAAGGCTGGTAATCCTGGCATCAGGAAATGGAAGCTTGGCGCAGGCGATAATCGATGATACGCAACTTGGTGGCCAGATAGTTGCTCTCATCTCTGATCGCACTGATGCTCGTGTATTAGAACGCGCACGCACTAGTGCTATTCCAACGTATGTCATTGATATGAAGAGCGATCGAAAGGTATGGGATAAAGAAATACTTGATTGTGTAAACAATCTCAAACCCGATCTTGTTATTAGCGCTGGCTTTATGCGGATTTTGTCACCAGATTTTGTTCAAACATTTCCTACGATCAACAGCCACCCAGCACTTCTGCCACTCTTTCCGGGTGCTCACGCAGTGCGGGATGCATTAGCAGCAGGGGTATCAGAGACCGGTACGACGATACATTGGGTTGATAAAGGTGTAGATACTGGAAAAACAATAAGACAAGAGAAAGTTTCGATATTGCCTGGAGATGATGAAGCATCTCTTCATGAGAGGATTAAGGAAGTTGAAAGAGGTCTCATTGTTGCGGCCATAAAAGAAGTATTACCCACTCTGGAGTCACGACATGGCTGATCGCAAAGCAATCCGTAGAGCGCTCATCAGCGTCTATGACAAAACCAGACTGGTAGAAATTGGCAAAGTTTTATCTGATGCTGGGGTAGAGATTCTCTCTACGGGCTCTACTGCAAAGAATTTAGCGGATGCAGGGATAGCGGTTACAGAAGTCAGTGCATATACAGGATTTCCAGAGATCATGGGTGGACGCGTAAAGACATTGCACCCACGTGTGCACTCTGGAATTTTGGCTGATCAAAATAATCCAGAACATATGCAAGCAATCAAAGACCTAGATATCAAACCTTTTGATTTGGTAATAATCAATCTCTATCCCTTCGCTGCAACAATTGCATCAGGTGCTGATTTTGCAGAATGCATAGAACAAATTGATATCGGTGGCCCTTCAATGCTGCGCGGTGCAGCAAAGAATCATGGCTCCGTTGCTGTTCTCAGTAATACATCTCAATATGACCTACTTGTAACTGCTATCAAAGCAGGCGGTTTTACTGCGCAAGAGCGTCAAGAATTAGCCAGAGATGTATTTAGAACAACAGCAGAATATGACCTCACTATTGCTAATTGGCTAGGCAAAGAAGAAGAACTTCCAGAATGGTTTGGACGAATCTGGCAACGCGAAAATACTTTGCGCTATGGGGAGAATCCACATCAAAGCGCAGCCATTTATTCAGGTGGTCCCACAGGAATTGTTAGTGCCAAGCAATTACATGGCAAAGAGATGTCTTTCAATAATTACACTGATGCCGATGCCGCATGGCGCGCAGTCTTAGATCATCGCGATCCTGCAGTTGCGATTATGAAGCATGCCAATCCTTGTGGAATAGCAGTTTGCGCATTAGGTGTTGGCATTGCCTATCAACATGCACACGAATGCGACCCAGTCTCAGCATTCGGAGGCGTTGTAGCAGCTAATCGAATCGTTACTGTTGAAATGGCCACACCTCTTTCGCAAGTGTTTACAGAAGTAATTATTGCCCCAGGCTATGAACCAGAAGCCCTTGAAATTCTTTCTAAGAAGCCATCAATTCGTATTTTGCAATGCGAAGTTCCTGGTATCAATCCAATAGAAATACGCCCTGTTTCTGGGGGAGTGTTATTACAAAATACTGACCTCGTAGATGCAGCAGGTGATTCACCATCGCAATGGAAGCAAGTAAGCGGGCAGAGCGTTGATACTCAAACGATGAAAGATCTTGAATTTGCATGGCGCAGTGTTCGAAGCGTGAAGAGCAATGCAATTTTGCTTGCAAAAGATACTGCATCGGTTGGAATCGGTATGGGCCAAGTCAATAGAGTTGATTCCGCAAAACTTGCAGTTGATCGCGCAGGGGATCGAGTAAAGGGAAGCGTTGCTGCAAGTGACGCGTTCTTTCCATTTGCCGATGGATTACAGATTCTCATTGATGCAGGAATTACGGCAGTAGTTCAACCTGGTGGCAGCGTGCGAGATGAAGAAGTAATTGCCGCAGCGCAAAGCGCGGGAATCGCGATGTTTTTCACGGGTACCAGACACTTCTCCCACGCCTAATAGGATACGAACATGAGCGCAGTGATTCTTGATGGCAAAGCATTAGCCACTCAGATAAAGCAAGAGCTTGCGCTGCGCGTTGCGGTATTGAAAGAAAAAGGAATCACGCCAGGACTTGGAACAATTCTTGTTGGCGATGACCCCGGTTCACATTCCTACGTTGGTGGCAAACATAGTGATTGCAAAGAAGTTGGAATCAAATCAATACGCATAGATCTTCCAGCAAGCGCCACGGAGCGTGATGTTCTTGCTGCGGTCAAGGATCTCAATTCCTCAAAAGAATGCACTGGATATATCGTTCAATTACCACTTCCAAAGGGGATAAATACCCAGAATATTTTGGAGGCTATCGATCCCAATAAAGATGCTGATGGCTTGCATCCCATGAACTTAGGACGATTAGTGGCAGGTTACGAGGCACCGCTTCCTTGCACACCACGTGCAATCGTGGAACTACTTCGCCATTACAATATAAATCTTGATGGTGCAGAAATTACTGTTATTGGTCGCGGGCTTACAGTGGGTCGTCCATTAGGGCTCTTACTAACAAGACGCGCAGAAAATGCAACAGTTACTCTCACTCATACTGGTACAAAAGATTTAGCGAAGCACACACGTAACGCTGACATTGTTGTTGCAGCAATTGGCCAGACATATTTTCTAAAGGCTGACATGGTCAAAGCTGGAGCCACTCTTATTGATGTTGGAATCAGTCGCGGTGACTCAGGATTGAATGGAGATATTTCTCCAGAGGCATATGCAATTGCTGGTTACGTCTCACCTATGCCCGGTGGCGTTGGTCCAATGACTCGCGCAATGCTATTAACAAATGTGGTTGATGCATGCAGCTGATCTCAAGCACTTTGCGAATCAGTAGTTACTCCCTCATTTGTTTGGGAGTGCTTATCGGCAGCATTGGTTATGTGAGAACTGGGTCACTTCTCATAAGTGGAGGAACACTCGGTCACGCAATTGCTGCGCGAAAATCACGCAGAATTGAGTTTTACCTGCCTGCTGCCATTGCGGTGGCGCTCTTTGTGTTGGCAATAGCACTACCGCATGGACGGTAGAGTTATCTTGACGTCAAGAGAGTTGTAAACGACAAAGGAGTACGCCATGGGCGGAAAAGTTACAGTTGTAGGTGCAGGATTTTACGGATCAACAACAGCGCTTCGGTTAGCTGAATACAACATCTTCGACACAGTTGTACTTACCGACATCCTTGAAGGAAAGCCAGAAGGTTTGGCACTTGATATGAACCAATCTCGTTCAATCGAAGGATTTGAAACAAAAATTATTGGTGCAACAACAACTCCTGACGGTGCTGGCTATGAAGCTACAGCGAATTCAGATGTAGTTGTGATTACCGCTGGACTTCCACGCAAGCCAGGAATGAGTCGTATGGATCTCATTGGCGTCAATGCAGGAATCGTTCGTGGAGTTGCTGAAAACATTGCAAAACATTCACCTAAAGCAGTCATTATCGTTGTATCAAACCCACTCGATGAGATGACAGCGCTTACTCAGATTGCATCGAATTTTCCAAAGAATCGCGTGATGGGCCAGGCAGGAATGCTCGATACAGCGCGCTTTACTAACTTTGTTGCTGAAAAATTGGGCGTAAAAGTTGGCTCCGTAAAGACGCTCACACTTGGTTCACATGGTGACACTATGGTTCCAGTTCCAAGCCGTTGCACTGTTGATGGCAAGGCACTGAGCGAACTACTTTCACAGCCTGAGATTGATGAATTAGTAGATCGCACTCGCAATGGTGGCGCAGAAGTAGTTGCACTTCTAAAAACTGGATCTGCATATTACGCACCATCGGCAGCGGCAGCACGTATGGCAAAAGCAGTCATCGAAGATTCAGGTGCAGTAATGCCAGTGTGCGCATGGGTCGATGGTGAATATGGAATTTCTGGTGTCTACCTTGGCGTTGAAGCCGAGATTGGTCGCGAAGGAATCAAGAAAGTAGTTGAAAGCAAACTCACTGATTCAGAAGTCAGCGCTTTGAAAGCAGCAGCAGAAGCAGTCCGTGCAAAACAAGCAGATGTTCTAACCCTCTAAGGAGCAAGTACTCAGATGAATAAGATTAAAGTTGAAGGCACAGTTGTTGAACTAGATGGCGATGAGATGACGCGCATTATTTGGCACTTCATCAAAGATTCTTTGATCTTGCCTTACCTTGACGTCAATCTTGAGTACTACGACTTAGGCATGGAAAATCGCGATGCCACTGATGATCAAGTAACGATTGATTCAGCACATGCGATTCAAAAGCATGGCGTTGGCGTCAAGTGTGCAACTATTACTCCAGATGAGGCACGTGTAGAAGAATTTGGCCTGAAAAAGATGTGGAAATCTCCTAACGGAACTGTACGCAATATTCTCGGGGGAGTTATCTTTCGTGAGCCAATCATCATTAAGAATGTTCCACGCTTAGTCCCACACTGGACAAAGCCAATCGTTATCGGTCGTCACGCATTTGGTGATCAGTACCGCGCAACAGATTTTCTTGTCCCAAGTGCTGGAAAGCTCACAATGACCTTCGTTCCAGAAGATGGTTCAAAGCCAATGGAGTTCAATGTCTTTGATTTCCCATCATCTGGTATTGCAATGGGTATGTATAACATCGATGCATCTATTCGCGACTTTGCTCGCGCATCTATGAACTATGGACTTATCCGTAAGTACCCTGTATTTCTCTCTACAAAGAACACAATTCTCAAAGCCTACGATGGCCGCTTCAAAGATATTTTTGAAGAAATTTATCAAGCGGAATTCAAGGCAGATTTTGAAAAAGCTGGAATTACATATGAGCATCGCCTCATTGATGACATGGTTGCAACTGCTCTTCGCTGGGAAGGTGGCTACGTCTGGGCTTGTAAGAATTACGATGGAGATGTTCAATCAGATACCGTCGCTCAAGGTTATGGTTCACTCGGTCTGATGACATCAGTTCTCATGACACCAGATGGAAAGATTGTTGAATCAGAGGCAGCCCATGGAACAGTGACACGTCACTATCGCGAACACCAAGCGGGGCGTGCAACTTCAACGAATCCAATTGCTTCAATCTTTGCGTGGACTCAAGGATTAGCGCACCGCGCAAAACTTGATAACAATGCAGAGCTAGCAAAGTTCTGTTCAACACTTGAGAAAGTGTGCATTGAAACTGTTGAGTCTGGAAAGATGACGAAAGATCTTGCAATCCTTATTTCAAAAGATGCTCCTTGGCAAAATACGCAAGATTTCTTGGCCTCTATTGACGAGAATCTACAGAAGGCAATGGCTTAATTTCTTAATAAAAAAATCCCCGCCAGTTACCTGACGGGGATTTTCTTTTATCTAATTACTTAATACGCTCTCCAGTTGTTGAATTGAAGAGGTGAACTGCTACTGGATTCACTCCAACAGTAATTGTCTGTCCTGGCTTAGGTGGGTTCTTTGGATCCCAGCGAACAATTACTTGTGCACCTTCATCAGTTGCATTAGCAAACTTAACTGTTGCATCTGCTGGCTTGCCGTAAACGAATGCATCAGCACCGAGCTCTTCAACAACTTCCACAAGAACATGGAAGCCTGATGTAGCAGGCGTGAAACCTTCTGGACGAATACCAACTGTGACAGTGGCACCAGCACTTGCAGGAACTGCAATTGCTAGATCTCCGAGCATTGCTTTTCCGCCACTTACTGGAGCATTGAGCAAGTTCATTGCTGGTGATCCAATAAATCCTGCAACGAA
>CAMCCH010000011.1 GCA_945873335.1 Bifidobacterium breve | reverse complement strand
GGCACGGGAGTGGCAATGCGTTCACTTCTTGTCTTGGCTGAGCAAGCCTCAGTTCGGTAATTTGAGCCAAGGCTGGCAAGATAGGCAAGTACCACTCGATGGTGATGGGAGTTTGATGTGTCGGTTTTCGATCTAGTAATTCTTGGCGGCGGCAGCGGCGGTTATGCATGCGCACTTCGAAGCGCACAACTTGGCCTCAGCGTCGCACTGATCGAAGCAGATAAATTAGGCGGAACTTGTTTGCACCGCGGATGTATCCCAACAAAGGCGCTATTGCACTCAGGCGAGATTGCTGATGGTGCTCGAGATGCGAGCCACTTCGGAGTCAACGCTCAATTCCTCTCCATGGATATGCCAGCAGTCAATAGTTATAAAGATGGTGTTATTTCAAAACTCCACAAAGGTCTGCAAGGTTTAGTGAAGTCTCGAAACATTACATATATCGAAGGTCACGGAAAGCTCGTTGCAAAAGACACAATTGAAGTCAATGGCGAGAAGATAACTGGAAAAAACATCATTCTTGCAACAGGTTCCTATGCACGTTCATTGCCTGGCCTAGAAATTGATGGCGTGAAGATTATGACTTCAGATCACGCAACAAAATTGGATTACGTCCCAAAGAGTGTCATCGTTCTAGGGGGCGGAGTAATTGGATCTGAATTTGCATCTGTCTGGAAATCATTTGGTAGCGATGTAACAATCATCGAGGGTCTTCCACATCTAGTCCCACTAGAAGATGAATCATCAAGTAAGCAATTAGAGCGCGCATTTAGAAAGCGCGGAATCAATTTTGAACTTGGAACCCGTTTCAAATCTCATACAGTCACAGCAGATGGCGTCACTGTCACACTAGAAGATGGCAAGACATTTACCGCAGAGATTCTCCTCGTCGCCGTTGGTCGCGGCCCCGTTTCAGCCAACCTTGGATATGAAGCACAGGGCATCACTATGGATCGCGGATATGTTCTCGTCGATGATAAATGCCGCACAAATATTCCTGGAATATGGGCAGTTGGAGATTTGATCCCAACGCTTCAACTCGCGCACGTTGGTTTTGCTGAAGGCATCTTGGTAGCAGAGGAGATTGCTGGACTCAATCCTCGCGCAATCAATTACGACGGTATTCCACGCGTTACATATTCTGAGCCTGAAGTTGCATCCGTTGGTCTAACAACAGCTATCGCAAAAGAGCGCGGTTACGATGTTGTTGAACTCAACTACGACTTAGCAGGAAATGGAAAAGCACAAATTTTGCGTACTGCAGGTTCAATCAAACTTGTTGCGCAAAAAGATGGACCAGTTCTAGGAATTCATATGGTTGGTGCACGAGTAGGCGAGCTACTTGCTGAAGCAGAACTTATTTTCAATTGGGAAGCATCGGCTGCCGATGTTGCTCCATTGATTCACGCACACCCAACGCTCTCTGAAGCAATGGGTGAAGCACATATGGCACTCGCAGGTAAACCGCTTCATGCACACGGATAACGGGGAGAAATAACAATGACATTCTCAGTCACTATGCCAGCACTCGGCGAGAGCGTGAGTGAAGGAACTGTTACACGATGGCTCAAAGCCGAAGGCGATCATGTCAATGTCGATGAACCACTCCTTGAAGTATCAACTGACAAAGTAGATACAGAGATCCCTTCCCCTGTTGCAGGAATCCTTACAAAAATTGTTGTTGGAATTGATCAAACTGTTGCTGTTGGCGCAGAACTTGCAATCATCGCTGATAGCGCTGGAGCATCAACACCTGCACCCGCTGCTCCAGTTGCAGCGCCAACTCCACCACCTATTGCACCTGTTGTTGCGCCAACTCCACCACCTGTTGCACCAGTTGCGCCACCTGCTACATCAGGATCTGGCACTGTCATCACAATGCCAGCACTCGGTGAGAGCGTGAGTGAAGGAACTGTTACACGTTGGCTAAAAAGTATTGGTGACTCTGTTGCAGTTGATGAAGCACTCCTAGAAGTTTCAACAGACAAAGTAGATACAGAAATTCCATCACCTGTTGCAGGAACTCTTCTTGCTATCGATGTAGCAGTTGATACAACTGTTCCAGTCGGTGCACGTCTAGGTCTTATCGGTGGCGCAGGCGCACAGGTTGCTGCCGCTCCGACTCCACCACCAGCACCAGTTGCTGCCGCTCCAGTAGTTGCTGCACCTGTTGTTGCTGCACCTGTTGCACCCGTAGTTGTCGCGCCAGTTGCCGCTGCACCAGTAGCGCAAGCACCTATTTCACAACCAGCGGATGCGTACGTCACTCCCCTCGTTCGCAAACTTGCTAATGAACTCGGAGTAAACCTTGCAACTGTCAAGGGTACCGGCATTGGTGGCCGTATTCGTAAAGAAGATTTAGTTGCAGCAGCGCCAAAGAGTGCACCCGTTGCACAAGCAGTGGCACCTGTTGCATCAGCGCCATCTGCTGCGCGACCAGCACTTGTCGCAACATCACCACTTCGCGGAACAACTGTGACAATGTCTCGACTTCGCAAAGTTATTGCATCTCGCATGGTTGAATCACTTCAAGTAAGTGCACAACTCACAACAGTTATTGAAGTCGATGTTACAAAGATTTCTCGACTACGCGATCGCGCAAAGGCAACATTTGAAGCACGTGAGGGCGTAAAGCTTTCATACCTTCCATTCTTTGCAGTTGCAGTATGTGAAGCACTCAAGCAACATCCTGTGCTCAACTCCTCCGTTGAAGGCGATCAGATCACTTATCACGGCGCAGAACATCTTGGTGTTGCTGTAGATACAGAGCGCGGATTACTCGTTCCCGTTATTCATAATGCTGGTGATTTGAATATGGGCGGCGTTGCACGAAAGATTGCAGATCTTGCAGCTCGCACACGCGATAACAAAGTAACTCCTGATGAACTCGGTGGTGGCACATTCACGCTGACAAATACAGGAAGTCGCGGAGCACTCTTTGACACACCAATTATCAATCAACCACAAGTTGCAATCCTTGGTCTTGGTGCAGTCGTAAAGCGTCCAATGGTTGTAAAGGGCGAAGATGGCGGAGAGACAATTGCAATTCGCTCCATGGTCTACCTTGGTCTTTCATATGATCACCGCGTTGTAGATGGCGCAGATGCTGCACGTTTCCTTGTAACGCTCAAAGAGCGTCTTGAAGGTGGAGCATTCGAATCTGATTTGGGTCTCTAACTCTTCATGGCTGTCCCACAGAGAATTGCAATCACCGGTTCCTCCGGTTTGATTGGCACAGCACTCGTTGGTCATCTAAAGAGTGAAGGACATACAGTCCAGCGCCTTGTTCGCAGAGCGACAGTGTCACCAGATGAAATTCAATGGGATCCGCAAACTGGTTATGTAAATACAGATGCGCTAGCTGGAGTCGATGCTGTAATTCATTTAGCTGGCGTAGGCGTTGGCGATAAGCGTTGGACGAAAAAATACAAAAGCCAAATTCTCAACTCACGTTTACTTGGAACAACTGCAATCGCACAAGCAGTAGCTGTTGTAAAACCTCAAGTATTTATCTCCGCTAGTGCAATTGGTTGGTATGGCGAGAGCGGGAATAGACCTGTTGTTGAATCCGATAAGTCCGGCGATGATTTTCTAGCCGCTGTTTGTCGTGAATGGGAAGGTGCTGCTGATCTTGCAGGAGATGTGCGCACTGTAAAGATTCGTACTGGTTTAGTACTCGATCCAACAGGTGGAGCACTGGGTCGCATGTTGCCTTTATTTAGATACGGTCTTGGTGGAAAGTTAGGCAATGGCAAGCAATGGTGGTCCTGGATTACATTGCACGACCAAATACGAGCAATTGTTTTTGCTCTAGAAAACGATATCTCTGGACCTCTCAATCTGACTTCGCCAAATCCAGTAACTAATCAGGAATTTACAAGCGCACTTGCTCGAGCGCTTCATCGCCCCGCACTATTTCCTGCACCAGCGATCGCACTCAAAATTGCATTAGGTGGTTTCTCAACTGAAATATTGGGTTCAAAGAAAGTAATCCCACAAGGATTACTCGATGCTGGATTTACTTTTGATTACCCTCATCTATCAGAGGCGCTACCGCTACTTATTGAGGATTAATTGCGCAGCTAATCTGCCAGAAAACAGCGCACCTTGTTGTGATGGTGTGCTTCGATGATCGCCAATGCAATATATATTGTCGCGAACAGCAATTTTTTGAGTGAGTGCGCGACCAACAGAATGCAAAAGTAGCGCACTAGGAATTTCATACTTTGCTACTAATTCCCAATCTCGCGTATCACTCCCCCACACAATAGATAGATGTCTGCGGGTTTCACTCTCTGTAATCGATAGTGGCGTAGTAGTAGAAATTAGATCCTTGCCTGCAGGTGCATATGAAGAAGATATCTTTGAAATCGCTAACGAGTTCATCACTGGCCCTCGACCTTGCCCATCAATGATGAGTCGAGCATTGCGTGAAGTTGAATCAACGCTGTGATACCAGGTTGTGCAACCAACTAGCGCTGGTATATCTCGAAGGTCTAATAATTGAGAGGCAGTTGTTGCATCGGTTGCGACAATGATTTGACTTGCCTCAATAGAACCATTGTTAGTTTCAACAACGCTGCCTCTAATCGCCTCAACTCGATTTCCTAATCGCAAATCTTTCAATCGAGCGCTCAGCGCTGTACTCAACTCCCCCACGCCAAGTCGTGGCACACCAGGTGAGCCACTTACAAAACTCTTGATAACACTCTTTCCATAAATTGCATCAACGCGTTCTGGGGATGCAAGAAATACACCCGTTAGAAATGGTTCAAGAACGCGAGAGTAAAGATTGCCTGTTCCAGCCGCCCGGAGCTCTTCTCCAAGAGATTTACTTGAATCACTCTTTGTCAGCAAGTAACGAATCAGCGCCAATTTTTCAGGCAACGTTCCTGTTGCTCTATCGAGTGCACTCCATGGCGAAACTCGAGGATCACCAAGTGTGAAGTGCGCCGTACCCATTGCTACTTCAATAATGCGTGGAGCAGTAATGAAATCGATCTCTTTGATGACATCTAACTCTTGTAGGGCTGGGTACTTTGAGTTGATGAGTTGAAAACCTCTATCGCATAAATATCCATCGATGCGATCTGTTGCAACGCGACCGCCTGCCCTGTCACTGCTTTCAAGAACGATAACTTCTCGATTACTTTTCTCTAAATGTAGAGCTGCAGATATTCCTGCAAGGCCTGCCCCAATTACTACTACTGGTTTAGCCATGAATTGATTGTGCTCGCGCTTGGTCAACAATCTTTGCTACAAGGAGTGCATCCTGCGTAGAAACTGGCCATGCATTCTTGCCCGCTATCGCGCCTGCAACTTCTAAATAGAAATGGGCGTAATTTCCAGGCTCTGAATCAATCTCTTCAACGTGATCGCCACGATAAATAAAAGTCTTAGATTTCGATGGCAAGGTCCAGGTTCCACCTTCTGGATATTTTCCTGAACGCAGTAAATCTTCTTGTGGATCTAAGTCATTGACTACTAGTGCGCCTTTACTTCCAAGCAAGCGAATGCGCGGACCTGGCGCACCAACGATGGCACTTGCCGATAAATAACCAACCGCTCCACCTGAATACTTGATGACGAGTACTGAATCATCGTCTGCACCACCGCGAATAGATCGAACACTCGAACTTACAAGTTCTGGAGTTCCAAGCCATTGCATAGAAGTTGAGATCAGGTGAGGCTGCAGGTCAATGAGCTGTCCTCCACCATCGGCAGGTGACATAGTTTCACGCCATGAAGAACTATTTACATCTGGGCGAAAACGTTCAAAACGTGAATCGAGTCTAAAAATTTCGCCAAGTACTCCACTAGCAATAACTTTCTTGATAGTCAGTGCATCACTATCCCATCGGCGATTGAAGAATGTCGTCACTGCAACATTGGCCTTCTTTGCATAATCAACAATCGCTTTAGTTTCCTCATAGGTGCGACCCATTGGCTTATCAACGACAACAGGAATTCCTGCATCAATTGCAAGGTAGGCATCGTGGGCGTGAGCAACATTTGCCGAAGCAACAACTACTAAGTCCAGTCCAAGTGCGACTAACTCTTCAACAGTTGCAACTACTTTTGTTGAAGGGAAATCAGCGAGTGCATGAGATTTTCTCTCCGCATTACTTGTTTGAATGCCAACAAGATCAAAGCCACACCCTTTGAGCAATGGCGCGTGGAAATAGCGACCTGCTAAGCCGTAGCCCGCTATCCCAACGCGCAATGCCATCTGTTACGCCTTTTCGTGTTGAAGCTTTGATGGCCACCAGACCTTTGGTCCGATTGTATGCACCAAAGCAGGGACAAGAACAGAGCGAACGATGATGGTATCCAAGAGAACTCCGAAGGCAACAGCAAAGCCGAGCTGCGCTAGCGGTACCAACGGAAGTGCTCCAAGAACTGCAAATGTTGCAGCAAGAACTATTCCTGCTGAAGTAATAACAGAACCAGTTACGGTGACACCCTTAGTGACGCCTGCACGAGTACCTAACTTTATGCTCTCTTCGCGCACGCGTGTCATAAGGAAGATGTTGTAATCGATTCCCAGTGCAACGAGGAAGATGAAGACAAAGAGAGGGAAGGAATTATCCGCCCCCGCGAATCCGAATACATTATTGAACACGAGCGCGCAAACACCCAGTGTTGCAAAGAATGAGAGCACAACTGTTCCAAGAAGCAGAATTGCGCTCAGAATACTTCGCAGCAACAATCCAAGAATCAGCGTAATAACTAATAGAATAATTGGAATGATTGTTCTATTGTCTTGATTATTTGCAGTGCGAATATCGAAGTAAACAGCACTTGTGCCGCCTACTAATGCCGTTGTATCGGCAGCTTTTGCTAACCTGCGAATCTCTGGAACTTCATTTCCAGCCTCCACACTATCGGGGGCTTTATCTAGCGTTAGATTCAAAATTGCTTTTCCATTTACAATTTTTACAGGAGGCAACGGTTGGCCTGGAACTGGAATTCCATCAAGAGTTGGATACACATCAGTTACTCCGGGAGCCACCTTTACTGCCGCCGTTACTGCCGCGATTTTTTCGGCACTGACAACAACTTGAGTTGGATCACCTTGGCCACCAGGAAAATGCTTTGTAAGTAGTTTTTGGCCAACAACAGATTCTGGATTACCAGTAAATGTATCTACAGTGCCAAGTCCATCAGCCTTCAATGTTGTGGAGGTGAAGGCAAAAGCAATAAGTACAACTCCTGTGATTGCCCATGCTTTACGTGGGCTTCGCTCGATTGTATTTGCAATCTTTGACCAAGAACCTGACATCACATGATCATCACCATCGAATAGAGGACGACGTGGCCAGAAGATCCAGCGACCAAAGATTAACAAAAATGCTGGCAAGAGAGTCAAAATCGTAAACATAGAACAAACAATTCCGATAGCACCGATTGGTCCAAGGCCAGCAGTATTTGTAAGTTGACTAAAGAGCAAGATGAGAAGAGATATCGCAACCGTTGAACCAGATGCCAGAATCGGCTCCCATACTCCCTTGTATGCCGCGCGCATTGCGTCAAATCTGTTGGAATACAGATGTAATTCTTCTCGATAGCGGGCAATGAGTAAGAGCGCGTAATCCGTTGCCGCACCAATAACAAGAACCGAAAGAATTCCTTGAGACTGACCATCGACATCGATAATGTCATTTTTGGCAAGGAGATAAACAATTCCACCAGCCATAGTCAGTGCAAATAATGATGAGAGGAGGGGAATGATCCAAAGAATTGGAGAGCGATAAACGACGATAAGAATGATTGCCACAACAGTGAGAGTTGTGAGAAGCAAAGTAGAGTCAATAGATCCAAATGCGCTAAAGAGATCTCCTAGTAATCCACCAGGTCCCGTAACATAATGTGTATATCCATTTGCTTCGGCTATCTCTTTGACATCTTCGCGTAGCGCTTCAATGAGTGCAGGCAGAACTGGCTCATCGTTAGGAAGTAATTTTTGGATAGCTTGACCATCGAGTGGAACATTTGCCAAGATCGCTTCGCCATCTTGAGATGGGAAGACAGAGACTCGTTCACCTGGTGCAAGATAATCTGAAATCTTTGCGGTGGTTCCATCGAGTGTTAGGTTTCCAACTTTGAGCATATGAGCATTGATTGCTTCAAAAGTTGCTGGTGTTGATTTGCCTTCAAACAAAACTAGTGTTGGAAAATTGAATGAATCTCTATCTGAAAATGTTGCAATAACATCGGCTGCTTGTGTTGCTTCAGCGCCTTTTGGTAAAAATGATGAATTGTTATTTTCTTGAACTGAGGTTAGCTTTCCAAAAAGTGGACCAAATATGCCTGCGATCATGAACCAGATAATCACCACCAGCATGGCTAGGGCGAATGGTTTGCGGCTCTTTTGAACAGTAGAAATTGACACGATGAAAAACCCTCTCCAATTGGTATGGGCGCAATCTTACCTTTAGGCTGGACGCGTGGCTCAACCAACAACGTCGTCAACCGATGAGATACGTGTTATTCACGCAGGATTAGTTGAATATCACAGTGCCCTAGCCACGCAACGAGCAATTCATTCAGAAATTTCTCAGTCGACTGCTGCGAACACACTCATGCTTCTAGAACATCCATCCGTGTATACAGCCGGGCGTCGCACATTAGATAGTGAAAAACCAATGGATGGAACACCCGTAGTCGATGTAGATCGCGGTGGAAAAATTACATGGCATGGCCCTGGACAATTAGTTGGTTACCCGATTGTTCGACTCGCTAATCCACATGAACTAGTTGGTTTTGTTCGAACAATAGAAGCTGCACTCATTAAAGTATGCAAAGAGTTTGGAATTACAACTCAATGTATTTCTAAACGATCTGGTGTTTGGGTCGTAGATGATCGCGGCGAAAGAAAGATTGCTGCGATCGGTATCCGCGTTGCAAAAGGTGTAACGATGCATGGCTTTGCACTCAATGTGAATCCCGATATGAGCGCATTTGCTCAGATAATCCCCTGTGGCATCGCAGATGCCGAAGTCACCTCGTTAGCGAAGGAATTAGGCAGAGATATAAGCGTGAGTGAGGTTGCTCCCCTCGTGCAGCGCCATATGATTGACGCTCTAGGAAAGGTAAGCGCATGACATTGGCACCAGAGGGTCGCAAGTTGCTTCGTGTTGAAGCGCGTAACTCACTTGTACCCATCGAGCGCAAACCTGAATGGATTAAGACCCGCGCCAATATGGGTCCTGAATACACACGCCTTCGAACCCTCGTCAAGAGTGAAGGCCTGCACACTGTCTGCCAAGAGGCAGCATGTCCAAATATTTTTGAATGTTGGGAAGATAAAGAAGCAACTTTTCTTATCGGTGGCGATAAGTGCACACGCCGTTGCGATTTTTGTAATATCGATACTGGAAAACCAGATGCACTCGATCGCGAAGAGCCACGCAAAGTAGGCGAATCTGTAAAAGCAATGGGGCTCAAGTACGCAACTATTACTGGCGTTACTCGCGATGATCTAGAAGATGAAGGTGCGTGGCTTTACGCAGAAACAATTCGCCAAGTTCACGAACTCAATCCTGGATGCGGCGTTGAAATGCTCGCACCAGATTTCCATGCAAAGCCTGAATTACTCAATCAAATCTTTGAGACTCGCCCTGAAGTCTTTGCTCACAACCTAGAGACAGTCCCCCGTATTTTCAAACAGATCCGTACCGGTTTCTCATACGACAAATCACTTGAAGTTATCGGCATGGCTCGCGACTTTGGTTTGATAACAAAGTCCAATTTGATTCTCGGCCTTGGCGAGACACATGAAGAAGTTGTTCAAGGACTACAAGATTTGCGTGATGCAGGCTGTGACCTTGTAACTATTACTCAATACCTTCGCCCAACAATCAAGCACCATCCTGTTGAGCGCTGGGTAAAGCCAGAAGAATTTGTTGAGCATGCAAAAGAGGCAGAAGAGATTGGCTTCCTCGGAGTCATGAGTGGCCCGCTTGTGCGCTCAAGTTATCGCGCCGGAAAACTTTATAAGCAAGCAATGGAAGCTAAAGCATCACGTGGCTGATCTTGTTTATCCCCCAGTAATTGGCGTTATCAAGGCCTTCTGGAGATATCTAGGAATACAACTTCAATCATCCGGTGATACAAATATTCCTCGCAAAGGTGGCGTAATTCTTGCTATCAATCATGTGAGCTATTTAGATTTTGCCCTCGTTGGTACCGCTGCACTTCCTGTCGATCGCTACATTCGATTTATGGCAAAGAAAGAAATCTTTGCTCACAAAATAGCGGGACCACTGATGCGCGGAATGCATCACATCAGTGTTGATCGCGAAAATGGATCTGGCTCATTCGTTGCCGCACTGCGTGCACTCAAGGCTGGCGAAATTATTGGAATATTTCCTGAAGGCACAACCTCAACAAGTTTTGAAATCAAAGAACTAAAATCCGGTGCTGTTCGCTTAGCAATGGGTGCTGGCGTTCCTGTTATTCCCACAATTATTTGGGGTAGCCAGCGGATTTGGACAAAGGGATTGAAGAAAGATTTACGACGCAACAATTACACAGTCTTGGTCTCTTTTGGAACACCAATGACCTTTCAACGCGGAGATGATGTTGATGCCGCAGAAGCAAAGCTTCGCGAGAATTTGATTGCAATGCTCCACGAAGTTCAAGGTCGTTACCCCGATAGCCACGTGGGCCAACGCTGGGCGCCTGCTCGTCTTGGTGGTACCGCACCTGCTCCACTAAAGTAGCACCCATGAAGAAGCCAAAGTTCAAGATCCCTCGTTTTCAAACTTTCCGCGATGCTTACTCTGTAACTAAGAGTGTTAAGCCATGGATCGGCGCAGCACTGATCGCTATCTTCCTCATTACATGGTCGATCGGAATCGGAATCGGCTTTGCATTTGATCATCCTGTCTACCTTGGCTTTGTAACACTTCCTGTTGCAGTTCTTGCAACAATGTTTTATTTCACACGCGTTGCTGGTAGCGCAGCATATGCATCCATTGAAGGTCAGATGGGCGCTGGCGCAAGTGTTCTCATGGCAATTCGCAAGGGCTGGACAACGACTCCTGCTGTAGCAGTTGCTCGCAACCAAGATATGGTCCATCGCAGTGTTGGTCGTGCAGGAATTGTTCTCACAGGTGAAGGCGGATCGGGCATTCGTCAGATGTTGCAAGAAGAGCGTCGCAGGACTGAGCGCTTCGCACCTGGTGTTCCAATTATTGAAATTATCGTCGGTGAAGGCGAAGGGCGCGTAGAGCTTCGTAAGTTGCAGAAGAAAGTTACAAAACTCAAGAAGAGTTTATCTGCGCATCAAATGCGTGAAGTTCGCTCACGTCTAAAGGCTGTCGGCGGTCTTTCTTTGCCGATTCCAAAGGGACCAATGCCAACACGTGCAACGAAGGTTCGCTAACCTTTTTTCTTACTTACGTCGTAGCTCGCGCAATGATTTCTTCAAGGCCTTACGTTGGGCCTTGGCAACTGGATCCTTCTTCGTTGGGAAAGCCCACATGAGAAGCAAGATAAATATTGGAAATACTAAAAAGCCGCTGATGGCTTGCAGAAATAGCGCATTGTTTGTCCCACCAAGCATTCTAGATTTCCATTCTTATCGGCGGATCAAAACAGTATTACTCAAACGCTCATGAACTCCGCGGCCATCATCGTCATATGTAATTGCAGTTACGACAAGACAGAGAAGGACAGTGCGGATGAGCGCTTGCTTAGGTGTGATTGGACCTTTGTCACTAAATCGTACGATTCGAATTCCAACTATGCGATGGCCTGCAGATGCGCCTTGCAATGCAGAGAGAATAAAAACCTCGGCGAAGAAGAGGGCGAGCACGCTAAATTCTCGGTTTGAATAGGTTCCCCCGATGCCACCCGTGAGGGCGGCCACGATTGCATAAGACATAAGCCAATCCAGGACAAGGGCTACGAATCGACGCCCCAAACTCACTCTCGTCATAGCCCTAAGCCTAATGGGCAGGTGCGGAGCGGGAATTCTTAACATGGATGTAACACAAGAGTTATGCCATTTAGCCCCGCGCCTCCTACGCTTACCCCTAAGCAGAAGCGCTCAATGTCGAGGCCGCTGCATCGATACGGATCTAGTATCTAATGCGAAATTGGGAGAAGCATGTTTAAGAATTCAGCAGAAATTTTTGCTTACATTAAGAAGGAAGATGTAAAGCTCGTCGATGTGCGCTTCACAGATCTTCCAGGAATCCAACATCACTTCAACGTACCTGTTGAGTCATTCGACGAAGCAGTCTTTACTGAAGGTCTGATGTTCGATGGTTCATCGATTCGTGGATTCCAGTCAATCAACGAATCAGATATGAAACTCTTGCCAGTTCCACAATCTGCATTCATGGATCCATATCGTAAAGAAAAAACTCTCGTCATTATTTTCTCTGTTCACAATCCAGTCGATAACACACCATATTCACGTGATCCACGTGGAGTTGTTGCAAAGGCTGTTGAGTACATGCGCTCACTTGGTATTGCTGACACAGCATTCTTTGCACCAGAAGCAGAGTTCTACGTATTCGATAGCGTCCGTTTCAAGACAGGAATCAACTCAGCAGTTCATGAGATCGAATCTTATGAAGGTGCTTGGAATACTGGCGTTGAATATGATGCCGATGGAACACCTAACCGTGGATACCGTACACGCGTAAAGGGCGGATACTTCCCAGTTTCTCCAACAGATCAATTCGCAGATCTTCGCGATGAAATGGTTATGCAACTTGGCAAGGTCGGGCTACTTGTTGAGCGCTCACATCACGAAGTTGGAACTGCTGGTCAGATGGAAATCAATTACCGCTTCACAGACATTCTTACTGCAGGCGATGATGTAATGAAGTTCAAGTACGTCATTCGCAACACTGCATGGGAAGGCGGCAAGACTGCAACATTTATGCCAAAGCCACTCTTCGGAGATAATGGTTCAGGTATGCACGTTCACCAATCACTATGGAAAGATGGAAAGCCACTCTTCTTCGAAGCGGGAACATATGGCGATCTATCCGATATGGCACGTTGGTATATCGGTGGTCTTCTCAAGCACGCACCATCACTACTTGCATTTACTAACCCAACAGTTAACTCATATCGCCGCCTTGTTCCAGGATATGAAGCACCTGTAAATCTTGTCTACTCAGCACGTAACCGCTCGGCTTGTATCCGTATCCCAATTACAGGATCGAATCCAAAGGCAAAGCGCATTGAGTTCCGTTGCCCAGATCCATCTTCAAATCCATATCTAGCATTTGCAGCAATGCTTATGGCTGGACTCGATGGAATCTTGAACAAGATCGAGCCACCTGCTCCAGTTGATAAGGATCTCTATGAACTAGAAGGCGCAGAGGCTGCAGCAATTCCTCAAGTTCCTGGTTCACTAGATGAAGTTCTCAACAATCTAGAAAAGGACAATGAGTTCCTTACAAAGGGCGGAGTCTTTGCTAAAGATCTCATTGACACATGGATTGCATTCAAGCGTAAGGAAGAAGTTGATTACGTTCGCTTGCGTCCACACCCAGCAGAGTTTGAGCTCTACTACGACATCTAAGATCCATTGCTCTAAGGAAGCGCCTCCGTCATGTGATGGGGGCGCTTCTCTTTAAAAATATCCTGACCTGTAGACTCACATCATGGCGCGCAGAATTTCACCTTTGAAGGAATTTCTTCGCAAGGAATCATCCTCAGGTGCATTGCTCATTCTTGCTGCTGCCTTCGGACTCATCGCAGCAAATTCACCCGTTGCCGATCAGTATTTTGAATTTATGGCTTTAGGTTTTAACGTTGAGAGCGGAATCTTTTATCTCGAACTAACGGTGCTGAAGATAATCAACTACGGATTTATGACAATTTTCTTCTTCGTTGTTGGCTTAGAAATCAAACGTGAACTCGTCTCGGGTCATCTATCCTCGGTAAAGAAAGCAGCGATGCCATTTATCGCTGCACTTGGTGGAATGGCACTTCCTGCCGCCATCTATCTTGTAATTGCAGGTGATGTCGCACCAGAAGGTTGGGCAGTGCCAGTGGCAACCGATATTGCATTGGCCGTTGGACTACTTGCATTGATGGGGCCCGTGGTCTCTCACTCTCTGCGATCATTTCTTTTAGCACTTGCAGTCATTGATGACATTGGTGCAATTTTGATTATTGCTCTCGTTTATTCAAGTGGAATTGCTCTTTCATGGGTTGGCGCATCAGCAGCTGCGATTCTTTTGATTCTCATGCTCAACAAGATGAATGTGACTTCATTCTCTATTTACATTCTCTGCGGTCTTCTACTTTGGTATGGGCTCTACCGAACTGGCGTTCATCCCACTTTGGCCGGTGTAATTCTGGGTCTACTCACGCCTTCCATAGAAAAACCAAATACCGATCTTGAAGATATTGATGATGATTCAATCTCCTATATTGAATATCTGGAAGTGAAGTTGCACCCACTTTCATCACTTGTCATCGTTCCAATATTTGCAATGGCAAATACCGCAGTGGTCGTGACAGAAAACTCTCTAGTTGCCGCAAGCACATCTGTAGTTGCATGGGGAATCTTTTTGGGATTAGTTGTTGGCAAGCCACTGGGCGTTCTGATCAGCGCTTATGCCGCATCCAAAGTAGGTATTGCCCAACTTCCTGATGATTCCTCAGTAGGCAAGCTCACTGCAACGGGTAGTGCAGCGGGTATCGGTTTTACTGTTGCTCTCTTTATTGCCGACCTTGCATTTGAAAGCCAAGAGCTGCAGAACATTGCAGTAGTTGCAATTATCGCGGCATCCATGGTCAGTGCAATTTTGAGTTCATTGATTTTTGCAATAATTAGATCGCGTGCTAAAAACAAATAGTTTCTGAGTGCTTGTAGTTTTTGAGCTAGTACTACTTTCACTTGATTGTAAAACGTAAGTTGCCCTTCAATGTGTGTCCATCCTTTGCAACAACGCGGTAACTAATCTCGTAACGACCAATTGTTAATGGTTGCAAAGGCGTTGTGCTCAGACTCGTTTTCATGACTTTCATGGCATTCAATTTCACTCGAACTTTCGAGGGACCCATGACTTTCATTGTGTTGATTTTCTTGCCATCTATCTGGGCCAGTGTCTCTGAGAATCTAAGTACGAAATTCTTGGGTGATGCTTGAAGGATTGCGCCATTTCGAGGAGAACTGGAGACCAGGGCTGTATGGGCCATAGCCGGTGTATGTGAGGTGAGCAATAGAGCGCAGATAATCGCTACAAAAACTTTGATGCCGACACTTCGCATGATGCTTAGAGCCTATCCCCTTGCTATTGTTGCGCCAAGCCCACGATCGAAAGGCACGTTATGAACAAGCTTGTAAAAATAACTCCACTTGTGATTGCAGCTTTGCTTCTTGCAGGTTGCTCCTCACAAGATTCATCTGAAACTGCTGCATCAACTGATTGCACACCTGCCGGCATGAGCACACTCGAGCCAGGCACACTCACTATTGCTACTGGAGAACCTGCATATTCACCTTGGGTTCTCAACGATGCTCCTGAAGCAGGAGAAGGATTTGAAGCAGCAGTTGCATATGCAGTTGCAAAGCAACTCGGATTTGAGAACTCAGCAGTCAAGTGGGTTCGCACAACATTCGATGGTGCAATTGCTCCAGGACCAAAGACATTCGACTTCAACATTCAGCAGTACTCAATTACAGAAGAGCGCAAAGCTGTTGTTGATTTCTCATCTGCTTACTACAAGTCAAACCAATCAATCGTCTCCTTCAAGGGAAGCAAGATTGCAAAGGTTACTGATATTGCTGGACTCAAGGCTGCTGGTGCAAAACTAGGCGCTGCAGTTAGTTCAACATCTCTAGATCTCATTGAACAAACACTTGGCCTCAAGGCTCAGGTATTCAATGACAATGCAGCTGCAGTTGCAGCACTGAAGAATGGTCAGATTGATGGACTCGTTGTTGATCTTCCAACAGCCTTCTACCTATCTGCTGTTGAAGTTCCAAACGGACTCATTGTTGGACAATTCGAAAACAGTGACTCAATGGATAACGGTGCAGGTCTCTTGCTAGCAAAGGACAGCCCAATCACAGCATGTGTTACAGGTGCAGTTGATGCGATTCGCGATAGCGGAGAACTTCAAACAATTACTGATACCTGGCTAACAAGCGCTGCTGGCGCACCAGTACTCCAGTAATACGCGTATCTAACTAATATGTCACAAGAGGCAGGGCGTGGATCTGAGAATCACTCGGATTCCACGCCCTACTCTTTTGGCGGAAGCTGGACACCAAGCGCCGTTGAATTAGAGCGACGTATTGCTCGTAAGGCTCGCGCACGTAAAAACTCGCTCGTTGCAGCCGCCTCAAGCGTTCTAGTTCTTGGAACACTTGCAACAATTATTGTTACATCCCCTGGATGGAAGAATCTCTCTGACACATTCTTCAAATGGGCTTACGGTTTTGAGGTTCTGCCAAAGATTATTTTGGGCTTTGGCGCTAACGTTTTTCTCACAGTTATTGCAGCAACATCGGTAGGAATCTTCGGTCTGATTTTGGCTCTCGTGCGCACATCTCGCTCCCCCGCAATTACACCTTTTAGAATTCTTGCAACAATTTATGTAGACGTTTTCCGTGGAATCCCGATGTTACTTATTATCTTGCTCGTAGGTTTTGGAATTCCAGCACTACGTCTCAAAGGCGTTACCAATAATGTATTTATCCTCGGTATCTGCGCAGTCATCATTACCTACTCGGCCTATGTTGCCGAAGTTATTCGAAGCGGCATTCTCACCGTTCACCCAAGCCAGCGCGCAGCCGCTCGTTCCCTTGGTCTCTCTAACTTTCAGACACTTCGCTACGTTGTTTTGCCGCAGGCACTTCGCCGCGTTACTCCGCCGCTTCTCAACGACCTTGTCTCACTCATCAAAGACACTGGTCTTGTCTCAATCTTGGGCGTAACCGATGCGATTCGAGCAGCGCAGATTGCAAGTAGTCGAAGCTTCAATTACACACCGTATGTCATGGCTGCTGGAATCTTTTTGCTGGTAACCATTCCACTGACTCGTTACACCGATCGCACGCTACGCAAATCTATTGATCGACAGAACGCGCAGGGCCTTGCATGAGTATTCCTGTATTAGCCCTTGAGAAAGTGCGCAAAGCATTTGGTAGTGAAGTCGTGCTCGAAGATATTTCAATCACCGTTCCCGAACACACTGCCACCGTATTTATCGGCGCATCTGGCTCTGGTAAATCAACTCTTCTTCGCTGCATCAATTTATTGGAACAAATCGACGATGGAGTTATCCGCCTCGATGGCGCAGATATCACCAACCCATCCGTTGATCCCGATGAGATTCGCCGAAAACTCGGAATGGTCTTTCAATCTTTCAATCTATTTCCACATATGAGCGTTGTTGAAAATATTATTCTGGCCCCCATGCGCGTTCATTCTAAATCTCGCGAGCAGGCTATTGAAGATGCGCTTGAATTATTAGGTCGCTTTGGGCTTCGCGAAAAAGCGGAGCAATATCCAGACCGACTCAGTGGCGGGCAACAACAGCGCGTTGCAATTATTCGATCCCTCGCTGTTCAACCTCGCTTGCTACTCCTTGATGAGATTACATCTGCGTTAGATCCTGTATTAGTCAATGAGGTTCTCAGCACTGTTCGCGATTTGAAAGAGCACGGCATGACAATGCTTCTTGCAACGCATGAGATGGGCTTTGCAAAGCAGGTGGCCGATGAAGTTTGTTTCCTGGAACACGGACGCATCTTGGAGTGGGGCAAGCCAGAAGAAATTCTGGAAAATCCGAAGAAGCCACAAACAAAAGAATTCCTCAAGCGAGTCCACGAAGCGGGCCGTCTGTAGTGCTTGGCCACAACTTCGAAATAGTTGAGGGCTCCCCTGATTCGCCTGTAATTTTGCATGTTCCACACTCTGCAACATTTATCCCGCCCAACGTTCGCGCAGATATTCTTCTCACAGATTCACAGTTGCAAAGTGAACTTGATTCAATGACAGATACAAAGACCGAAGAGATAGCGCGCCTTGCAGCGGCTCAATCTGCAATACGACCATGGCTTTTTATCAATAAGTATTCGCGCCTTGTCATAGATCCTGAACGCTTTCCAGATGATCGTGAAGTAATGAACAAAGTTGGTATGGGCGCTGTGTATCGCAAGACATCAACTGGCGCCGATCTGCGCTCACCAGATTTTGCTGGCGAAAAAGAATTACTCGATAGCTATTTTCATCCATATGCAAAGGCAATTACTGATCTTGTATCACAACGTTTGAATAGTGCCGGCAAAGTTGTCATTCTCGATATTCATTCTTATCGCCCAGAACAACATGAGAATGCGATCAATCATGGACAAAAACGTCCTGCCATGTGTATCGGTACTGACTCCTTTCACACATCGGATGCACTCAAAAATTTAGGCATTCAATCCTTTGCGCCCATTGGTGATGTCTTTGAAAATGAGCCTTACGCTGGAACCTATGTACCACTGAAGCATTACGGCGTAGACACATTCGTTCAGGCGATGATGATGGAGACCAGGGCAGATACTTTTCTAGATGAAAAACTAGAGTTTCACGCAGGGTCAAAAACAGTTATAGATTGCTTATCTGGCCTTATCGTAGGCGCGCAGCTCCTGAAGTAATTCGAATCCAACTTTTTCATACAGTCGCTTTGCTGGCGCATTTGCTGCAAAGACACCAAGGCCAACTCGTTTGACTCCAAGTGAATGAAGTCTGGAGAGCATTCCTTGCATAAGTTGTGCGCCAACTCCTTTGCCGCGTGCATCCTCTGCCGTAACGATGGATGCAAACATGTGGTGACCACTTCGCCATTTAGCCACAGTTCCCAGTGAAAGTAATTGCCCCTCCGCACTTCGAACACATCCCCAAAATAGCGATTCAGGATCACCCGAGCGCACCGAAGAATTCGGTGCATATGTATCAATGAAAGAATCAATCTCTGCACCATCATCGATTGTTTGCACTAATGGATATTGCGCATGTGGCGCAGTATCTGATGCATAGACATCCCAATTGCCATCGACTGTGTAGCCATCTGGCACTGGCGTCTTTGATCGACGAGTTACTGAGCACTCATCCCACTCTGGATTCCAATATGGGTTTAGACCAAAGCCCATTCCAAAAAATTTATCATCATAAATTGTTAGTGACAAATTGCCATCACTTCGCGCCGCCTGCGTAAAGAGATGGGCAGGGCAATAGAGATCAAAGAGTTCTGCCACCTTCGGGTCATAGTTTGCCCATTGCTGAGCAACTTCAAAACTATCGCTAAATTCGTAACTCACTCATCAATCCAAAAAGAAATCCAACAAGAAATCTTTAGTTCCAGGAACAACTGAGTACTTGTCGAGATCAGTGATTCCCTCTGATGCAAGTACTTCGTCATCGACAAAGAAATTACCTGTGCAATCAGCTGCTGGGCGATTCAAAATTATGTATGCCGCATCTGCCAAAATTTCAGGTGTTCTACACGCTGCAGTATCAACACCTGGAATCATTGCAAGGGCTGCTGTATCAATTGCAGTACGTGGCCACAGTGCATTGACACCAATGCCATCGCGCTTGAACTCCGCCGACATTCCAAGGACGCACATACTCATGCCGTACTTAGCCATTGTGTATGCAACGTGATTCTTGAACCAAACAGGTTTCATTGAAAGTGGTGGTGAGAGATTGAGAATGTGAGGGTTGCGACCATCTGCAGCGGATTTCTTCAAGTGTGGAATAACCGCTTGAGATGTGAGGAATGTTCCGCGCACATTGACATCGAACATGAGGTCAAAACGTTTTGCCGGTGTTGCCTCTGTCTTGGTCAAATTGATTGCGCTGGCATTGTTGATCAAGATATCAATGCCACCAAATTCTTGGGCTGCTTGTGCAACTGCTGCCTCAATCGCATTCTCATCGCGCAAGTCGCATTGAATAGGAAGCGCTGTGCCACCTGCTTCCTTTATCTCTTCAGCTGCTGAATAAATAGTTCCTGGCAACTTTGGATTTACTTCTGCAGTCTTTGCAGCAATTGCAATCGATGCACCATCGCGGGCTGCGCGAAGTGCAATTGCTAAACCAATGCCACGAGAGCCACCGGTGATAAAAATTCTCTTACCTGATAGATCTCCAGTGATACTCATTTGCTACCTTTCTTGGCCATAAAGTTCATAAATGCTTCCATCGCTTCCTCAGATTGCAAAGCCATAGAAAATAATTGGAACTCTGCGCGCATTACCGCTGCAACTGAATCGTGTTGGCGCGCTTTGAGTAGCGCTTTCGTATTGATAATTGACTGCGGCGGTTGGGCTGCAATCTGCTGTGCAATCTTCATCGCCTCTGCATATGCATCGGTAGCAATAGTTGCAACGAGTCCCATCTCTTTCGCTTCATCGGCTCCAAATGCTTCACCGGTGAAAAATATCTTTGCTGCTCTTTGATATCCCACTAATTGCGGAAATAGATAACTTGATCCAGCCTCTGGAACTAATCCCAGAGATGTAAATGGCATTGAGAAACTAGCAGTCGGGGATGCAACTACGACATCGCAATGTAAAAGCATCGTTGTTCCTACACCAACAGCGTGACCTTTGACGGCGGCAAGGAGTGGTTTTGGAAAATTGAGTAGCGCTCCCAAGAAATCAGCGACATCTGAATCTTCATTCGTTGGAGGATTTTCCATAAAATCCTTGATGTCATTACCTGCTGTGAAGTGATCTCCCTCTGATGAGATAACAACGCATCGAATACCAAAATCACCCGCAGCATCATTCAAGCCCTTTGCGAGCTCGGCATACATTGCGCGCGTGAGGGCATTCCTCTTTGCAGGGCGGTTGATGGAGAGTGCTAGCACTCCCTCACTCCTCGAAACCAATATTTCGCTCATGCGCTCATTCTAGGGGTGTCAGTAGGCAATTTTCTGGTGCATACTGATTAGACAATACCCCGGAGAGGTAATGAGATGGCACGCGATATAACAATTATGAGCCGCGAAATATCCCCATTTGAAAAACTTGTATTAGAACTGGTCTGTGAAGGCAAGTCGAATTCTGCAATTGCCAAAGAGACTGCCCATACAGAAAAAGTCATTGAAAATACTGTCAGCCGAAGTGCCCAAGTATTTGGAATCAAATCTGATACTGATACAAATTTGCGAGTATTACTGGCACTAGCTTTCAGAGCACATTATGGTGATCAAGCATTCGATAAATTACAGGTCGAATGTTCGCATCACGAAATTGGTCCTGATGGTCGTTCGTACTGTAATCGCGCAACACAGTAATACAGCTATCACTGTTTGTTGCATCACATAATTCTCAGGGCTATCACTCAAAGAGTTTGAATATTTGTTTGTCGAGTGATACCCCTCGACTTTTTGTATAAGCACAAATGTTTTGAAGAGTTAACTGTCCTTGCATCTCATTGAAGATGACTAAAAAGGGAGAGTGAAATGAAACGCAGGACTTTTGACAAGATCGTAACATTTGTAGGTTTCGGTCTCAGTGTTTTCCTATTCATCGCAGCAGGCCTTCTCAACTGGGGAGCAACATTTGCAGATGGCGCAGTGAAATCACAATTAGAGGCACAGCAGATTTCTATGCCAGCAAGTAATGGAGACCCCGATGTAGATGCTGTTACTGAAGCATTCTTCGCCGCTAATGGCGAGAAGATTATGACAAATGGTAAGCAAGCCCAGATGTATGCAGATCATTACATCGGTTTTCATTTATCAAAGATGCCAACATATGCAGCGGCATCTGGTGCAAGTCGTGCTGCAGCGGGAGCAGCAGCAGCTGAACCAGCAAATGCTGAATTACAAGTAGCGGCAGCAAAAGCATCGGCAACTGTTGAAACAGTATTCAAGGGTGAATCACTCCGTGGAATGTTGCTCAACGCATATGCATTTTGGCAATTAGGCCAAATTGCTTTGATCTCTGCTGGAGTTGCACTTGTTGGTGGAATCTTGATGCTCCTTCTCTCAATCGCTGGGTTGATTCATCTTCGTCGCACTCCTATGGATGCGACGATCTAACCCTCAACTCTCCGTGAGGGGAAAAGGAAAACCCCCGACTGCCAGCAATGGCAACCGGGGGTTTTTCAATTCCTAGATATTAGCTCTGTAATTTTCCACAGATAAAATCTTCAGTCTTATCGTGTGCCTGCTCATCTGTGTACTGAACAGGCGGAGTCTTCATGAAATAACTCGATGGTGAAAGAAGTGGTCCACCGATCTTGCGATCTAGACCAATCTTTGCGCAGCGAAGCGCATCGATAATTACGCCTGCGGAGTTAGGTGAATCCCAAACTTCTAACTTGTATTCCAAGTTCAATGGAACATCGCCAAATGCACGGCCCTCAAGACGAACGTATGCCCACTTGCGATCATCGAGCCAAGGAATGTAATCCGAAGGTCCAATGTGGACATTCTTGTCGCCCAAGTCGTGATTGAGTTGGGATGTAACCGAGTTTGTCTTTGAGATTTTCTTTGATTCAAGACGATCACGCTCGAGCATGTTCTTGAAGTCCATATTTCCACCAACATTGAGTTGGTATGTGCGATCTAGGTGAACGCCACGATCTTGGAATAACTTAGCCATGATGCGGTGAGTGATTGTCGCACCAACTTGGCTCTTAATGTCATCTCCAACAATTGGAAGTCCAGCCTTTGTAAATTTATCTGCCCATACTGGATCAGATGCGATAAATACTGGAAGTGCGTTTACAAAAGCACAACCTGCATCAATTGCGCACTGCGCGTAGAACTTAGCGGCTACTTCAGAGCCCACAGGCAAGTAACAAATAAGTACATCTACTTGCTCTTCCTTCAGCGCTGCAACAACATCGACTGCTGGCGCATCTGATTCCTTGATTGTTTCGCGATAGTACTTACCAAGACCATCATGTGTAACACCGCGTAGTACGGGCACACCAGTCTTAGCGACATCGCTAAATTTAATTGTGTTGTTCTCACTCGCCCAAATAGCATCGGCTAGATCGAGTCCTACTTTCTTTGCATCGACATCAAAGGCTGCAACGAACTTGATGCTAGAGATGTGATATCCCCCAACAACTGCGTGCATAAGGCCTGGGATCTCTTGATCGATGGCCGCATCCTTGTAATAAGTAACGCCCTGTACTAATGAGTTAGCGCAGTTTCCAACGCCAACAATTGCGACACGGATGTCACCTTTACCTGTTGTGATATTCACTCTATTTCCTCTCGGTTTTGATCATGTCTTCAAGCCAGGCGATTTCTCGTTCAGCTGATTCCAACGAGTGACGTCGCCACTCTTCTAGATATCGATCGATTCCCACTGGTGATTTCTCGAGTTCACCACGTAGGAGTTCTGCTTTCTCCTTGAGGCGACGATGACGTCCCTCAAGAATTCTCACTCTATTTTTTGTCGATGTTGGGCTAAAAAATGCAAAGCGGATTTCAAATCCTTCATCTTCCCAAGTATCTGGAGTAACTGTGTCTGTCAGGCTTTCAAAGCGAGCGCTACCTTTATCTGTAATTGCGTAGACAATGCGAGCGCGGCGTGTAGTACTTGCCACAAGTGATTCTTCAATAAGCCCCGCATCGAGCATTCGACGCAGTTGGGGATAAAGGACTGAAAATGAGAGGGCTCGAAATGGGCCATAGATTGAGATCATGCGCTTACGTAGTTCATAGCCATGTAGCGGGCTCTGAGCCAGTAGGCCAAGGAGGGCGAATTCGAGGGTCTCGCTACGTGAACGCATCGCACCGCCTCCCGCCTTATTCCGAGTTATATATCCATTCGATATATCGAGTGGCTATTCAAGTCGATACTCCCCCGGCGCGCAAGTTGGAAACACCCTTGGAAAAGATGACCTTGGTAACCCCCAGATTGGCCCATAGATACGCCCCTAGATATCGCCTCCTGAGGTGTGGCGTACGCACAGGTAAATCTCAGAAGCGACCTACCCTTATTGCAACCTTCCCCACAACTAGCGATCTATTGCTTGGAACCCTCCTGGCTCTAGCTCTTTATTGGAAGGAAAACATGTCACTACTCTCGTGGAAATTACATGGCAATGGAAAGACAATCTCATCGGGTGAAGTTGTTTCAACTGATGAGCGCCTCACCTGGCCTCGCACCATCGGTGTGGGCTTGCAACATATCGCAGCGATGTTTGGTGCAACATTTTTAGTCCCAAT
>CAMCCH010000010.1 GCA_945873335.1 Bifidobacterium breve | reverse complement strand
CAAAGCCTTTATTTCTTGCGTGCCCCCAACGGGATTCGAACCCGTGTTACCGCCGTGAAAGGGCGATGTCCTAGGCCCCTAGACGATGGGGACGTTTGAGGCTCACGAATCGTACCTTGCGCGCACTGTGCAACCAAACTCGATTATTTATATGAGTGGAATTAGGCGCTAAAGGTGAGCAATCTCAATGAAATCGCTCAATATCAAGGCTTAGAGAAGTGCCCACTGAACGCTGATGCCAACAGTGACATCTTGCTGTCCAAGATCAACTTCGGTTGCGCCAGTATCTGCTGACTTTGCCATCGCAAGCATCGGGACGTAATTTGAAGGAGAAGAATTTTCAGTCAAGTAAATAACTTTTCCGAGTTTTACGCCGAGCAATGATGCATATGAAGTTGCTTTCGCTTTTGCTTTCTTTACAGCATCTGATCGAGCAGAAAATGTTGCCTTCGTAGTGTCAAGAATAAATGGTGATACGCCATTTACTTGCAAACTATCGCCACCGGCGCTAACTACTGCATCAACAATTGCGCCAGCGCTTTTTGCGTTGCGAATCGTGACTACGAAACTTTGCGCAGCGCGATAGCCAATGAGTGACTGACCTTTATCTTGGGTGTAATTATATTCTGGATAAACAGTAATACTTTGTGTTGCAATATCTTTTGTATCGACCCCACCTGTCTTTAGGGCTGCGCGAACTGCTGTAGAAGCAGTGGATGCCTCAGCCAGTGCACTCTTGCTATTTGCTCCAATAATAGAAACGGTTGCATTGAGTCGAACAGCATCTGGTGCAACCTTAACGCTGCCTTCAGAATTTACTGTGATGTAGCGAGTAGCTGGCGTTGCAGCATTTGCTGGCAAAGAGAGCGCAGCGCCTCCAATGAGTGCAATAGCAATGGATACGGCAGCGATTTTCTGGATACGTGTGATTCTCATGTACTAAGTATCACTTATAACCTTAGAGAAACCTTAATCGTTGCCTTGCATGCAGTGTGAATAAAGTTGCGAATGATCAGAAATCATGCGCGCAAGTGAGAATAATTCGTGGGAGCGCTTTTTACCGGCCGTACCCATTGATGCACGAAGAGATGGCTCTTTAGCCAATTTCTCTATGGCATCTGCAAGGGCTCCAGCACTTACTTGGGTAAGTAGGCCATTAGTTCCATCTACAACGATGTCAGAAATCGAACCAACATTGGTTGCAACAATCGGTAAGCCAGCTTGTGCAGCTTGAATCAAAGTAAGTGGAATACCTTCGTTATCGCTACACAAAATAGCTAAATCGCTAGCAGCCAAAATAGCATCTGTATCGCTGCGCCAACCAAGAAATGTCATCGGAAGTTGGTCATGGCGCGCACGCTCTTTGCTGCTTTCAAATTGCTCACCTTCACCGGCTACAAGGAAATGAACTTTGAGACCGCGTGCTTCAAGTAGAACAGCAACATCGAGCAATCTATCTGGACGCTTGATATAGGTAAGGCGTCCGATAAATGTGCAATAGAGAATTGCAGGATCTAAACCAAGTTCATTGCGCTTTGCATCACGGTCAACAGTTTTTGGCTCAGGAAGACCGGGGAAGAAAACTAAGAATTTCTTTGCACTGCCAATTCCAACGGCGAGCAAATCATTTTTTACAACGTTTCCAATAGCCACGATTCGATAAGTAAATAATGCCAAGATTCGCTCTGTTGCAATCATGATTGCCCGCTTGAGCGCATTAAAATATCCATGAAGTAGGTGGCCATGAAAGGTGTGAACTCTCTTAGCGCCGCCTCCTGCAACCATTGATGCAAGGCGGCCAAGTACTCCAGCTTTTGCCGTATGAGTATGAATTACGTCAGGCTTGATTTTTCGAATGAGTTTCACAAGAGCAAAGAAAGAGGATAAATCTTTTAGTGGCGAGATAGATCGTCCAAGTGCGTTGATTCGGATTGCAGGAATATCGCGTGCAACCGTTTCCAAATAATCTGCTTCATCATCGGCGCAATATCCAGTGACCAGGGTCTGTTGGTACTTTGATGAATCCATCCCGCGCATCAATTCAGCCACGATGACTGCAGGCCCACCAACATTCATGCGGGCAATTACCTGCATAACCTTTATCGGTTGGGTTGCCGCGCTCATGTGCTTATCTTCTCGCAAAAGGCGCGATAATTGCTCCACATATGACGCCTTCACAATTTATCTCTACATGCACAGCAGATGCCATAGACCAAGCAGCTGCGAATTTACGTGCGGGCTCACTTGTGGCATTCCCAACGGAAACTGTTTATGGGCTCGGCGCTGATGCAACGAATGCAAGCGCGGTTGCAAGAATTTATGAAGTCAAGGGCCGCCCGCAGGATCATCCCCTCATTGTTCACATTGCTTCAATGAACGATATGGAAAAGTGGTGTGAAGAAATTCCCGCATATGCAATTTCCTTAGCGCGTGATTTTTGGCCGGGACCAATGACTCTCATCTTGAAGCGCTCGCGCCTTGCGCAAGATTTCATAACGGGAGGCCAAGAAAGTGTTGGCCTTCGAGTCCCTAATCATGTGCTCGCTCTCGCACTTCTTAATGCATTTTCAAAAATTGGTGGCGCAGGCATTGCAGCACCTAGTGCAAATAGATTCGGCCAAGTCTCACCAACTACTGCCGAAGCAGTCCAAGAAGAGATTGGCAATTACTTACAGTCCCAAGATCAAATAATGGATGGGGGAGCATCACACGTCGGCGTTGAATCAACGATTATTGATTGCACACATGAACTGCCACGAATCCTGCGACCAGGTGCAATAACAGAGGAAATGATTATGGATTCTACGGGGCTTTCATTATTAGAAAATGTAGATGATGTAATTCGAGTTAGTGGCTCACTAGAAAATCATTACTCACCGAAAGCAAAAGTTATTTTAAATTCCACTGCGAAACCTGGCCAAGGCTTTATCGCACTTGCAGATATTGCTACCCCCGAAGGTGTAATTCGATTAGCTGCCCCTCGCGATATTGATGAATATGCCCGACTTCTCTACTCTGCGCTTCGACTTGGTGATAGCCAAGGAATTAGTGAAATCGCAGTGATCGCACCTATTGGTGAGGGTCTTGCTGTGGCAATTAGGGATCGATTACTGCGTGCTTCGCGCGGAAGATAGAGCCAAAAAACTCCGATACGATTCGCCTGCGACTTAGAGTATTGAAATGTAAGTGCGCAGTGGGGCCTATAGCTCAGTCGGTAGAGCAACGGACTTTTAATCCGTGGGTCGACGGTTCGAGCCCGTCTGGGCCCACTAATGAAAGTCACAGGTAAATCGCAACCCAAATCCCTCGTTGCAAATTGCTCTGGCTAGATAATAAGAAGATGAAGAGAAAAGTAGTCATTTCCCTCGCCCTTGTTTTATCTTCGCTTGCCTCAATTCCAGCGGCGTGGAGCGCAACAACACTATTGGGTTCGATTAGTGCGATTACTACAACTCTTGATCAAGGCACCGTCACAGTTACCCCACCAACAACAAATTCACCTGGTGCGTTTAGCGTTTCATTTGATAACCCAGCAATTGCAACTGCAAAAGGATTAGTTGTCACATTATTGTCACCAGGAACTACGAGAATCACATTTACGCAAGCAGCAAGTGGTGCGTATGCGAGTGCAACTCGAACTGTTCAATTCTATGTTCGCCCCGGAACTCCAAGACTTGGAGTATTTGCTTCAAAAACTGTTGCACTCAATACCAACTCACTCACACTTGATGCCCCAACATCTACATCAAAGGGCTCATGGACATTTACTTCATCGGATGCTGCAATTGCATCAGTAAGTGGAAATAAAGTGAGCTTGCTCGATGGGGGCAAAGTAACCATTACTGCAACGCAAGGCGCAACTGCTGAATGGTTGACGGCAAAGACAACAATGGAACTCACAATTACTGCGGTCACGCCGACACTTGGAACTTTTACAAGTATCACTTTGACAATAGATAGCATCGCAAAAGTAGATCTAACTCCACCAACTTCTAATTCTGTTGGTAGTTGGACATTTACCTCTAGCGCTCCTGGGGTTGCGACGATTTCAGGTGTCACGCTTACGCCACTTCGCGCAGGTACAACAACTGTTACTGCAAGGCAATCACCATCAGGTGGTTATAGCTCGGCTAAAACAACAATGGTTGTAACAGTTTTAGCCGCAGATCCATCTGTTGGTTCACTCAGCGATATAACCGTTATTCAGAGTGCTTCATCTTCACCTTCAATTTCACTCGTTGTTCCAACATCTAATTCAACAGGTACGTGGACGCTGACATCATCTGATGCCAAAGTCGCAACTATTGATGGAAATAATGCACGAATTATTGCGCCAGGAAAAACAACAATTACCGCCTTGCAAGAAGCATCAGCAAAGTTTGGCCCTTCAAAGCCAGTAACGATGACGCTGACGGTAAAGGGAACTCCTACATATACAACGCTACCTAATCTTGAAAAATTAGCAGGAGATCCAGATGTTGTGATTGTAAATCCTGTCTCTAAATCTGATGGAGCATGGACATATATTTCAAGTGATCCAAAGATTGCAACTGTTTCAGGTAACTCAATCAAATTAGGTGATGCAGGTTTGGTTACTATTACTTTGTCACAAGCAGCATCTGCATACTGGGTTGCAGGTATGACTCAATTTACAATTCGGGTACTTGGTGTGACTCCAACAATTGGAATATTTGATGCACAATCAATTGCAGCAGAAGATACGACTGCAAAGATAAAGAATCCAACTTCTAACTCACCAGGAGTTTGGACTTACTCAGTACTTGACGAAAAGGTTGCAAAAGTTGTCAATGGCGCTGTAGTTGGTGTTGCGCCTGGAACAACAACTCTTTCAGCTGTTCAATCACCAGGTGGTAAATACGGCCAATCAAATACTGTGCAGACAACTCTTACTGTTACTGCCAAAGTTGCTGGGGCCACCCCAAAGCCAACTCTTTCACCATCTGCATCCCCAACTCCAAAGCCATCTGTATCGGCATCCACTGGAAATACCACCATCAATGTTTCTGTATCAAATCGTGTTATGACGATTGCTGTAGTTGGATCAACAGCGGGTCTAAAAATTACGATCAACGGAGTAGTTGCAAAGATTGGCAATAACCCTGTGAAGTCAGGAAATAGAACTGTTCTTGCAACAGTTGGAACAAAAGTGATTTATATGAAGACCTTCAAGATTAAGTAGAGATTTCTTTCCCTTCAATAGTTTCTAGTTATTGCCATATTGGCATCGTCAACGTTGGGTAGATGTGAATCTCTATGTCATCATTACTGAGTGCAATCGCCCCTTCCTTCACCTAAAAAAAGTAATAACTGGCTCGGTCTCTACATCGCATTGGGCATTGTCTGGGGCTGCTCCTTTATCTTCATAAAGTTAGGTTTGGAATTTCTTACCCCGGTCGGCGTTGCCTTTGGCCGCGTCTCTTTAGGTGCCCTGACATTAGTTTTTTGGGCTCGATATAAAAATATTGCCTTACCGACAGATAAAAAGATCTGGGCCCACTTGTGGGTTGTAGCGATGTTGCTCAATGTAATTCCAGGTGTTTTATTCGCTCAAGCAGAGACACAAGTAACTTCGATTCTGGCAGGAATCATAAATGCTGTAACACCACTGATGACGCTACTTGCAATCATGATTGTCTTTCGAGCTGAGAAATTGAAAAGTTTTCAAGTCATCGGCCTTCTGCTTGGTTTTCTAGGAGTACTCACTGTTCTCGGGGCATGGAACGGACTCGGAGCAAATCCGATAAGCGCCGTTCTCGCTCTTCTATTAGCAGTTACATGTTATGGATTTTCATTTCCATACACTCGAAAGTTCATCTTGCCTTATAAATTGAAACCAGAAGCGATGGCTGCAACACAAGTTTCAGCAGGGGCAGTAACTCTTCTGCCTTTTTATCTTATGGATGGAATAGCAAAAAATGAATATCGTCCAGGACCCGTCTTTGCGATGATTGCACTTGGCGTATTTGGAAGTGGCTTTGCCTATATTTGGAATTTTAAGATTATGGAAGCTGCAGGAAGTGCAATTGCGAGCTCTGTTACGTATGTGACCCCGCTAGTAGCAGTAATAGTTGGAATTATCTTCTTGGGTGAAAGAATTACGTGGAATGAACCCGTTGGTGCACTTGTTGTTTTGGTAGGCGCTGCGATTGGTCAAGGAAGAATTTCTCTAGGAAAGAGAGAATCCAACCGGTAACTCGAGGCGATGCGAAGCGAGTAACTCTTTATTTTTCAATATTGACCCTGTTTTATCATCGGCAACAATAATTCCACCCGAGAGAATTACCGCTCTCTCGCAAAGCTCATAGGCATATGGAAGGTCATGAGTCACCATCACGATGGTGACATCGAGTGAGCGCAAAATGTCGGCTAATTCTCTACGACTAGCTGGGTCCAGATTTGATGAAGGTTCATCCATCACTAGAATTTCTGGCTTCATTGCAAGCACCGTTGCAACAGCAACACGTCTGCGTTGCCCAAAGGATAGATGGTGAGGGGGGCGATCTTTGTATTCGCTCATCCCCACCAAATTCAGTGCATAGTCAACAACTTCATCAAGTTCTTCGCCACGAATACCCATGTTGTATGGGCCGAAGGCAACATCTTCTCCAACAGTTGGCATGAATAACTGATCGTCAGGATCCTGAAAGACAATTCCAACTTTTGATCGAATATTGCGAATTGATTCTTTATTTTTTGAATCAACTTTTTCGCCTGCAATAAATACTTCACCCTGCATCGTTTGATGAATTCCATTCATGTGCAGAACAAGTGTGGTCTTGCCCGCACCATTTGGCCCAAGAAGTGCTACACGCTCACCCTTTTCAACACGAAGGTTGACTCCATAGAGAGCCTGATTGCCATCAGGATATGCAAATGCCAGATTATTGATTAACAAACTCGGGTGATTATTCATTTACTTCTAACCCTTCATTCTGAAAAATAGAGAAGTAAGCAATGCAAGGGCAGGAATACTAAGAGCGGTTAGCCATGCTGAGACAGCAACAGATTTAGCTTCTGTATGTGGGAGTTCTCCATCAAATCCACGAGAGAGCATTGCTAGATGCACGCGCTCACCACGTTCGTAAGAACGGATAAAAAGAGCAGCTGCAGATGTAGCAATAACTTTCCAATGCTTTATTCCTGTTGCATTAAAACCGCGTGACTGGCGTGCAATTGCCATTCGCTCCATTTCATCACTGATTACATTGACATATCGCAACATAAAGGAAGCAATTTGAACCATAATTGTTGGCAGTCGTAAACGCTCGAGTCCGCGCAAGATCTCACGGGCTGTAGTAGTTGTAGAAAGAATGACGGCACTGAGAACACCTAATGTTCCCTTAGCCACAATTGCCACACCAGCGAGCAACCCATCACGATAGAGATTGAATGGGCCCAACTCAAAGCGTTCGCCCGTGCCAAAAAATGGCATCAGAATTGCGAAAAATATAAAGGGAACTTCTATAAGTGCTCGTTTTGAGAGTGTGATTAGCGAAATCTTTGCCGCTAGCGCTGAAGAAATCACCAAGACTAAGAAAACTACAAAGGCGGGCCAATGAGTAATTGGAGTGGAAACAACAACTAATACAAAAAATAGAACTGTACAGATTTTTACATGGGGTGGAAGTGAGTGCACAACTGAGTGACGATGAATGTAGAGCCGCTCACCCACGTCATGGCCGTGGTGATGGCCATGGGAATGTACTTGGATTTTTTCCGAAGTTGAAGTATTTATTTGTTCGCACCATTCTTGCGTCGCAAGACCAAGAAGAGTCCAGTAGAGACACCAGCTGTAGCAATAACGCCAATCACACCTGCAGCACCAGTAGAAAGGCGTTCGTTTTCTATCCCTTTTACACCGTAGTCAGCAAGTAATTTATCTGCATTTGCATGTTCCTTGGCGTCCTTGAGAAAACCAATATCTCCAGCAACTTTTTCTAGTCCATCAGGGCTAGAGGATGCATAGTTTGAAATAACTCCCGCAAGAAAAATAGAGATGGCAAAACCGACGATAAGAAAAATATTTTGCTTTTTCATTCGCGAACTCTTGTTTCTAGAATCTGAGTTGTTCCTTTGTATCCGTAGACAAGGTCAGATCGAGTTGCCATTACGGCACCTACAGCGAGGGCTGTAATAAATCCCTCACCAATTCCGATGAGAATGTGAGTTCCAAGCATTGCAGTCAATACTTGAGTAATTGAAAAAGTTGCAGTTCCGCCAATTGCATATTGGAGAACAAATCCGGCAGCTGCGCAAGGAACAGAGATCAAGCCTGCAAGGAATGCAGCTACTGATATTGAGGATTTGTTCTTTGGAAGTAGTTTCTTGACAATGATAAAGATTGCATAACCAACCCATACTCCAAGAAAGGACATATTAAAAATATTGAGCCCCAGCGCGCTCAATCCACCATCAGCAAAGAGCAGTGCTTGCATGAGCAAAACAACGGTAAGTGCCAGCGACGCAGCCCATGGACCAACAAGAACCGCGGCTAGCGCCCCACCCAGTAAGTGACCACTTGTTCCGGCGGCAACTGGAAAGTTGAGCATCTGGACGGCAAATATAAAAGTTGCAGTTAGGCCGGCAAGAGGCGCAGTCTTTTCATCGAGTGACGATTTAGCACCTTTGAGAGAGAGTGCAATGCCTGAGGCAGAGAGGCCGGCAAAGGCGAGGGAGGTGGGAATGTCGATGAAGCCATCAGGAATATGCATTTCCCCACCCCTTCTAGATGCAAACTGTTTGCAAGTGAAAGGGTAAACCAAGCCTTACTCAGCGTCCACTCGAAATACGCCTGTATGGTCTCGCCCGTGAGACGCCTGCTAGTTCTAACGATGCTTCTAGGGCTTATCCCTAGTTATGCGCAGGCCACCACCACATGTAATTGGGATTCAATGGCGGGCTGGGTAGCGCGCGAAAATATGAAAGTCGGCTCTAAAAGTTGGGCACAATCCATTCCCGTAAAGATGAGTGCAGATTTTTCCCGACGTAAGACGGCGGATCGCGTTGAAGGATATTTTTCAACCACCAGCCTTAGTTGTGGCGAAAGCGCTGAACTCATAATTGTGAATCCACCGAAAAAAACTACTGTCTCAATTTTTCGCACTGGCTACTACAAAGGCAAAGGCGCTCGCTTTATTTCTAAAGAAGTAATTCGTGGGGATTGGTCCTTTACGCCAAGTGAGTCAACACCTCCGGGACAGTATTTATTTCGATTAGATTCTCCGGGAAAGATTTCTTCTTTTGTGCCACTGATTATCCGAAATCCTGATGCTCCGAGTGAAATCACATTTGTTTCGTCTGTGCTCACATGGCAGTCATATAACCAGTGGGGCGGAAAATCACTTTATAAGGGAGAAGATGCCAAGAGAGAAACACGAGCAAGCGAGGTTTCTTTTGATCGCCCCTATGACGGCGATGGCTCAGGCCAGGTTAGATATATGGAGTTACCACTTTTGAAGATTGTAGAAAAATTAGGAATCGATATAAATTATGCAACAGATTTTGATTTAGATTCCAACAAAGAATTATTGAAAAATACAAATGCAGTGCTCTTTGGCGGACATAGTGAATATTGGACAATTGAAATGCGTGCCTCCGTTGAAGAGGCAATTGCTAATGGCGTAAATCTCATAGTGCTAGGTGGAAATACGGCATATAACAAAACAACGCTCTCATTAGATAGAAGATCAATGTCAGAAATCATTCCTTGGCGCGACGTTACAGTGAACGCGCCTGAATCAATCTTTCTTGGATCTCAATTTCTAACACTTGGAATCCGTCGAGATTTAGTTATTTCAAATCCGCAACGTTGGCCCTTTAGTACCTTGAAAAATGTAACAAAAATTGAGGGAATAATGGGATACGAAGTCGATTCTCCGCTCTATTCACCAGGTCCTGGCGTTGAATCACTTGGAGCAATGAACATATTGTCGACAGAAAAGCGCAAAATAGCGATGAGTACTTATTATTCAGCGCCAAGTGGTGCGGGGGTGCTCAATATAGGCACCAACGGATGGGTCTGTGCGATTGAGAATCTCTGTCCGTGGGGCTATCGATTTAGCAAAGAAAGTTCGGATGTAATTGCCACCGTAACCCAGGAGATTCTTCGCATGGCAGCGACTCCTAAACTGGGAGAAACTCACCCAGCCATTATCGATATTCCCGAGCGTCTCTAAGAATTAGCGTATAGAGTCAAGCGCACTAAGCGCGGAAATGGAGAGCTGCATTGAGCGAAGACGATGGCATGGAAGAACTCGTAACAGAAGAGATGTTGTGGGATCGAATTCCTGAAGTCGAAGGTGCAGAGCGTGCAAGTACGTATTACGAATTGAGTGCGCGAATTTATGCGCGTGGACAATATGACGAAGCACTCGCATTAGCTGAAACTGCTTGTGATATTTACGATCAACTTGGCGGAGCTGCACCGAGTGAAGGTGTTGCTCAAGCATATTCAGCAATTGGTTACAACCTCAATCAGTTAGAACGCATGGATGAAGCGGCAACTGCAATGAGTAAAGCAGTCAAGATTTTGCGCGAAAACAAATCTCCTATTGCACTTGAACTTGCCTGCACGTTGGGTGAGTGGTGGTACACATCCAAGAAATATGACGAAGTAATTTCAACAATGAATGAGTGCGCTCAAGAGCACCTTGTTGATGGAAATGAAATTGGCGCCGCAAATGATTTACACCTAATCGGTTGCGCCCAACGCGAATTGAAAAAATATGATGAAGCAGTTGAATCTTTCTTTGAAGCTCGTAGACTTTTCAAGAAAAATAAAGAAGTAATCCATGTGGCTCGCTGTGATCAAAAAATCGCCTCGTGTCTTATCGAACTTGGAGAAGGCGAAAAGGCCTTGGAACGCGCTCGTAAAGCAGTGGATGTTTTTGAAACTGCTCACGATCATCGTCGTGAAACATTTGCCCTATTCGAATATGGGAAAGCCCAAATTCTTCTTGAGCAGTATGAAGAAGGTCTAAATACCCTAGATCAAGTACTTATGATTGCAACAGAAGATGAACCAAAAGACTTTGAGTTCCTGGTCGATATTGAAACTCGTATGGCAAAAGTTATGCGCCTTCAAAATCGCGAAGCAGAAGCAGTTGAAATCGAGCGACGATTGAAATCAGTCACTGAAGCGATGGAAGAAGAAAAAGAAGACTGATCCACAAAGTGCGCCAGTAGCGGCAATAACTAATGGAATTTCCACTCCATTTCGACTCCACAATAAGCCAGCCCATATACCTGCACCTAAGACTGCAAAACTCATTGAAGCTTGATAGACACCTTGCGCATGTCCACGATGTTCCTTCTCACTGAGCCCTGCAATCCATGCTTTACCTACGCCATCTGTGAGTGCGGGAAAAAGTCCATAGAGTGCAATTGCAAAAATAGCTACAGAGTGATTTTGTGTTATCCCTAGAGTTACGTAAGCAATTGCAAATGCAACTAAACCGATTGCGTAAACGAGACATGGAGATAATCGATCAGCTAACCATCCGCCAGGAAATGCTGCGAGCACTGTTACAAAACTAAATAGCATGTAGCAAAGAACCACTCCGCGAGTGCTGAACCCAATGTCGTAAAGCCGAAGCAGTAAAAGAGCATCAGGAATATTTGTTAGTTGAATCAAAACCAAAATAGCGATTGATTTCTTGAGTTTTGATGGCAATGGCGGTGTAACAACTTTTACTTTCTTTTCGAGTTTGACAGGTTTTACGAAATTATCTTTCACAAACAGTGTAAGCAAACCAGAAATAATCGCAGGGATGAGTGCCCATTTTGCAACTGCACGCACATCATCATTGAGCAGAGCAAGTCCGATTAGAGCCAATCCAGGCCCAATGACAGCGCCGATATTGTCACCTGTTCGGTGAAACCCGAATGCTTTACCTAGATGTTCTTTTTCAACAGAATCGTGAATAAGTGCATCACGGGGCGTACTTCGTAAGCCCTTACCAATCCGATCAGTTATTCGACCAAAAAATACAAGTTGCCAGCTCGTTGCTAGCACCACAAACGTTTTACCTAGTCCTGCAATGCCATAACCGGCAACTACAAATGGTTTGCGACCGATAGCATCACTGCGCTTTCCTGCAATTAGTTTTGTAAAACCTGCTGCAGCTTCAGCACATCCTTCAATTAGGCCAAGTGCGAGTGGGGCTGCGCCAATCACGCCCGTTAGAAGAATAGGAAGTAGTGGATAAAGAAGTTCACTAGCTGCATCTTGAGCAAGAGAGATCAGTGTTAGAACAATTAGATTCGGGGTAAGCCAACGATTTCTCATCGAGGTAAGTGTTGCAGTGCCCAGTGATACATAGCGATTGCGCCAGCTGCGGATGCATTCATTGATCTAGTAGATCCATATTGATTTATCTCATATAAAACATCACATACTGCAAGTGCTTCATCACTCATGCCTGCACCCTCTTGCCCGAAGAGCAATACGCAGCTCTCCGGTAAGTGTGCGCTCTCTAATTGCGTAGAACCAGGCATATTATCGATTCCAATAATCGGAAGATTATTTTCTTTACACCAAGTGCCAAAATCTTCAACAGTTGGGTGATGAACAATTTTTAGGTATCTATCCGTCACCATTGCGCCGCGCTTATTCCAGTCACGCTTACCAACAATATGCACTGCTGCAACATTGAATGCATTTGCTGTTCGCACAACCGAACCAATATTGAGATCATGTTGCCAATTCTCAATTGCAATCTGCAATTTATGGCGTTTAGTATCTAAGTCAGCCACTATCGCTTCAACGCTCCAGTAACGGTACTTATCAAGAACATTTCTGCGATCACCGTTCAGCAATAACTCAGGGTCAAAATGCGCCTCAGTTGGATGTGGTAGTGGATGCGGGCCGACTCCTACGACAGGGAAAAATTCACCCGGTCCAATAGTTGCTGGAGTAGTAGGAGAATCCATAGTGGCACTCTAAACTGCAACCATGGAAATCACCAACACAATTTTGTATGTAGTGCACATGCTCTCCATTTTTGGAATTCTATTGTTATTGCTTCTTCAATGGAACAAGAATCCACGCAAACTAAACCCAGGCGTATTACATAGCGCTCTTACTGCTTTAGTAGTGGGAATAGCATTAGTGGGAGTTCGTCACTCTCTTCATGCAACAAATGCAACAGAATGGCCGCTTTTTGATAATACAAAAATTGCTGTGAAATTAGGGATTGTTCTAATAATACTTGTTATTGGCTATCGCAATCTAAAGAAACCAGTTCTTGAGAAAAAGATATGGTTGACGCTTCTTGGTTTAACTCTCTCCAATATCTTTATTGCGACTCTTTGGCATTAGTTCTTTGAAAAAGAATTTCGTTCGACAATTATCTGCAGGTGTTACGGCTCTGTTGGTGATTTCCGTTGCGCCTGCACAAGCAATACTTTCCCCATCAACTATCCCAACCGTATTTAGTGAAATGCTTTTATCTCCCATATTGGCAAATCCATCGATGATTTTGATTGATGCCCAGAGCGGGGAAGTTGTTTATGAAAAAAATGCAAACTCACCACGCAAGCCTGCTTCAACCCTAAAAATATTTTCAGCAGCAGCAACTCTTCGGTACATGGACCCTAATGAAGTTTTCCGCACAAGCGTTTCGCTAGGAACAAAACCAAAGACTGTAGTAATCCAAGGCTCATATGATCCATGGATTAGTTATGTGCATTACGAAGCTGTAAAGATGAAGAGAACATCACTTCCTAGACTTGCATTCAATACTTTATCTGCAGTCAAAAAAGCAAATAATGGATCTGCTCGCGGGCTTACGATCGAATATTCGGAATTGAATTCTCGTGACGTTGCAAACTTCAAGGCATTTTTCAAGAAGCGTGGTTACACGCCAATATTCAAACGAGTATCGAGTTCTGTTGCTTTTGAAAATGCTGATACAGAAATTGTCTCTTCTTATTCACTTCCAGTCTCTGAAATATTGGAATACATGATGCTGTGGAGTGACAATGTTTTGGCAGATCGATTGGCAAAACTTGCTTCAAAGCGAGCCGGTAATGCTTTCAGTGAAGAAGGCATTGCAATTACATTCGCGCAAGTCCTCTTAGATTTAGGAATAGATCCATCGCGAATGATTGTTGCGGATGGCAGCGGGCTCTCCCGTGAAAATAGAGTTTCTGCTAAAACAATGGCTGAATTACTTTTGAAATTACGTAAAGATCCGCAATATGAAAACCTGTATACATCGTTGCCTGTAGGTGGAGTTTCAGGAACTTTACGTAATCGATTCCTAACGACAGCCCCAGGCGCAGTTGGTTTAGTCCATGCAAAAACAGGAACACTCAATGGAACCGTTAGCTTGGCTGGCTATATTGAATCTGGCGAACGTGAATACATCTTTGTGACAGTAGCCGACAAAATTCCAAGAGGTAATCGAGCAAGCGATAGAGCACGCGCCCTCATGGATCGTATTCTGGGAAGAATTGCAGCTCCTACAATTGCTGTAGTTCCTGTAATTGATAGCACAACTGTTACAAGCTAAATATTGTCAAAGACTTTAATTGATCCCCCATAGCAAGCCACCCACGTACGTGAAGTAGGGACATCGTATGTAACGCCAATAGGCTCATTGCATACCTTGATTGTTTGTATGACTTTAAGATCAGACGTTCTAACTTTTGACACAGTATTGCTTCTAAAATTAACAACAAAAAGTGCGCTTCCATCTTCACTTATTGCAAGACTACGTGCAGATTTTCCTGTATTGACTAGCCCACGACTCTTTCCTTGAACTAAATCCCATGCCTGTACTTTTCCTGCGATGTTCATGGTTACATAAAGAGTTTTGTTATCTGGTGATAAAACTATTGCTCGAGGATTGCTACCAATCGGAATATATGAAATCTCAAATGTTTCGAGGTTAATCTGATGGATTCGGTTCCCACCCATTTCGGCAACGTAGGCGATAGTGCTATCAGTGGTGACGGCAATTCCTCTTGGATATCTACCGATTTTGATTGTTTTAACTGTTTTCTGACTCTCCACCGAAATTATATTTACCGTATAAGAGCACCAGTTAGATACGAGGATGTATTTATTATCAGGAGTTACCTGCACAACTTTTGGAACTGAGCCAACCGGGTAAATTGCATCAATTTTATTTGTTTCAAGATCAACACGTGAGAGAAAGCTCTTGTCGTAACCACTTGCTGGAGAGCATGTGTCGTGGCCCTCTTTTTTGAAGCCTTTTCCATACATCGCATAGTTAGTGAAGTAAAGGTACTTACCATCAGGTGAATAAGCCCCTTCAACAGGGGAGCCACGATAATTTCCTGAATATTTGGAATAACCAAATTTCGAAAGAGAGACAGAATCTGGAATTGTTGATACAAGTTCCATGGTTTCAGAATTGTAAAGAGTTACAGAGTGGCGATACATCATGTTATGCGCGCTCACTAAACCCGTTGCTGATGATTGAACAGATTTTGGAGAGATATCGCCAGTAATTGTTTTGACAAGAACTAAGCGAGTTGAATCACTTGCTAATTCATCTGCGCTACTTGAAGTAATACCAAGTAAGCAGATAGTTATTGATACAAGTATTCGAACCAGCATTGTCCAACTCTAATGCTTAGGCTTTAGTTGCGTTCCTCACCTTCGCCCTTTTTTGGTGTTATTGGCTCAGAAAGATAAAGTGGAAGCCTATGAAAAACCACAGAGCAGCATTCAAGTTTGCTGAGTAATCTTTCCAAGTGAGCTCAACTATGCGCGGATATCTGGATCTGATGAAACTTCGGGTCGTTGAATTACTTTTGATTTCAACTCTTCCAGCTATGGTCTTGGCAAATAAAGGGCTACCACCATTTGGCCTCACCATCACAACAATTTTTGCAGGAACGCTGGCTGCTGGAAGTGCGAATGCTTTCAATATGGTTATTGAAAGTGAATCTGACGCTCTCATGGCTCGTACCTCTAAGCGCCCACTTGTCACAGGTGTTATTTCAAAAGTACATGCAACAATTTTTGCAACGGTTATTGGGGTTTTATCATTAGTAATATTTTGGTTCTTCACAACCCCAATGGCCACACTAATGACACTCATTGCAATACTTTTTTATGTTTTTGTTTACACAATGGGTCTCAAGCGTCGTACAAACCAAAATATTGTCTGGGGTGGAGCGGCAGGATGTATGCCGGTTTTCATTGGCTGGTCAGCAGTTACAAATTCACTCTCGTGGGCGGCAGTTGCATTCTTTATGGTGATCTTTTTTTGGACACCACCGCATTTTTGGGCATTGGCAATTAAATATAAGGATGAGTACACCGCGGCCGGAATTCCAATGTTGCCAGCAGTTGCAACACGTGGTCGCGTTCAGAAAGAGATGTGGTTTCACACAATCGCCATGATGCTCTCATCTGTGTGGCTCGTCTTTGCTGCAGGGCTTCCGCTTTGGGTAATGCTTACAACGATAGGCCTTGGATTAGTTTTTGCTCACGAACTCATGGCGCTCAAAGAGGATTCACCTGATTACAACAAAGTTGCAGGAAAGATATTTCATTGGTCTATTACTTATTTGAGTTTATTGTCGGGCCTATTAGTTGTTGCGCAACTTCTTAACTAAGAGCTTGCGTTAGATCCTTTATTAGATCGGTTGAATGCTCTAACCCAACAGAGAGCCTAAGAACACTCGGTGTAATTCCCATCTCTGCCAGAACTTCAGGCGATAAACGGCGATGCGTAGTTGTTGCTGGATGAGTAATTAGAGATTTGCTATCACCTAAATTGTTAGAGATATCAATGACTTTTAGAGCATCCATAAACTTGAAAGCATCTTTTTGCGAACCAGCAAATTCAATACCGATAGTTGTTCCCCCACCGTTCATCTGCTTCTTTACAATTGCATGATCTGGGTGTGACTTCAAACCTGGGTAGCGAACACTCTTGATTTCTTTACGGCCTTCCAGATATTCAGCGATTGCTTGTGCGTTAGTTGTCATTCGCTCAACGCGCATATCTAGAGTCTCAAGGGATTTCACAAGAACCCATGCATTGAATGGACTCAGTGCTGGACCAGTATGGCGATTGAAAGGAATAAGTTTTTCGTGAATATATTCAAAAGATCCTAGAACCGCACCAGCAAGAACGCGGCCCTGACCATCAATGTGTTTTGTTGCTGAGTACATAACTACATCAGCCCCATGTTGTAAAGGTTTCTGCAAAATAGGCGAAGCCATCACGTTATCAACAATTACAGTTGCGCCAACTTTATGTGCAAGCTCGCTCACCATTGCAATATCTACAATATCCATCATTGGATTACTTGGAGTTTCGATAAAGACTGCCTTCGTTGGCTTACTCAACGCCGCCGCCCAAGCAGCGGCATCATTTCCTTTTACAAGTTCTGTTGTTATTCCCCACTTTGGTAAAATTTCTGTGAGCACAACATGGCATGAACTAAACATTGAAGCCGATGCAACAACGCGATCCCCCGCATTTACTAGGCAAGCAATAGACGCAAACATTGCAGACATCCCAGAGCCAGTCGCTACGCAGTACTCGGCGCCTTCAATTGCGGCAAGGCGTTGTTCAAACATTGCAACTGTCGGATTATGAAATCGACTGTAAAGAAAATGATCTGTTTCATCAGCAAAAGAATCGAGCGCTTCTTGTGCGCTCGTGTAAGTAAATCCACTATTGAGATAGAGCGCTTCCGAAGTTTCGCCAAATCCAGAGCGAGCAAGACCTGCGCGTACGGCATGAGTTTGTGGGTGCAATTCCCATGTTGGCTCATCGCGCTCCGCCGGCTGGTAACCCCAAGGCTTTTTACTCATGGGCTAAGTGTGACAGAGTGAGCCCTATGCCTAGTACTGCAATATCGGTAACTGACCTCAGCAAAATGTATGGAGAGCGCGCAGCGCTTTCACACGCAACATTTGAAGTTCCCCTCGGCACAGTATGTGGCTTTGTTGGCCCTAACGGTTCGGGTAAAACAACAACAATGCGAATGCTCTTGGGACTCATTACGCCATCAGGCGGAACGGGTGAGATCTTGGGCCATTCAATCAAGCACCCTGAAAAATATTTGCCTCGCGTTGGAGCGATGATTGAAGGTCCTGCTTTTTATCCTGCTTTGAGTGGGCGAGAAAATTTGAATTACCTCGCAACACTTGGTGGGTTTTCAACTGATCGCACACAAGGTTTATTGGAACAAGTAGGACTTGGTGATCGTGCAAAATCAAAGTACAAAACGTATTCATTAGGCATGAAACAGCGCTTAGGAATTGCAGCAGCGCTTCTTCCAAATCCACAATTATTGATGTTGGACGAACCAACAAATGGATTAGACCCTGAAGGTATTCAGGAAGTTCGCGATTTGCTGCGCACGCTCGCTAATAACGGTACCTCTGTCTTTGTTTCTTCTCATTTACTTTCAGAGCTCGAAATTATTAGCGATTACTTGGTAATGCTTCGCAAAGGTGAAGTTGTCTTTACTGGCAAAATCAATGATTTATTGCACACACAACAACCCATAATCATTGCTAAAGGCCAGAATGAGTCTGATCTAAATACGTTGCTAACAATTGCAAAGAGCGCTGGGCATCATGCAACTATTCGTGATGGCGCACTCCATGTTGAAGGCCCAAAGGAGTGGGCAGTAATTCTCAACAAGGCAGCATTTGATGCCGGAATTACACTTTCGCAACTCACTCCCCAACTTCCGAATTTGGAAGAGACATTCTTTGAGATGACGGGAGAGAAATAATGTGGCATGTAGCTTTTGCTGAACTTCGCAAATTACGTCGTCCCACATTGTTCTTAGGAACGATGGGAGCGGTAGTTTTCTTTAGCGCACTCTTCTCCTCATTACTTTTCTTACTTATTGATTCACCACAAGGAAATTCTGATCGTGGACGCGTAGTCGGGAGAGCGGTTTTAGGTCTTGCAACCGGTGGGGTACAAGGATTTAGTAGCGTCGGTGGATTCCTTGGAATAATTGCACTCTGTGTTTTCGCAGCACAAACCGCTCAGGAATATACATATGGAACGCTGCGCAATTTATTAGTGCGCCAACCTGGTCGCTTGCGAATACTGCTTGGAAAATTCATTGCGATGAAAATATTTGCCCTTGTCATGATTCTTCTGGCTGCAATTGTGAGCATTGGCGCATCAGTGATTCTGGCTCCTGGTGCGAAAGTTTCAACAGATTTATGGTTTGGCCCAGATGGACGGCAAGCAATCTTTACCACTTTTGTAAATGTAATCATCTCTGTAATCGGATTTGGAACGATCGGAATGGTCCTTGGACTCTTGCTTCGGTCACCAATTAGCGCAATTTCATTAGGTGTTCTCTGGTTACTCATTGTTGAGAATTTGTTGATAGCAGTAAAGAATTCATTGCAAGATTGGTTACCGGGAGCCCAGCTTTCGGCAATTGCATCTGGTGGTACACCAAGAGGATCGGCGCAAAGTATTGAGTATTCACATGCGCTGCTTGTCGGTGGGATATATGTCGCAGTTGCTGTGACTATTGCATCGTTCTTATTTGTACGACGTGATGTAGCAAATTAGAGACACTCAAGGGTAGAACCCCAATTTTCAAAGGTTGCTCACTTATCCTTTAGGTCAGTTACTTCCCTGGGGGTTTTCATTGAGACGATACAGAGCGCTTTCACTTGCGCTTGTCCTCGGGCTCACTCTGGGGTCAACACCAGCATTAGCAAAAACTCCTAAACCAACACTTGCTGAAATTGAAGCGGCAAAAAAAGTTGAAGCGGCTAAGAAGAAGGCTGCCGATGCAGCAAGCAAGAAGTTAGCGGCAGCAAACCAAACACTTCGAACGCTGACGGCTAAGGCGAATACTGCTCAAGCTTTATATGTAAGAGCACAGAATGAATTATCAATCGCCACAAAAGCTGCACAGGCAGCAGCAGCTCATGCTGCAGAGACTGCTCAAGATGTTGCACAAGCACACAGAGTTATTGGCAAACTTGCTGCAAGTGCCTACATCATGGGCGGAAGTATGAGTGATTTTCAACCAATACTTAGCTCCAACGGACCACAGGATTTGATAGATCAACTTTCGACTCTCAGTACATTAGGTTCGCAAAATACAGTTGCACTCGAAAGATTCAAAGCTGCAGAAATAGTTGCTCGCGCTGCCAAACGCGCGGCAGATGATGCAAAAATAGTGCAACAGAAAGCGACCGAGAAAGTTGCCGAAGCTAAGAAAATTGCTGATGATGCAAAAGCTGAGCAAGCAAAAGAAGTTGCGAAGTTGCAAAAAGTACAAGATGCAATTATGAAAGAACTCGCAAGTGCTAAGAAAGTTCGCACAACTCTTGAGCAACAACGTCAATTAGCGTTGCTTGAAGAGAGTCAAGCAAATACTGCTGCAAATACTGCTGGGCAGAAAAAGATTTGGCCAGATATCGGCTTCAAGGGGCGCTCAACAATAAGATCAAGCGAAGCTATGCGTTTGAAAGCAGTTGAGTATGCGAAGAAGCAAGTGCTTGCACGTAAACCATATGTGTGGGGCTCAGAAGGTCCGAATACATTTGACTGCTCAGGACTTGTATATGCAGCATATAAGAGCGCTGGTTTAGGTTGGCCTAATTGGGATCGACTCAACTCTGCTTTGTATTCAGGATATACAAAGCATGTATCTCTCAATGAATTAGTGCCCGGTGACTTACTTTTCTATTCTTACAAAGGAACAATTTCAACTATTCACCACATTACAATTTATGCAGGCAATGGAATGATGTGGGAAGCTAATTCCAAGGGCAAGGGCTTACTCTTCTCCAGCATTTATAGCATTAATGGGCTTATGCCATTTGGTGGTCGGGTCTAGTCTTATCGCATGGTCTCAACACCGAATACCCTTGCTATTCGAAGCGCCGTACGTACGTCGCTAGAAATGCATGAAGCAGGAGATTGCATTCTTGTTGCAATTTCTGGTGGAGCAGATTCTTTAGCACTTGCTCACGCTCTTTCAATTGAAGCACCGCCATTAGCCATTCGAGTAGTCGGTGTAACTATTGATCATCAATTACAAAGCGCTTCGGGTGAACAAGCAAGAAAAGTTATTGCACAACTACTTTCTATGGGAATTACAGAAAATGAGATTTCTAAAGTAAACGTTGAAATTTCTCAAGGACTAGAGGCATCAGCTCGCAAAGCGCGTTATGAAGCACTTGATAAATGTGCAGAAAAATATGGCGCAGTTGCAATCTACTTGGGCCACACACGAGATGATCAGGCGGAATCTGTATTGCTAGGTTTAGGACGAGGCTCTGGAACGCGTTCCTTATCTGCCATGGCGCAAATAAATGGAAAGTACATCCGACCACTTTTAGCAATTACACGCGAGCAAACTGAAAAAGCATGTGCAGAGATGAATCTGATCCCGTGGAATGATCCACATAATTCGGATAAACAATTTGCGAGGGTACGAGTCCGCAATATTGTTCTGCCAAATCTTGAAGAAAATATTGGTCCGGGAATTTCTGAGGCACTTGCACGCAGTGCGCAGTTGTTGCGCGATGACGCAGATGCTCTAGATGCATGGACGGAGAAAGAGATCGCGACGATGGATCTCGCAGATTTGGGATGTGAAGCCCTTGTGGCCTTACCGAAAGCAATTCGCACCAGAATCCTCAGGCGTGCTATTTACGATGCGGGAGCCCCTTCAGGCTCTATCACCGCTGAGCATGTGAGCGCAGTTGAGGCATTAGTCACCTCGTGGAGCGGGCAGGGCCCTGCTCACCTTCCCGGTGGTGTGAAGGTTTCCCGATTATCGGGCAGACTTTCGCTCTTGCAGCACTGATGCCAACTTGAGGGAGCACCGTGGATCTATCGAAAATTGAAAACGATATTGAACGTGTCATCGTTGATGAAAAGGCGCTACAAGAAAAGATTAAAGAGTTAGCAGCGCGCGTTGATAAAGATTATGAAAATAAGGATTTACTTCTCATTGGAGTTCTCAAAGGCGCAGTAATGGCAGTAGCAGATTTATCACGTGCACTGCAACGCCACGTAGATATGGATTGGATGGCAGTTTCTTCTTACGGTTCTGGAACAAAATCAAGCGGAGTCGTACGAATTCTCAAAGATTTAGATCGTGATATCACTGGCCGCAATGTTTTAATTGTCGAAGATATTGTGGACTCCGGTCTGACGCTTTCGTGGCTCAAATCAAACCTTGAATCACGCGGTGCAGGTAGTGTTGAAATTTTATCAATCTTGCGCAAACCAGAATCTGCCAAGGTTGAAGTAAATGTGAAATATGTCGGCTTTGATATTCCACCAGATTTCGTAGTTGGTTATGGGCTCGACTTCGACGAAAAATATCGCAACTTGCCATTTATTGGTGTTCTCGCAAAACACATGTATTCATAATTATCCCTAACAACGAGACGAGATATACGCACACATGACAGAGATCAAGAAGGCACCGAAGAAGAGTTTTCCCACGAAAAAAACTTCTCAAGATGCCAAAAAGAAAGAGGCTCCCAAGAAGCCAACAACTCGTATGGGGCGCTTACTTCGCGGACCACTCGTCTGGATTATTGTCGCCATTGTTGCAGTCACCATCTTTGGGCAAATCACAAGTGCTGGAAATAAATATACGAAAATCCAAACCTCTCAAGCACTAGATGCAATTGCTACTTCAGATGTCGAGTCAGCAATAGTTGTTGATAGGAGTCAGAAGCTTCGTCTTATTCTCAAAGCAAGAAAGACAATAAATGGTTCGAGTAAAGTTGAATCTTCATATGTAGCGCGACAAGAGCCAACAATAATTGACGCGCTTACTGGTAACCCACCTACAAAGGGCTGGACTGTAGATGTTCCTAGTCAGTCGCTCTTTGTTTCATTCCTATTCTCTCTAGCACCAATTTTATTGATTGGTTTCCTTTTCTTCTTCTTGATGAGTCAAGCGCAAGGTGGAGGAAATCGCGTATTTCAATTTGGCCGATCTCGTGCAAAGCTTCAAAGCAACGATGTACCAAAGACAACATTCAAAGATGTTGCAGGTGCAGATGAGGCAATTGCAGAGCTTGAGGAGATTAAAGATTTTCTTGCCAACCCGGAAAAGTACGGAGTCCTCGGAGCAAAAATTCCAAAGGGAGTATTGCTCTATGGCCCTCCAGGAACAGGTAAGACACTTTTAGCTCGCGCCGTAGCTGGTGAAGCAGGAGTTCCTTTCTATTCAATATCAGGCTCTGATTTTGTTGAAATGTTTGTAGGTGTGGGCGCTGCTCGAGTACGCGATTTATTTACTCAAGCAAAAGAGAACTCACCTGCAATTGTTTTTGTTGATGAAATCGATGCAGTAGGCCGCCAACGTGGAGCAGGCATGGGTGGTGGCCACGATGAACGTGAACAAACACTTAACCAATTATTAGTTGAGATGGATGGCTTTGAAGAGAATACAAAAGTCATTTTGATTGCAGCAACAAACCGTCCCGATGTATTGGATCCAGCGCTCTTGCGTCCTGGTCGATTCGATCGCCAGATTGCAGTAGATCGTCCAGATCTCAAAGGTCGCGAAGAAATTCTCAAAGTACATTCCAAGAACAAGCCAATTGATGAAAGCGTTGATCTGATCAATTATGCACGCCGCACACCAGGCTTTACTGGCGCTGATCTTGCAAATGTTCTCAATGAAGCAGCGCTTCTTACTGCTCGCGAAGAAAAGAAATTGATTACCAATACAGAACTGGATGAAGCAATTGATCGTGTTATGGCTGGACCACAACGTAAATCGCGCATTATGAGCGATGATGAGCGTCGAGTAACTGCTTATCATGAGGGTGGCCATGCGCTCGTTGCATTCGCACTTCCACACACAGATCCAGTGCACAAAATTACAATCATGCCTCGTGGTCGCGCCCTTGGTTACACAATGGTTTTGCCAGATGAGGATAAATACTCAACAACTCGAAATCAATTGTTAGATCAATTGGCATACTCACTTGGTGGACGCGCAGCCGAAGAATTGATTTTCCATGATCCATCAACTGGCGCCTCTAACGATATTGAAAAGGCGACAGCCCTTGCTCGTGCAATGGTTACTCAATATGGAATGACTGAGGCAATTGGTGCAATCAAATTGGGTGGTTCTGAGTCGGAACCATTTATGGGGCGCGATTTTGGCCACCAACGTGATTATTCTGAAAGCGTTGCAGGAATTGTTGATCGAGAAATTCGAACCTTGATTGAGAATGCACATCAAGAAGCATTCGATATTTTGGTAGCAAATCGTTCGATCTTGGATGAAATGGTTCTGCAATTACTTGATAAAGAGACGCTCAACAAAGATGAAATTTCTCAAATCTTTGCAAAAGTAAAGGCATGGCCACGACGTCCTGCGTGGACTGGTTCTGCAACCCGTATTCCTTCAGACCAACCTCCTGTGGATGTTCCTGCAAAAGTTGTTGTCGATGTGGAACCCGCAAAGAAGGCTTCAAAGAGGAAACCAAAGAGTGAGTAAGGAAAATCCAATTTCACATGGCGATGGCAGAGCGGTAAATCCATACGATGAAAAACGTGCAGAGCGTGCGATTCGCGAGTTACTGAGCGCTCTAGGAGAAGATCCAGATCGTGATGGCTTGAAAGAAACTCCTGCTCGTGTTGCTCGTGCACT
>CAMCCH010000009.1 GCA_945873335.1 Bifidobacterium breve | reverse complement strand
AATCAGCGTAATTTACTCCATTGCCAATTGCAATAACTCCCACAACATAAGCTGTACTTGCATCTAGCCCAGTAATTGTTGATCCACTAGTAAATCCGGTGATAATTCGAATCGCTGTGGAAGTGTCGGAGGCTAGATAAAGATTGAGTGTGTACGAACTTGCATTTGTCACACTAGAAAAATTAACAGTTATACGGTCGGTGCGCCCACTTACAGCACTTCCAGTTGGTTTATTTGGTGCTGAAAGCAGTGTGCCCCATTGTGCAAAGAACGTTCGTCCAGTAAAGGCACTTGAAAGTTGAATAACATCTCCGGCTTTATAAGTAGTTCCAAGTCCATTTGCAAGTGAGTTCCATCCAGTGAAATAAGATGAAGTCTTTGTAAATCCCGGAAATTCATTTCCTGGGACAATTATGCTTGCAGCTGTACCTGAAATAGGAGAGGCAGATCCACTCGTTGCAGTATTTGAATCAAATGAAATTGAGTAGGCATATCCAACTGTGCTATCGGTACAGCTTGTGGAGGCATTTCCTACTGTCTCAGTTGTTGAAGTTGAATATGGGCTTTCAACACCATTTACTATTATTGCTAACTGATAGTTTGTATTTCCACTCCAACCAACGCAAATTTTTGTACTGAGTGAGTTAGGGCCAAGGGTGGTTGAAAGCCACGAGCTATCATTGATCTTCTTGTATCTGAGAACATAGCCAGTGAGTCCAGGGTACGAACTCGATAAGTCACTCCATGAAAGTGTCGCAATTCCGTTAGCAGTTTTTGAAAAGTTTGGTGGAGGCGGAGCAGATACACGGGTAATCGTTGTGGTGTAAGTAGTCGTTGAACCATCTTGAGCAAAACCTTTTACAGAGATTGTATTTGCACCATTTGCAATCGAGATTGCTGTAGCAAGTTGAACTCCATTAGCAAGAGGATATGTACTTCCCCCAAAAGTGGCGGTTGCAGTCTCTCCAACACCATTCCAGGTAACGGTTATATTTGCAGTACTCGTATCAACTAATGCCGTTGCACTATAGGTTGTTGTTGCCGAATCAAAGGTGGGTGAAATACGTAGTCCACTGCTAAAGGAGAGCGAAGTAATTGAAGAAGTACTCGCCGCGCTAGCTCTGGTGATGGTGACCGTGTATGTAGTCGTTGCCCCACTTGCTGCATAACCCTTTACTGTTAATGTATTGGCACCCACAGATAAATTCATTGCAGTAGCTAGTTGAGAACTACTGGTGAGTGCATATGTGGATCCACCAAATGTTGCAGTTGCTGTCTCACCGACGCCAACCCATGTAGGAGTTATATTGACTGTGCTGGTGTCATATGAAGCAGCAGCCGTATATGTAGTAGTACCAGATGCAAAACTTGGTGAAAGCGTGACCCCATTACTAAGTGATAAAGCGGTCAAAGTTGAAACAGAAGATGCAGCTCTGGTGATGGTGACCGTGTATGTAGTCGTTGCCCCACTTGCTGCATAACCCTTTACTGTTAATGTATTAGCACCCACAGACAAATTCATTGCAGTAGCTAGTTGAGATCCACTGGTGAGTGCATATGTGGATCCACCAAATGTAGCAGTTGCTGTCTCACCGACGCCAACCCATGTAGGAGTTATATTGACTGTGCTGGTGTCATTGGAGGCAGAGACTGAGTAACTTGTGGTTGCGGATGCAAAACTTGGAGAAAGAGTTAGGCCGTTATTGAGTGAGAGCGCTGACAATGTTGAAACAGAGGAAGGTGCACGAGTGATATTTATGGTGTACGTGCGTGAGGTTCCATTTTGTGCAAAGCCCTTGATTTCCAAAACGTTTGATCCAACAGATAAATTCATTGCAGTGGCAAGTTGACTTCCACTAGTTAGCGCGAAAGTTGTTCCATTGAATGTTGCGGTGGCTGTTTCACCAACACCGGCCCATGTTCCAGTTATATTTGTTGTGGAGGTTTCATTTGCTGCTGCTACCGAATATGTAACGGTATTAGACTCAAAAGTTGGACTCAGGGCCAAACCATTACTGAGAGCGATACCTGTCAGTCGATTCTCTGTTGCTGCAGCCCTGGTTACGGTAATTGTGTAACTCGTTGTGGTGCCATTTTGAGCATAACCGGTAACCACAACGTTTCCAACACCTACTGAGATTGGAATTTTTCCGAGCGAGGTTCCGGACGTAAGTGCAATTGGCCCAAAACCTGGCGCACTTACACTTGCCGTTTCGCCCGTGCCATTCCATGTAGCGTTTACCCAAAGACCTGTTTGATCGTTTCTAAGACTAGCTGCGTAGCTAGTGGTTGCAGATACAAATGTTGGTGTGAGCGTTACGGGAGTTGCTGAGAGAGCATTTGTAACTTCATTGTGTTCAAATGCTGTCAAACCGGTCAATGTCGAAACGGAAGCCAAGGCAGCACCGCCACCGATCACAATTGCTTTGTTTGTGGCAAGAGAAGATCCTGTAAGAGCAGGCAATACACGCCCTACGTTGTAAGAAGCACAGGATGAAATATATTTAAAAGTTGCGCCGTTAGCTACAAGCGATGATGTACTTACATATTGCAAATCGGAACTAGCGTCTCCTGCTTGTACGGTGTAAGAAAAATGCAATTGTCTTCCACCAACAATGCCTGTATATGTCGCATTTCGAGTTACACCCGCACCAAGATTGAGCGTTATGTAAGGGACCCCACCAGTTACGCTCGCAATCGAAGTGTTCCATTGGGCATAGACGTTGATCACGCTTCCCGCGCCGTATGTGCCATTTGCAGTCGTTGAAGAAACTAAAGTTGGATTTCCATCACAAGCCCATGCGGGCAAAGCGACAATCGCGTGCGTTGGAAGAATAAGTGCAAAGGGAAGCGCAATTCGAATAAAAGTCTTTTTTCCACTGAACTTAAAATTTCTTACCTGTGCAAGGATGCGAGTGAATGCAAAATGAATAACGTTGCGCAGACTTGCCACGTCATCCACCTCCATAAATCCCCTGTACCTGGGGCCCGAGCCACACGGCTGCTCAGGCGTCTAGTCTATGGATACCTATCTATTAGGGCACATATGTGTAAAGACCGAATAAGCAGATACCGAACACATATTTGCCATATCTCAAGTTCAACTTTAGGGCTTTGGTGCTTAGAGGAATCTGAGACTCTGGGCGAAGCCTTTTGGTGCCTCTGGTGCTACAAAGGGAGAGGCAACCCGTTGCGATAGAGGCTCTCTATAGCAATATCCCGAACTGAATGGAGTCGGCTAGTCAGAGGGTTTTCTCTCAGAACTAGAAAGTCAGCCCTCATGCCAACTTCTAATCTGCCGAGTCGCTCGTCATTGAAGTTCTGATACGCAACGTTGCGCGTATAGAAAGTCATTGATTCTTCAATCGTGATTGCTTCATGTTTGCTCCAGCCCTCGGCCGGGAAACCGTCAGGGCTTTGTCGGTGAACAGGAACAGCTAAGGCTTGCAGTGGAACATGACTCGTTACTGGCCAATCACTGCCATAACTAATCATCACTCCAGCATCGAGCATTGTGCGCAATGGATATTGACGATTATTTCTCTCTTGCCCTAATCGAGGCAAAATCAATTCTTTATTCATTGGATCTAAATATGTCCACAACGGTTGGTAATTTGCAATAACTCCCAAGCGAGCAAATCGAGCAAAATCATCGGGATGAATAAGTTGAGCATGAGCAATAACTGGGCGGCGATCACGACTTGGATTCACTCTTTGCATGGCCTCAATAGCATCGAGTGCCTGGCGAACTGCAGCATCACCAATTGCATGTAAGTGAACTTGAAAATCCAAATCATCAAAGATGCATAGAGCGTTGAGCAAGTCATCTTCTTCCCACATCAAAAGTCCTGAGGTAGTTGGATCATCTAGGTATGGATCCATCAGTGCCGCTGTTCCACTAGAGAGTGCGCCATCGAGTAAAAACTTTATTGTCTTAGCTTCTAAATTAGCGCTCTTAGGAAGTGCTTCTATCTGTGCGCGTAATTCCTTGTGATAACTAACGTTTTCTTCCCATTGTCCAGCAACTGCTAGAAAGCAGAGGCTCATGTCAACACTGAGTTTGCCCGCTTTTGCAGCTTCGATATAAACCTCAGCCATTCCTGGTTCAATCCATGCATCAACGGCCGAAGTAATTCCAACTTTCAAAAGTGCATCACAGGCTAAAACCAGTGCCTGTATTTCATTTTTCATTGTTCGCTTCGGTGTGTTACCTGTAACTAAACCAATAGCGGTGGGCTCGCGCAACGTTCCTTTAGGGCTTCCATCTTCGCGTCTAGCAATAGTTCCACCATCTGGATTCTTTGTTGCGGTAGTAATTCCGGAGAGTTCTAACGCTTTTGAATTTACCCAAACGGTGTGGTGATCAACTGCGTGCAAAACAACAGGGCGATCACTGACTGCTTCATCTAGCCAATGTGCATCAAAATCACCTTGTTCAACAATGGCTGCTTCATATGCACCGCCAATAATCCATTCTTCATCTGGGTTAGCTTTGGCAAAGCGGGCAACTTCAGCAACTATTTCGCCAACGCTTTGAAGCCCATTTACTTGTGGCCCCAACATCTCTCGCCCTGCAAAAAGCGGATGTGCATGGCCATCGGCAAAGGCTGGCATTACAAATGTGCCATTGAGATCGACTACCTTGTCATATTTTTGTTCAATCGCCTTTTTGCCAACTGCAATAATTTTTTCATTTTCAACAAGCATGGATGAGAAAACAGGAGAGCCCGAACTCCAGAATGTGGCATTTGTAAATAAAGTTTTCAAAGTATCTCCATCACTTATTTGGTTAGATACTAAAGGAAATAGCGCGCTTTAGGCTAAATATCGAGCACCAAGGTCGTACCCTTGGCCTATGACTTTGCTCCATATTCTCGATCTCCTATCCACATTTGTCTTTGCGCTAGTCGGTGCTCGAGTGGCTGCAGATAAAGGGTTGGACTATGGCGGAATCGCGTTTATCGCAGCAATTGCCTCAATATCTGGTGGAACGCTTCGAAATACTTTTCTTGGGCTAAAACCAATTTGGATTGTTGATCCTTGGATCATTACTAGCGTTCTACTTGCAGTTCTCATCACTTTGGTATTTCGTCGTGTTACACATGTTGGAAAAATACTGCTAATCATGGACACATTTGGCCTTGCTGTAGCAACTATGTCTGGCACACAACTCTCTTTTGAAATGGGAGTCTCTTGGTATGGAGCAATCCTTCTTGGTCTCATCACTGCAGTTACAGGTGGGTTACTTCGGGATGTCCTCTGCCAATTAGAGCCAGTGCTTCTTCACCGCGAAACTATTGGAACATCAGCTCTAATGGGCGCTATTACTTTTGTTGCCCTCCACCAAGTGAATATGCAGGACAATATTGCAGCAATTGCTGGGGGAGTAGTCGTAATTCTGACCAGAGTTCTTTCAATCCAGTTTGATTTACACCTACCGAAGTTTAATAAGGCAAAATAGTAATTCCAGAAAGTTCCAAACCCACTATTTAGATGCGAAAGCAGCGCGATCTAGCCGTGCAGTGACAATCATGTGGGGAACGGTAAGTGCCCAAACGGTGACTAAAGCGAGCCAGAGGAATGAGCTATCTAGTGCTTGGTCAGAAAATGTGGCTAGGCCCACAACAAAAATTATTGTTCCAACAAGTGCAGGCAATCCCGGAACTACTGCTGATCTAAATGCAGCAAGTTCATTGCCGTGCTCATAAGCCTTTTGTGAATCTGGCAACAGAGAAGTCAGGCGAGCGGTATGGCGCATTGCATGCCAGCAACCAAAGTAGACAGCAAAGGCAACAAGTGGCGGTGCAAAAAAGGCAAGTGCTGCAAGAAGAGATAAATCAAGCACTTCGTTATACCTCTTTCGAATAATCAAAACGATGAGTGAAAGAATTGCGATAGCAGAGACTGCTAATTGAATTTGTTCCGTGTAACCAAAGTGCCAATTGATGAGATTCGAATTTATCTTCTCTAGCGCTTCAGTACTGCGGCTATTTACAAGGGGAATAACAACAGGAAGTAATCCCGCAGCCCCCGCGTATGCCCACACCGGAATAGCTGAACCTTCGCGATTTTCTAATCTATCTAGTTCGGCAATAAATGCGCTATCGCCAATGCCAAAATGGAAAGAACTCATAAGAACAACAGCGATAAATCCCCATACATTCCATTGCAATATCGCCCAGATTGCAGCAAGTGCTATCGCGACATAAATGAGAATAAAGATGGTCATCTTTAGAGGGGCTGCATTTTTCAAAGTCACAAGGTGATCAAGTGCGCCATGCGGAATTCCAACAGCAAGGGCAATTGCTGCCATGACAACTTGCCAGTTCAGCGAATCGCTACCAAGAGAGGATGAGAAGAGAATAGAGAGCAGAGTTGCAACAGCTACCGCAATTCTTGAATAGAGACGAACTCGGCCAAAAAGTGAAGATTGAGTTCGGTTCATAAAGGCACATTAGCAATTTGACGGCACGAGTATGCAAAAATGCGAGGATGAAACAGTGGTCTTATATGGCGATGCTGATTTTCACACTGTGTGGCTCTGGTTGGCTAGAAGTTGTTTTGAAGACTGGAGTTCTGCGCAGACTCAAGCGCGCAGCTCTGAGCATCTTCCCAATTAGTACTTGTTTCCTCATATGGGATGGCTATGCAATTGCACAGGGCCATTGGTTCTTTGACCGTAGTCAAATATTAGGAATTTATGGACCCTTTAGCATTCCACTTGAGGAATACCTTTTCTTTATTGTCGTGCCTCTTGCAGCAATTTTAACTCTTGAGGGAATAACAACTGTGAAGCCCCATTGGCGAAAAAGGGAATTTGGCGAATGATTTATTCAGATATCGCAATCGCTGCCTTTGGCATCGCGGTAATGGCAGATCTATTTCTGTTCAAAAATTCGATGCTGACAAGGCCAGCATTTTGGAGCTCGTATGCAATCATCTTGCCATTTCAACTACTCACTAATTGGTGGCTAACTTCTCGAAATATCGTTATGTATAGCCCAGATGCAATCATGGGAATTCGAATATGTTCTGCACCAATTGAAGATCTCCTCTTTGGCTTCGCACTTGTTCTCAGTGTTATGGGAATGTGGGAGTTCTGGGGACGTCGAGGAGTCCAGCGGTACTAGCTATAAATTGTCCTTTTGCACCTAGACTTCAATATGTGCTTGAGACATATAGATCGCTCTTTAGAATCCCGGGAGCATTTCGGATTTCATTCTCAGGTCTCATTGCGCGAATGCCAGGTGGAATGGACTCACTGGCGATTATTTTTATCGTCCTTGGTGCCGAGCAAAAATATGCAATTGCAGGTGCGCTCACGGGAGTAGCAGCACTAACGACGGTGATCTCTACACCGTTTTGGTCTAATCAATCAGATAAAAGAGGACAGAAGTTTGTACTAAAGATTGCAGTGCCAATCCGCGCGCTGGCGATGTTTACATTTATAGCTCTAGTTACCTTTGATGCCCCAATATGGAGTTGGTTCGTTGCCGTTATTGCCGCGGAATCTTCCTCGGTTTCAATCGGATCTTTTACTCGTCGGCGTTGGATGTCGATGATTGGCGATAATCAAAAGGCAAAAGTAGATACTGCCTATAGCTTTGAAAGCGCATTGGATCAGACTGTTTATATTACTGGCCCAGTTCTAGCGACAGCTATCTCAACAGTTTCTCCACCCGCCGGACTTATTCTTGCAACCACATTCTTTTTAGTTGGTGGAGCAATGCTTCTTACCCATGATGTTTCAACCCCGCCAATATTAGAACGCGGTGAATTTCCACCACTTATCCGTAACCGTGCAATTCATTCCGTTGCTATCCCATTGATTCTTATTGGTGGTTGTTTTGGCCCAATAAATTTGGCTTTTGTCGCCTTTACTCGTGAAATCGGACATCCAGCAATAGCGGGAGTGCTCTTAGGTGTGGGATCAGTCGGAGGATTAGTTTTTGCTCTCATCAATGGCGGAATCAAATGGAAAATTTCTGCAGGAGTTCGATTCCGAATCAATTTAGTTATATTTACTTTACTTGCAATTCCGCTTCCATTTATTAACTCACTGCCCGTGCTCTTCGTTCTCAACTTCTTCTTGGGCGGAAGTGTTGGCCCGTTGTTTCCCACGGCAATTTCTATGGTTGAAAAGCGGATACCTAAGTCTCATATGACCGAAGCAATTTCATTAATATTTGCAGGAATTCCACTTACGGGTGCATTTGCATCTATCTGGGCGGGAAAAGTAATTGATGACTATGGCTCACACGTATCGCTATGGATCCCTGTACTTTTTATTGCGCTAGGGGCTGCATCAACTCTTTTTTATCGTCCTTGGTATAAGGACTAAATTCTCTAAAGGCTTATGTGGGTGGTGAGGGACTCGAACCCCCGACCCGGTGATTAAGAGTCACCTGCTCTACCAACTGAGCTAACCACCCGACTCATTCAAAGGGGGAAACCTCGAATGCCTGCAAACCCTATCAGCGCGTAGGCGCATGCGGAAATCGCAGAAATCTTTATTTCTGGCTTACTTTTACGCTTCTATAACGCATCTGCGCCACGTTCACCGGTGCGAACTCTGACAACGGTTTCAACGGGTGTGACCCAGACTTTTCCATCACCGATGGAGCCAGTGTTGGCAGTTGAAACGATGAGATCAACAATGCTGCCAGCTTCTGCATCTTCGGCGAGGATTTCAATTCGAACTTTTGGAATGAAATCAACGGTGTATTCAGCGCCGCGATAAATTTCTGTGTGACCTTTTTGTCGACCAAAGCCACGAGTTTCAGAAACGGTCATACCTGCAACACCTGCGGCTTGTAGCGCAACTTTGATTTCATCAACCTTTGCAGGTTTGACGATTGCGGTGATTAGTTTCATTTCTCTCTCGATTCTTTGTTGTTGTAAATACTAGTAGCGGTTTGAATTTCCGGTGATGTCATATGCCGATTCGGCGTGGAAGCGAGTATCTAGGCCATTGAGTTCATCATCGCGATAAGCCCGGAAGCCGATCGTCTTAGATATTGCTTGAGCGATGAGCCATGTGGCACAGAATGAGAATGCTGCAACAACAACAATTGCGATGAATTGTTTAGTAAGTAGGGATGTTCCGCCACCCATGAGAAGTCCAAGTCCACCTGCCTCATTTGCAGTTGTCGTTGCAAGGATTCCAATTGCGAGCATGCCAAGAATTCCACCGATGCCGTGGACTCCAACAACGTCGAGTGAATCGTCATAACCCAATTTGTATTTGCGCGAAACTGCATAGGCACTTAGCACGCCAGCAATGAGACCAATTACTAATGCACCAAGTGGGTTTACGAATCCGCAAGCAGGAGTAATTGCAACTGCACCTGCAATAGCACCGGAGGCAACACCGAGTGTTGTTGCTTTTCCATCGCGACGTTTTTCAAAGAGAACCCATGTCATTGACGCTGCTGCTGTAGAAATTTGAGTATTGATCATCGCTGTTGCAGCAAGGGAACCGGCAGATAACGCGCTTCCTGCATTGAATCCAAACCAACCAAACCAGAGCATTCCTGCACCAAGTAATACAAGTGGCATGTTATGTGGTCGCATTGGATCGCGACGGAATCCATCACGCTTTCCTAAAACAATGGCAAGGGCTAAGGCGGCAGCGCCTGAATTTATTTCAACAACTGTGCCACCTGCAAAATCGAGTGCACCTAATTTATCGATTATCCAACCACCTGTGCCACCTTGTCCTGCAAATGCCCAGTGCGCAACGGGGATATAAACAAGTGTTATCCAGATTGCAACGAAGAGAACCCATGAACCGTACTTTGCGCGATCTGCGATTGCACCAGATAGAAGTGCAACGGTAATAATTGCAAAGGTAAGTTGAAACATTGCAAATGCAAGAGTCGGGATTTGATGATCTGGTGCGCCAACAACCTGGTTGAGCGTTCCAGCAAGGCCAACGTGTTCAAAGCCACCGATAAATCCGCCATGAGATTTACCGAAGGCGAGTGAATAACCGTAGAGAACCCAGATAATTGTTGTCACACCAATTGCAGCAAATGACATCATCATCATATTCAGTGCACTCTTTGCACGAACCATGCCGCCGTAAAAGACTGCAAGTCCAGGGGTCATAAATAGAACTAGCGCTGCGCTAGCGAGCACCCACGCTGTATCTCCGCTGTTTATCACTTAGCTCTCCCTAAGATTTTTGTGTTGCAAATTATCTATGTTTTGGGCCTGTATAGCGAGCATATGAATTCATAATTTCAGCTTCTGCTGCAGCGCGGTTGACCCAATCGCCACCGTGTACTTCTTTATCTGGCTCTAGCGTTTTATAGACTTCAAAGAAGTGTTGGATTTCAGAGAGTTCATACTCGGCAACATCTTCTAAATCTTGAATACGGTTTTTACGAATATCACCTGCTGCAACACAGAGAAGTTTGTCGTCGCCACCTTTTTCATCAACCATGTGAAACATTCCAACTGCGCGACATGAAACAACACAGCCAGGAAAAGTTGGTTCATCCAACATAACAAGTGCGTCGAGTGGATCTCCGTCAAGGCTGAGTGTGTTTTTTACAAAGCCATAATCGTGGGGGAATCGAGTTGAAGTAAAGAGCATTCGATCGAGGCGAATCTCACCAGTTTCGTGATGGATTTCGTATTTATTGCGTGAGCCAGCAGGAATTTCGATAACAACGTCGAATATTTTGGAGTTCACGAGAGCCTGCTTTCAACTAAGAAATATTGGGGTGAACGACGGGGCTCGAACCCGCGACATCCCGGACCACAACCGGGTGCTCTACCAGCTGAGCTACGTCCACCATGAGTGAGAAAGTCTACCGCGCTACTTCTGCTCCTCGGAGCCTTGCGCGCTCGCATCAATAAAGATTGCCGAGCGGTAATACGCCAATTCTGCAATTGAATCGAGAATATCGCCAAGGGCGCGATGGTTTCCAGTCTTGGCGGGGGCATTGAAATATGCCTTGGGATTCCAGCGACGGGCTAACTCTTTTATGGAAGATACATCGATGGTTCGATAGTGCAGGTATGCACCGAGCAGTGGCATATCGCGATCGATAAATGCGCGATCAACCCCAACTGAATTTCCTGCAAGGGGAGACTTTCCTGCAATCGTTGAGGCACTTTCCAAATAGGCAATTATTTTCGCTTCAGCAGCAGCCATTGTTATGCCATGTGGAATTTCGGTGATGAGGCCAGAGTTCGTATGCATTTCGCGAACAAAGTCGCTCATACCTTCTAGTTGGCTATCGGTTGCATGGATAACGAGATCGATGCCCTCGCCAATGAGATTGAGCTCTGAATCGGTGACGAGGACGGCAATTTCGACCAAGGCATCACTTTGAAGGGATAGACCGGTCATCTCACAGTCGATCCAGATGAGGTTGGGTTGCTCGTTAGCCATGTGGATACCTTAGGTGCTCGCACTCAGAGCGCCAAAAAAACAGCACCCGTTATTTCACCTTTCGTTCACCTTCTCGTAACCAAGCATCTGCTTATTTTGGCTGCGTTGATAGCAGGATTCGCTGCATGTCAACGATTGCTCCCGAGCGCGGGGTGCCTGCTCCAAGAGTCCTTGTAACCAAGCCTCGTCGATCAGATCAGTTCTTCCGTGTGGTTGTAACTCTAGGTGGACTCACTTCTCTTTTGATTCTTGGATTAATTCTTATATTCCTTGCATACCGAGGAGTTGAAGTTATTCGCATGGAGGGCTTCGCACTAATAACAAGTTCTGATTGGTCTGTGGTTGAAGATGAGTCGGGAAATGTTGTTTCACAGTCTTATGGACTTGCAGCGATGCTTGTTGGAACAATTCTTTCTGCATCAATTGCAATAGCAATCGGCGTTCCAATTGCTGTTCTTAGCGCTTTGTTTTTAGAATTTTATGCTGGAAAGAAAATTCGCGGATTTCTAGTTTCACTTGTCGATCTCATGGCTGCTTTCCCTTCAATCCTTTTTGGACTTTGGGGTTTTCTTGTCATGATGCCGAGTGCTGAATATTGGGCAAAATTACTTAATAAATATTTTGGCTGGATTCCAATTTTTGATGTACCTGCACCCGTATTTACTCGTTCACCTTTTATTGCTGGTGTAGTACTTGCAATTATGATTATTCCAATTTGTACTTCAATTTCTCGTGAAGTATTTTCGCAGACACCACTTGATCGAATTCAAGCAGCTTATGCACTTGGCGCAACTCGTCTTTCAATGATTAGAGCAGTGGTTATTCCATTCGGCCGAAGCGGTGTTGTCGGAGGAGCGATGCTTGGACTGGGTCGAGCCATGGGTGAAACTGTTGCTGTTTATACCGTTCTAAATATTGTTTATCAGGTGAACTGGCAGATGCTCTTTGGTGCAGGTGGAAATATTGCTTCGCTTATTCTTCTCAAGATTGGTGAAGCCGATCGCGAAGAGACAAATGCACTGATGGCAGCCGGGCTAGTTCTATTCGTGCTTACACTTGTAATCAACTCACTTGCCAATTTACTAGTCGGCCGACTCGGAAAGACAGGGCGCTAAATGACTACTGTTGAGATGCGTCAGGTCGAAACTGCTAAGCCAGGTCGACCATGGCGTGCAACTCCACGTGAACGAGCATTTGCAATTGGTAATTTTATTGCAGCATTTTTACTTGCTTTTGTATTAGTCAAATTTACCGGCCTCAATGGAAAACTTGGTTGGGTATTCGGATTCTTCTTCTCATATATTTCAATCTCTTTCGTAGCAGAATATGTAAGAAGTGGTAAGCCGGCCGCTCAAGACAGTCTTCTTACAAGTGTTTCTCGTTTTGCAGTTTTCATTGCAATTATTCCTATCGCAAGCATCTTGGGAACTGTGATTTCCAAAGGATGGCGCGGTTTGCACTGGGGGCTCTTTACCCAAGATATGTCACAAGCCACGGTAAATGATCCAATTACGAATGGTGGAATGCTTGCAGCAATTGTTGGAACATTCATTATGGTGGGACTTGCCCTTGTCTTTACACTTCCAATCTCTATTCTGACCGCTCTTTACCTCACTGAAATTCGCGGAAAATTCTCTGGTGCAATTCGATTCTTAGTCCAGGCAATGTCTGGCGTTCCATCAATTGTCGCTGGTCTTTTTATTCTCTCAAGTATCGTCTATCCCGTTACGCAGCAATATTCAGGCCTGATGGGTGCGTTAGCACTTTCAATCCTGATGATTCCAACAGTTGCTCGCACAGCTGAAGAAGTTTTACTCCTAATCCCTAATGAACTTCGTGAAGCTGGTCTTGCATTAGGTGCAACTCAATGGCGCACAGTAGCGATGGTGGTTGTTCCCGCTGTAAAGAGCGGTCTTGTAACAGCAATTATTCTTGGTGTAGCCCGTGTTATTGGTGAAACAGCACCTCTGCTCTTAGTAAGTGGTGGCGGCGATGCAACCAACTTCAACCCTGTCTCCGGTCCGATGGGATCTATTCCATACTACGTATGGAAGTCTTTCTTACTTGGTGGAACTGAAGAGTCAAGCCAAAGAACATGGGCGGGCCTACTTGTACTGTTGATTTGGGTAATGCTTCTATTTGCTATTGCACGATACATCTCTTCTCGAACAAAGAAAGGGTAAGTCTCTTATGGACGACAACCAGAATTTAGGTCAAGAAGATTCACAATCCAAACCAGGAGAAGAGAAGAAGGAAATGAAGACATCAACAACACCACGTTCACTCGCAGATGTTGCATCTAATCGCTCAATAAAAGAGCCGGGTACAAATCCACTCGGGTCGGGCCTAGAGGCACGTGGTGTTCATGCATGGTTTGGGAGTAAGCATGCTCTCAAGGATGTCACCCTTGATTTTGCGGCAGGCACCGTCACTTCGCTAATCGGACCATCAGGTTGCGGTAAGTCAACATTCCTACGCACACTCAATCGCATGCATGAATTTATTCCAACAGCTGCACTTGCAGGTGAAGTTCTACTCGGTGGCAAGGATATTTATGCATCAGGTACAGATGTAACAAAGATTCGTCTTCGCATTGGCATGGTTTTTCAGAAGCCAAACCCATTTCCATCGATGACTATCGGACAGAATGTTTTGTCAGGTTTAAAACTGGCACAGATCAAAGCTCCAAATACAGATGATTTGCTCGAAGAATGTCTAGAGCGCGCAGGACTTTGGTCTGAAGTAAAAGACCGTCTCAATGAGCATGCAAGTGCACTTTCAGGCGGACAACAGCAACGACTTTGTATTGCGCGTTCACTCGCAGTGCGCCCAGAAGTCTTGCTCATGGATGAACCTTGCTCAGCGCTCGATCCTGGTTCAACTTTTAGAATTGAAGAGACAATCTCTCATCTTGCAAAAACAATGACAATTGTTATTGTCACTCACAATATGCAACAAGCAGCCAGAGTCTCTGATTACTCTGCCTTCTTGCTCTCAGATGGTGGTCCTGGCGAACTCATCGAGAGCGCGCCAACTAGCGAGCTATTTTCACGCCCACGCGATAAGCGAACTGAAGATTACGTCACAGGTCGATTCGGATAAAGCTCGACTAGAAATTTAGCAGAGGTTCAACTCCCGTTCACCTTTGAGACCACTGCTCGTTGATTGATTTCAATACTTTTCAACCCTCACACAAGTGGGCTCCCGTTTGGGAAGTATCTGAAAGGTAGAGAATGAAACTCTCAAAGAAATTCGGAATCGTTACTGTGATTTCCGGTCTTATTATTAGCGTTGCTCCTTCAGCATTCGCAGTTGACCTACAAGGACAAGGTGCTTCTTTCCCAGCGCTTCTTATTGAATCTTGCAAGGTTCCTTTTGCTAAGACAACTGGTCATAGCTTGACCTACAACCCAAATGGTTCAGGTGCAGGAAAGACAGCTTCAGATAATCAAACAGGAAATGTTTGGTTCTCCGATTCACCAAACCTCAACTCAACAGCACGCAAAACACTTGTGCACATCCCTGCTGTTGCCGCACCAATCGCAGTTTTGCACAACCTTCCAGGTAAAGCACAACTTTATTTAGCTCCAGAGACAGTTGCAAAAATCTTTTCTGGTGACATTACACGTTGGAACGATCCACTAATTCAAGCTGACAATAGCCGTACAGTTTCAGAAGTTATTTATCGCAAGAATTCAAAGGGTGACGTTGTAAAAGATGCTGCTGGAAAGCCAGTAGTTCTTCGTACAAATACCAAAAATGTTAACTACACTCTTCCAGATCAACCAATCCAGGTAATCTTCCGCGCTGACAAGTCAGGAACTTCTGCAAACTTTACAAAGTGGCTCAATGGAGTTGCTCCAAAAGTTTGGACAAAGCCTTCGAATGACTTCTTCGCGACTTCATTCCCAACAAATATCAACTCTTCTTCAAACATTGGTCGTATTGTTGGAGCTAACTATTCTGCTGGAGTTTCACAGATGGCTGCATCACGAAAGTATTCAATTACTTATGCTGAAGCATCATACGGCGAGAAGTACAGACTGAAGACAGCTGCAATCGGTAATGCTTCAGGAAACTTCATTCTTCCTACAGCAGCAGCAACTGGAGCATTCTTAGCATCTTCAACTGTAGGAGCAACAGGCTTCTTCACTTTTGATTATGCAACTAAGGAGCCAGGTGCATACACACTTGGAATCATTAGCTACATGCTTGGTGATTCTGATTACAAGGATAAGGCATCAGTTGCAGCAACAAAGGCATGGGCTAACTTCATCATCTCCAAGGAGTGCACTGATCTTGGAAAGTCTGATGCATTCATTCCAATTGAAGGAAATCTCCTAAAGATCGCATTAGCTGCGATTGCAAAGCTAGGCTAATTTCGTTCATTAGTTACACGAGGGAGAGGCGACCGGCTATATGCCGGTCGTTTTTCTTTAATTTGCACTTACATTCAAATATTTTGCGCGCCTGGCAGGAATCGAACCTGCGACAACCCGCTTAGAAGGCGGGTGCTCTATCCGACTGAGCTACAGGCGCCTGTAGGGGTCGTGTGATGCTAAGTCTACCGACACTAACGAGTAAGGTTTCCTCTCATGGCTGAGTTTATTTATACGATGAAGAAAGCGCGTAAAGCGCATGGCGAAAAAGTAATTCTTGACGATGTGACTTTGGCCTTTTATCCAGGTGCAAAAATCGGTGTTGTCGGCCCCAATGGTGCTGGTAAGTCAACGGTGTTGCAGATTATGGCTGGACTTCAAACTGCCTCAAATGGTGAAGCATTTCTAACGCCTGGTTACACAGTCGGAATTCTGATGCAAGAGCCTGTACTCGATGAGACAAAGAATGTTTTAGACAATGTAAAAGAGGGCGTTGCAGAAACTATTGAAATGCTTGACCGTTTCAATGCTGTCTCAGATGAGATGGCGAACCCCGATGCTGATTACGACAAGCTCCTTACTGAGATGGGAAACCTTCAGGAGCAATTGGATCATCGCAATGCATGGGATTTAGATGCGCAATTAGAACAAGCAATGGATGCACTTCGCTGCCCACCTCCTGATGCCGATGTCACTGTGTTATCTGGTGGAGAGCGTCGACGTGTTGCACTCTGTAAATTACTTTTACAAGCACCAGACCTTCTACTCCTTGATGAGCCTACAAACCATTTAGATGCTGAATCTGTTTTGTGGCTAGAACAATTCCTAAGTAAGTACCCAGGCACAGTTGTGGCCATTACTCACGATAGATATTTCTTGGACAATGTTGCGCAGTGGATCTTGGAACTCGACCGCGGCCGTGCATATCCCTATGAAGGCAATTACTCCACATACTTAGAGACAAAGGCAGCACGTCTCAAAGTTGAAGGACAAAAAGATGCAAAGCGTGCAAAGCGTTTAGCCGAAGAGCTCGATTGGGTTCGCCAGAATGCAAAGGGTCGCCAGGCTAAATCTAAGTCGCGTCTTGCACGCTATGAAGAGATGGCATCTGAGGCAGACAAGATGCGCAAACTCGACTTTGAAGAGATTCAGATTCCACCAGGGCCACGTCTTGGAAACATTGTTATGGAAGTTGAACATTTGAGTAAGGGATTTGGTGATCGTCTATTAGTAGATGATCTCTCGTTTACTTTGCCACGCAATGGAATCGTTGGAGTTATTGGACCAAACGGTGCTGGTAAGACAACTCTTTTCAAAATGCTTATGGGAATGGAGCAACCAGATTCTGGTTCCGTAAAGATGGGTGAGACTGTAAAGATTTCATATGTAGATCAGTCTCGTGGTGGAATCGATCCAAAGAAAACATTATGGGAAGTTGTCTCAGACGGCTTAGATTTTATGAAGGTCGGACAAGTTGAAATGCCATCGCGTGCATACGTTGCAGCTTTTGGTTTCAAAGGTCCTGATCAACAAAAGCCTGCAGGAGTGCTCTCTGGTGGAGAGCGCAACCGTCTCAACCTTGCACTCACACTCAAGCAAGGCGGAAACATGTTGCTACTCGATGAGCCAACAAACGATCTAGATGTTGAAACTCTTGGCTCACTTGAAAATGCACTCCTTGAATTTCCAGGTTGTGCTGTTGTGATTTCTCACGATCGCTGGTTCCTCGACAGGGTTGCCACACACATCTTGGCCTATGAAGGAGATTCAAAGTGGTTCTGGTTTGAAGGAAACTTTGAGTCATATGAGGCGAACAAAATTTCTCGACTCGGCGCCGATGCTGCTCGTCCACATCGTGTTACATATAGAAAGTTGACTCGCTAATGAGACACAAATGCAAAGCGCATGTTCGCTGGAATGATTTAGACGCATTCGGTCATGTCAACAATGCAAATTATTTGACCTACGTTCAAGAGTCTCGGGCAGATTTCACATGGTGGTCACGCAAGCGAGCAGGGGAAAAGCCGCTTCTAGCCGATATGGTTGTTGCTCGCGCAGAAGTTGATTTCCTTGAGCCAATCTATGAAGGTGGCTTTGATCTTGATGTTGAAATTTGGGTAACAAAGATCGGTAACGCATCTTTTGATCTTGCCTATCAAATGAGTAGCAATGGAAATATTCATGCGAATGCAAAGACAGTTCAAGTAGCAGTTTCTATGGAGACAAAGAAGTCCCGACCACTAAATGATATTGAGCGCGAATATCTCGGACGTTACTTAGAGGCATAAAAATGCAGCAAAAAGAGAGACGCTTCCATCCTGCGTGGATGGCAGCGATAGTTACATTTTTTACACTCATCGCAACTGCAGGCTTTAGATCTGCACCATCTGTCTTGGTGATTCCACTAGAAGATGCATTCGGGTGGGGACGCGATCAAATATCACTTGCTATCTCTGTCAATGTTTTGCTTTATGGCCTTACAGCGCCCTTTGCAGCAGCGCTTATGGAGCGCTTTGGAATTCGCAGAACAGTAATGGCAGCACTGACGACAGTAAGTATTGGTGCCTTTCTCACAATCTTTATTCATGCGCCATGGCAATTAGTTGCAACGTGGGGCGTCATAGTCGGTGTTGGCACTGGCTCGATGGCACTTGTATTTGCCGCATCAATTGCAAACCGCTGGTTTGTTGAAAAGCGTGGAATTGTTATTGGCGCGCTTACTGCAGCGGGTGCAACAGGACAACTTATTTTCTTGCCAGGGCTTACAAAGCTTTCACTCGACTATGGCTGGAAGAGTATTTCAATAACAATTTCAATTACAGCCATTGCGATGGTTCCATTTATCGCACTCTTTCTTCGCGAGAGCCCAGCATCTGTTGGAATGCTTCCATACGGCGCAAAGCCTGATTGGCAGCCACCAAAGAAGAGCGAGATGCCTGCAGGTAAGTTAGCAATTGTTACATTGAAGGAAGCCAGCGCTCATAAAGATTTTTGGTATCTCGTTGGTTCATTCTTTGTGTGCGGGTTATCAACGAGCGGTTTGATTGGTACTCACTTTATTCCTGCGGCTCATGATCACGGAATGCCACAGACTGTTGCGGCAGGATTGCTCGCACTTGTTGGCGTTTTCGATGTTATCGGAACTGTATTTTCGGGATGGCTCACCGATAGATACGATCCACGCAAACTCCTCTTCTTCTATTACGCACTGCGTGGGCTCTCACTCTTTTTGTTGCCATCAATTCTTTTCTCAACAATGCATCCATCAACACTTGTTTTCATTATTTTCTATGGCCTTGATTGGGTTGCAACCGTTCCACCAACGATTATGTTATGTCGAACAATTCTTGGTCCAGATCGTGCAACAGTAATTTATGGGTGGGTCTTTGCAGCCCATCAAATTGGTGGCTCTATTGCCGCCTTTGGGGCTGCTGTCTTGCGTGTCAAACTTGGCGACTATGCGGCAGCTTTTTATATCAGCGGTGCGTTGTGTCTCATAACTTCATATTTCGTTCTACAAATTGCAAAAGGTAAAAATCTCAAAGCGATGATGGCGTGAGTACTTTCTACGAAAAAATGGGTGGCGAAGCATTCTTCGCTGATTTAGTCTCACAGTTCTATGCCCGCGTTGCCACTAATCCAATTTTGCGACCAATGTATCCAGATGAAGATATGAAAGGTGCTGCGCTTCGCCTGCAATGGTTCTTAGAACAATACTGGGGCGGACCAACTACCTACGGAGATAATCGTGGACACCCGCGCCTTCGTATGCGTCATGCGCAATTCCATATCGACACTAAAGCACGTGATGAATGGTTATCGTGCATGGGGGCTGCAGTAGATGGAATGGAAATGGATCCAGTAATGCGAGAAGAGCTGTGGTCTTATTTAGAGATGGCGGCAAACTCGATGGTGAATCAACCAGATTGAGAAAGATTTCCAACCTTTAATATTTCGCCATTGCGCAAATACCAGAGTGTTCCATTTGAATCTCGAACAGTTGTAATACGCAGTCCAACTTTTTCAACTATGCCTTTGACATCAAGTACTTCAACTTTGTCACCAACGCCATATTGATCTTCAACGAGCATAAAAATTCCTGATAAAACATCGCGCACAATTGTCTGTGCACCAAGTCCAAGTGCAACACCAATTACTCCAGCCGATGCAATGAGTGGACCGAGATTGAAGCCAAATTCACCCATCAACATTGCAAGTGCAATGATCCACACAATGGAGTTCAGGGTGCTCGATAAAACAGTGCCAGTTGTGCGAGCGCGCTCTTTTTGACGAGCGACCATATTTCCAGGACCAAGAATGAGGTCAGTACTTGCTAACCGATTCATCGCTCGCGTAATCGCCCGAGTTCCAAAGAATTGAATTGCTATAGCGCCGGCGAGAATCAGAATGATGCGAAGGGGAGTCCCACCTAACCAATCGAGGGCATTTTGTAGGTTTTCGCTCATGATGGTGAGACTTTATCCAAATTGTCACTAAAAATTAGGTACCAAATGGCCCCGAGTCCCAGACTTTTAGTGCAAGATAAACCAATCGGCGCGAGCCACGCGCTAGATCGGGAGCGATCATGTCGCGCACACTTGTGCTCAATGCCACCTACGAACCGTTAGGTGTTGTCTCTGATCGACGCGCTCTCATTCTTGTTCTCAACTCTCGCGCAGTAATGATTGAAGATTCTGGTGAAGTTGTCCATCATGCACATGGCCAGATGTCACTACCTTCAGTAATTCGCCTCACTAAATTTGTTCGCATTCCTTATCGCCACGCAGTCCCACTTTCACGTCGCGCAATCTTTGCCCGCGATGGTGGACGTTGTGTTTATTGCGCAGCACCAGCAACTTCAATTGATCACGTTATTCCGCGAAGCCGTGGTGGTGGTCACAATTGGGAAAATGTTGTCTCTGCATGTCATAAGTGCAACCATCTCAAGGCAGACAAGCCACTGAAAGAAATGGGTTGGAAACTGCGCACACTGCCTCGCGAACCAGTTGGAGCCGCTTGGAGAATTCTTGGAACGGGACGAACAGATAAAATATGGTTGCAATACCTTGAACCATTTGGTGTGGCAGCAGCTACTGCATAAATAACTTAGACTAATTCCATGACGAATAACTTACAAAGCCTTGTCTCTCTTCGCACCATCGCCCAAGAAGATGGTTACATTCCAGGAGAAGCACTCAGCGCGATCGAGACTGTTGTAACTTTTATCCTAATCCCAATCGCACTCTTTTTTGTGATTGCCCTTTTGTCATGGGCCTCCACAGCAGAGCGCAAAAAGAAGAAGAGTTCTTCAATAACTTCTATTGAATAGAACTAATTACTTATCGCATTTCTGTGCCTTGAGAGCGCGAGCAAGAGCATCGCGACCTTCGGCAACAACGCGGCGAAGTGCACCAGCAGAATCTTTTCCGGTGACATCTAACCAATTTTGCGCTTTAGCAAGTGTTGAATCACTGACAATGTAAGTTGGAAAGGTCAGGATTGCTGTTGCTTCTGCAATCTCAAATCCCTTGTTCTTCCATAGGTCATTGAGCATCGCAAAGTATTGATCAACAAATGGCTCAAGTAAGTGTGAGTGCAATGGAAGATTGAATCCACGGCATGTGTAGGCATGAATAGTGTTACTCAAGTTCTCATTGACTACAGAGGTAAATGCTTTTGCTTTTGCTTCCGCACTTGGAATTGCAGCAAATGCGTAGGCGGCATTTTGCTTTCCATGAGCGGTGTTATCGCGGGCTAGTTCTGCATCGATATCTGCTGCACCGAGTACTCCACGTTTGATTGCGCAGATAAATAGGTACCAACGAAGATCTGCATCAATTGCTAGACCAGATACTGAGTCACTGAGGATTGACTTGATTCGCTCATTTTGTTCTGGAGTGACGGCTGCATCGGCAAATGCTTTTGCAAATTGAAGTTGATGATCACTTCCTGGCTTTGCGCCATCAAGGAATTTCTCCATGGCATTAGCCAGTATGAGACGAAGTCCTTGACGCTTGCCTGGATCGCAATATTGCCAAATTGCTGTATCGAGTTGAGTAATTGTCATTGTGACAATTGAAATATCGCTCTCATCGGCAAGTGCGTTGAGTGCAATAGTGAGGTAATCAGAAGTTGAAAGCTCGCCATCTCGAACTGAATCCCAAAGGGATGCCCAGATAAGGGCGCGCGCTAGTGGATCATTGAGTTTTCCAAGGTGGCTCTTCAGTGATGCAATTGAGCGATCATCAAAGCGCAACTTTGCATACGAGAGGTCGCCATCGTTGATCAGTACTAAGTCAGCAACTTTTTCACCCACTAATTCAGTAACTGGAGTAAGCGCACCTGCAACATCGAGTGCAACGCTCTTTCGACGAACAAGTGCGCCGCCTGCGATATCAAAGAGTGCAACTTTCAAGCGATGAGGACGTAGTTCTTGTGAACCAACAGGCATGGTTGGCGCTTCTTGTTTGACTGCAATTGCAGAGTAAGCGCCGTCGGTAATTGAAATTTCTGGTCGCAAAGTATTTACACCAGCAGTTTGTAGCCAAGTCTTAGCCCAAGGCTTGAGATCACGACCACTTGTTGCCTCTAGTTCAAACATCAAATCATTCAAGGTTGTGTTCTTATAAGCATGCTTTGTGAAATAGATTCGTAGTGCATCGATAAAGTTCTGACGTCCAACGTGTTCAACTAATTGCTGAAGTACTGATGCACCTTTTGCATAAGAAATTCCGTCAAAGTTTGTGCGCACAGCCTCTAGATCCTCCATTGCAACTGCAATGGGGTGAGTAGAGGAGAGTTGATCTTGGCGATATGCCCAGTTCTTGCGAATTGCATTGAACTCTGTCCATGCATGTGTGTATTTAGTTGCTTCACTCGTTGCCATATATGAAGCCCACTCAGCAAATGATTCATTGAGCCACAAGTCTTCCCACCACTTCATTGTTACAAGATCGCCAAACCACATATGAGCCATCTCGTGAAGAATTGTGCTGGCACGACCTAGGTGCTTGCTCTCAGTTACCTTACTTCGGAAGATAAGTACATCTTCGTGGAAAGTTACGCAGCCAACATTTTCCATTGCTCCCCAGTTGTATTCAGCAACTGCGAGTTGGTCATACTTTCCAAATGGATAGGCAAGACCGAATGTCTTTTCGAAATAGGCAAACCCTTGCTTTGTTATTTCAAAGATATTGGCAGCATCAACATATTGAAAGAATGACTTACGTGCATAGATTCCGAGTGGAATTGTCTTTTCGCCTTTGTACTCATCTTTTACATATTGATATGGGCCGGCGACTATTGCTGTGACATATGTTGAAATTACTTGTGAGACCTTGAATTGAGTGTGCTTTGTAACTGCACCTAAATCTTTGACAGAGCCAACTTCGTAGTTTGAAATGATTTCCCAGTGCTTGGGGGTAATAGTGCTAATTGTAAAAGTTGCCTTCTGATCTGGTTGATCAAAACATGGATACATACGACGTGCATCACCCGTTTCAAACTGTGTGTAGAGATAAACCTCGTTATCGGATGGATCTACGAAACGGTGAAGTCCTTCACCAGTATTGGAATAAACACCCTCGAGTTCAATCTCTAAAAGATTCTCTGCGGCAATTGCAGGTAGATAAATAGTCTCTCCATCGAATTTTGCGTCAAAGCTTTGACCATTCAAAGTTGCAGAGATAACACTTTTGCCAACGGCATCAATAAATGTTGATTCACCAGGCTTGAGACCCTTGAACTTGATTGCTGTCTTTACGCGAAATGTCTCAGGGCCAGTGGTCAGATCTAAATCAATGACATAGCTCTCGACTTTTAGAATTGCCGAACGCGCTGCTGCCTCTGCTTGGGTGATATTTACTCCTGGCACCGTGAACTCCTTTGGTTACTCGATTTCAATGTTGTTATCCAACCATGACAGAGTTAGCTTATGGAACGCCCTACAAACCGCTCATACACAATTCGCGGTTCACGCATCACTGAGGCTCAAAAAGCTGCCAAGGATGCGCTGTGGCTCACCTACGGAATTGCCTACACTCAAGAAAAAGTTGATTTAGCTTCCCTTTTTCCAAAGCATAAAAAGTTAGTTGTTGAAATAGGTTTTGGAATGGGTGAGGCAACAGCCCATATTGCCCAGCACCTTCCCGATACAGCATTTGTTGCTATTGATTTACACCCACCTGGAATTGGAAAACTCTTAGGCCGAATAGATGAAGCCCAGCTAAAAAATATTAAGGTCATCGAAGAAGATGCCCACATGGTTTTGCATTACATGATTGAAGATCAATCTATCGATGGATTCCATCTTTATTTTCCAGATCCTTGGCCAAAGAAAAAACATAATAAACGTCGCATCGTGAACCCAGAATTTATTGCAGTCATTCATTCCAAACTAAAGCCTGGTGGCTACTTCCACATCGCCACCGATTGGGTTCCCTACGCTGAGCGCATCTCTGAAGTCTTTTCTGCAAGTGATCTATTTACCGGGGGAGTTGTTGCAAAGCCAGAATGGCGACCACTGACACGTTTTGAGGGACAAGGTCTAGATAAAAAGCATCAAGTTACTGACTTTATGTACTTTAGATAGTTTTATCTTTTTCGTACTTGCTTATCAATCCAATTCGGCGAATATGTCGCTCATCATTGCTAAATGGTTCGGCAATAAAGGCATCGATTATTTCTTTACACACCTCTATTGGATGCATACGTCCACCGATAGCAACAACATTGGCATCATTGTGCGAGCGAGCTAATTGCGCTGTTTCGATACTCCACGCAAGTGCTGCCCTCACACCGGCGACTTTATTTGCTGCAATTTGTTCGCCATTTCCCGAACCGCCTAAAACAATTCCCAGTGATGATGAATCTTTAGCAACTGCTTGCGCTGCTGGAATGCAAAAGACTGGGTAATCATCGAGAGCGTCATATTCATGTGGCCCGTGATCAGTTACATCGTGGCCCTTGCTCTTCAAGTGCTCAACTAATGCGTTCTTGAGTTCTAAACCTGCATGATCGCTTCCAATATGTATTCGCACGTAGACAGTCTGCCATGTACTCATTCGGGCAAAGAGAAACCCGCCACACACCTTGTATATGTGGCGGGTTTTTTCCCTTTCGGAGGAGGTATGAAGCTTGTACTTATTCCTTATGCAGTTGGTGCATCGTCACGATCGTCCATGTCGCCGTGGTCACGATCACCCTTACCACCATGTTCGCGTCCACCCTTTTTACCCTTTGGAGCACCAGGGAATCCTGCTCCACGTGTTTCATTTATTTGCGCAGTTGTTTTAGCAACAAGAGTTGATTTCATCGCTGTGGCTTGCGCTGCGGTGAGAGTTCCTGCAGTTACAGCTGCATCAATTCTCTTTGTTGCCTCAGCAACTAGTGCTGCAACGAGTACATCTTTCTTTGCACCAGCAATAGTTGCTAGCGATTCACCAGCGCGAAGGCGTGATTTGATAGTTGCAGTATCGACACCAATTGAATCTGAAATCAATTTATCGATTACTGCGCGGTCAGGATGTGCAACTCTCTTTGGTGATCCTTCAACGCCACGCTCTGCAACTTGCGCTGCAGTAACTGCGGCAACAATTGCATCTGCTTGTGCTTGAGTAATTGTTCCCTTAGTTACCAGTGCAGCCAGAACTGATGTAACTGCGTTGACAGGCCCACCCTTCATCGAGGTAATTGGGTTGATAATTCCTGAAACACGCGCTGATGCCTTTGTTGTTGAAACTCGTGTTGTTGACTTTGGTGAAGCATTTGCAAATCCAATTGAACCAACTGTTAGTGCTGCGGTTGTGATTGCGATTGCAACAATTGTCTTCTTTGATGACATTTCTATGTCGCCTTCCTTCTTGCGAAGTATCAGTGTCGCTGACAAAGTGCCATTGACTACTCGTAGATAACTCCTCGATACTCAAAATAGTAGGCAGAAAACCTGAAAAAACCTTGTGAGTTTTCGTCCCACGTAACGCTCAAAAGTAGGGGCACCCTTCGTAAAATACTCAAGGAGTGCCGGACATCTCCCGATATACGCCAAGGATTCGCAGTTTCACACTGGACTCAGCAAACCTTCAGTCAATGGTTTAAAGGAGCCTCATGAAGCGAACTTCCCTAGCACTGATCACCACCGCACTTCTCATAGCTCTTCCTGCACAAAGTTTTGCGGCAACGAAAACATCTGTGACAAAACCAAAATCAGCAGGAAGAACAGTTGCAGCAATTCCCAACACGATTCTTAGTGGAACAACTCCACCTTCATCAGCAATAGGAATCAATGGTGATTTTTATATTGATGTAAAGAATGCAAATATTTATGGCCCAAAATCAAAAGGTAAATGGCTAACTCCAACATCACTTCGAGGCATTGCAGGAACAAATGGAACCGATGGAAAGAATGGAAGTGATGCAAAAAACATAAGTACCGCTTCCTCATCTACTGGCCCACAAGGTATTCAAGGTGAAAAAGGTGCGACAGGAAGTATCGGTGCTACTGGAAGTTCAGGCGCGCAGGGAGCTCAAGGACCAGCTGGTGCTTCTGGTTCAGGCACGGGGCCGACTGGTGCCAAAGGTGACACGGGACTAACCGGACTTACGGGAAATAGCGGCGCCAAAGGCGACACGGGATTAACTGGTTCGACAGGCCCAATCGGTACTAAAGGCGAGACAGGAACAGTTGGATCAAATGGTGCTCCGGGTTCAGCAGGTGCTAAAGGTGAGACAGGAACAGTTGGTCCGTCGTTCTCACATTTTATAAGTATTCCTAGCTGGAGTCTCTCGACGGCCACACCTTCATCGAGTAACTCAGCTGAGTTCGGTGCTTTGGAAGCAAATGCTTTTTATAACTTCCAAGTTATTTTAGATGGCACTTTTGCAATCACGAATTCCAGCGCTTTTTATTTCAATGCAGAAGTCTTATCAAATTCGCCAGGTTCAACAATTCTTTCTCAAGTTTTCGTAAGCGACGCAAGGGGATATGTGAATGGGGTCCAGTCTCGTCATTACATGTTCAATATCATTGGAACAATTTCAACTGGATCAGCATCAGCAAAATTACTAATTACCATGTCTGACATTGTCGGTGTAACCGGCACAGCGCCGCTCGCCATTACAGGTAAAGCGATTTTAAATTTAGTCGGCCAAATCGGCTAAGAAAGATTTGGAGCGGGTGACCGGGATCGAACCGGCATGGCCAGCTTGGAAGGCTGGGGCTCTACCATTGAGCTACACCCGCATGGGCATGAGGTGAATCTACTAGGTCGGTAAGAGAAGGTGAAAATCTCCTCTAGACTCCCGTATTGCGCCTCGGGGCGTAGCGTAGTGGCTAGCGCGCCTGCTTTGGGAGCAGGAGACCGGGAGTTCGAATCTCCCCGCCCCGACCAGACTTTTTTTGAAGGAGTAATTGTGAAGAGCACGGTCGAAACTTTGTCACCTACTCGTGTTCGACTAGCTGTAGATGTTGAATATGCAGAGCTCACAACACATGTTGATAATGCATATAAGGCGATTGCATCAAAGGTAAATATTCCTGGTTTTCGCAAAGGCAAAATTCCATCATCAATGATTGATCAACGCGTTGGTCGCGGTTCAGTAATTGATGAAGCAATCAATTCTGCCCTTCCTGATTTCTATGGCCAGGCAGCTCGCGAGCACAAGATTTTTGTTATTGGCCGCCCAACAGTTGAGGTCAAGGAATACATCGATAACGAGAAGCTCTCATTCACTGTTGAAGTAGATGTTCGCCCAGAAGTCACACTTCCAGATTTTTCAAAGATTGAAATCACAGTAGATGATGTAGTGGTTGCAGATTCAGATATTGATGAGCAGATTGAAAACCTTCGTGTTCGTTTTGGAACTCTCAATACTGTTGAGCGAGCTGTCAAAACTGGTGACTTTGTCACTATTGATCTCACCGCACGCATTGATGGAAAAGAAGTTGAAGGCGGAGTAGCTAACGATATTTCTTATGAAGTCGGCTCAGATCGCATGATTGATGGCCTAGATGCAGCACTTGAGGGCCTATCAGCGGGGGAGTCAAAGACATTTGATTCACAGCTAGTTGGCCAAGCAGAGGGTGAAAGCGGAAATGTTGAAGTAACGGTCAAGGCGGTCAAAGAGCGTGAACTTCCACCTATTGATGATGCATTTGCAAAGCTTGCTAGCGAATTTGATTCATTGGCTGAATTGAAGGCTGATTTCAATACTCGCTTAGAGCGTGTGAAGAAGATGGAACAGGGAACACAGGCACGCGATCTACTGCTCAAAAAGTTGATTGATGATTTAGATATTCCGGTTCCAGACTCTGTCGTTGAGGCAGAAGTAAATGATCACCTTGAGGGTGAAGGTCGCCTTGAAGATGCCGAGCATCGTGCAGAAGTTGATGGGCAAGTTCGCTCATCATTGAAATCTGATTTCTTACTCGATGCAATTTTGCAGACAGAAGATGTCAACGTTACTGAAATTGAATTGACTGAATATTTGGTTCGTACTTCACAGCGATATGGAATGGCTCCTGAGCAATTTGCAGCAGAATTGCAAAAGGCTGGGCAAATTTCGCAACTCGTTGCCGAAGTCTCTCGTGCTAAAGCGCTCGCAGTTGTTCTTGCTCGCGTCAAGGTCAGCGATGCATCAGGAAATGTTGTAGATCTTGAGGCGCTTCGCCCGCAAGCACCAGAACCAGAAGTTGGCGAAGTAACCCAATAACAATCTGCCCTGAGCGAACATGGGGCATTTAGGTAGCTTTTGAGCTTTATTGGGAAGCATTTCGGCGCTTACATTGTTAGGGTCAGTACAGGTAAAAATAATCAGGAGGATGTCACGTGGATTTTCTTAACCCGCAAGCTGCCGAAATTTTGGCACGCGCACCGCAATCAGGTTC